>NZ_AMXF01000069.1 GCF_000310225.1 Thauera phenylacetica B4P
AACACCCGTCGGCAGCGTGGCCTGCGCCATTCATCAACGACTTGTCGCTCAATTCGCTTCTCCTAACGCACGACCGGCTTGCGGAACAGCGGCACAAGAAGCATGTCCGCCTTCATCACGTGATCGACCAGCCACTTGCGCAGGAAGGCGGTGATCTCACCGCTCTGCTCCTTGACGCCCTCCACGCCGCCGTCCGGGTCCTCGAGCGTGGCATGGATGCGTTGCGCGAGGACGTCGATCTCGGCCAGCAGCGCGCGGTGCTCGCGCTTGTGCTGGTCGAGGTGGAGGTAGCCGTAGGCGATCTGGATGCGCTCCTCGCGCTCGAAGTGATATTCGGCATAGCGCCGCAGCTCGGCCAGCGCCAGGTCGACGTTGCGCGGGTCGTCGGGGAAGCGCAACACGAGCTCCACTGTGTTGATCAGCAGGATCAGGTAGCGGTGGTCGGCGTCGATGTCGTCGTGGCCGATACGGAATTGCGGTCGCCAGAAGATCGGCATGGGAGCCTCGGGAGTCGTTCAGGAGCGTGGAAAGGCAGCGCGCAGGATTGTCGCCGATGCGGCCGCCGCGGGCATCATGCGCCGGCCTCGCGCCCTCCGCCGCGACGGAACACCAGGCTGAGGTTGTTGGCCGGCATGTCGACCACCTCCTCCAGCACGAAGCCGCAGCGCAGCGCCTCGCCCTCCACCGCCTCCAGGTCGCGCAC
Source organism: Thauera phenylacetica B4P (assembly GCF_000310225.1). GTDB lineage: Bacteria > Pseudomonadota > Gammaproteobacteria > Burkholderiales > Rhodocyclaceae > Thauera > Thauera phenylacetica. The sequence continues at coordinate 704 of NZ_AMXF01000069.1, forward strand.
CGCGAAGCGCGCATCGATGCTGCACAGCCATTCGTCGAAGTCGGCGTTGCTCGGCGCAGTGTGCGCGCCGCCGCGGCGGTAGGGTCCGTAGCAGACCACCACGCCGCCCGCGGGCAGCACCTCGGCCGCGCCGGCAAACAGCGCGGGCGTGGTCGGCCAGGGCGAGTAGTGCAGCACGTTGATCGCCACGACCGCATCCGCCGCAGCGACCGGCCAGGGCGTGGCGGCGAGGTCGAAGCACAGCGGCGGCAACACGTTGGGCAGCGCAGCGTGCGCCACCCAGTCGGTGATCGAGGCCAGCGCCGCGGGGTCGGCCTCGCTCGGCTGCCAGCGCAGCGCGGGGAGGTGGCGGGCAAAATGCACCGTGTGCTCGCCGGTGCCGCTGCCGAGCTCGAGCACCAGGCCCGTGGTCGGCAATGCGCGTTGCAGCACGGCGAGGATGGGATCGCGGTTGCGCGCGGCGGAGGGCGAGAACTGGCGGCGGTCGAGAGGGAACATGGAGTTCGACGGGCTTGTTGAATGAGGTTTCGATTATCGCCCGCTCCGGCTCGGCGACGCGATGCAAGGATCTTCCGGCCGACACTGGGATAATGACCCCATTCCTTTCACCGCCCCGCCCCACCATGACCACACCCACCAAACCCCTCGCCGGCCTCAAGGTCGTCGAGCTCGGCACCCTCATCGCCGGCCCCTTCGCCGCGCGCATCCTCGCCGAGTTCGGCGCCGAGGTGATCAAGATCGAATCCCCCGACGGCGGCGACCCGCTGCGCAAGTGGCGCAAGCTCTACGAGGGCACCTCGCTGTGGTGGTACCTGCAGGCGCGCAACAAGAAGTCGGTGACGGTGAACCTCAAGCACCCGGACGGCGTCGAGGTGGTGCGCCGGCTGGTGGCCGAGGCCGACATCGTGGTGGAGAACTTCCGCCCCGGCGTGCTCGACAAGCTCGGCCTGGGCTGGGAGGCGCTGGCGAAGATCAACCCCGGCCTGGTGATGGTGCGCCTGTCGGGCTTCGGCCAGAGCGGGCCGATGGCGCAGCAGCCGGGCTTCGGCGCGATCGGTGAGTCGATGGGCGGGCTGCGCTACGTGACCGGCTTTCCCGACCGCCCGCCGGTGAAGACCGGGATCTCGATCGGCGACTCGATCGCCGCGCTGTGGGGGGCGCTCGGCGCGCTGATGGCGCTGCGCCATCGCGAGGTCAATGGCGGCGCGGGCCAGGTGGTGGATGTCGCGCTCTACGAGGCGGTGTTCGCGATGATGGAGTCGCTGGTGCCGGAGTTCGACGTGTTCGGCTTCGTGCGCGAGCGCACCGGCAACATCATGCCGGGCATCACGCCGTCGAACACCCACACCACCCGCGACGGACGCCACATCACCATCGGCGCGAACGGCGACGCGATCTTCCGCAGGCTGATGCGCGCGATGGGGCGCGAGGACCTCGCCGAGGACCCGACGCTCGCCGACAACGGCGGCCGTGACGCGCGCCGCGACGAGCTGTACGCGCTCATCGACGCCTGGGTGGCGCAGCACGACGAGGCCGCGGTGCTGGCGACGCTGGCCGCGGCCGAGGTGCCGGCCTCGCGCATCTACTCGGTGGCGGACATGTTCGCCGACCCGCAATTCCTCGCCCGCGAGATGCTGCACACGGTGACGCTGCCCGATGGCCGCGACTGCCGCATGCCGGGTGTGGTGCCGAAGCTGTCGGCCACGCCGGGCGGCAGCGAGTGGATCGGGCCGGCGCTGGGCGAACACACCGACGCGGTGCTGGCCGGGCTGGGTTACGACGACGCCCGCATCGCAGCACTGCGCGCGGCCGGCGCGATCTGATCCGGCGAGTTCCATGCAGGAGCGTCGGCAGGCGCGAATGCGGTCATTGGAAAAGCCCCGTACCCATCGGAGCCGCCCACACCTCAAGCCTCGCGCTGCGTACGGCCGACAAGTCCCCAGGCCACCGCGGCGGTCACGACGCCCCAGAACCACAGGCCGTTGGTGAGCGGCAGGACGCTGTCGTCCATGTTCGCGCCCAGCCACTGCCCCATCGCGAACGCAAACACCATCATCAGGAAACCGCTGAGCGCGGACGCCGCGCCTGCGGCCTGAGGGAAGGGGCCTACCGCCCCTGCCTGGCCGCAGGGCTGGTGTATGCCGTGCCCCAGCATGTAGATCAGCACGGGCGGAAGAAGCATCCACACCCGGTCCGGGCCGAACAAGCCGATCACGCCGAGCAGGCTGCCGCCGACGAGCGAGAGACCGCCACCGATCGCGACCGTCTTATGCACGCCAAAGCGTCGGAGCAGGCTGCGGCAGAGGAAGGTCCCGACCAGATAGGCGAGCGCGGTCGACATCATGAGCGCGCCGTACTCCAGGCGCGACAGGCCGAGCAGCCGGATGAACACGAAGGACGAGGCGGCGAGGAGCGTGAACAAGCCGCCATAGGTGGAGGCGGCGAGCAGCGCGAAGGCGCGGAAGGTGGGATGGCGCAGGATCGTGCCCCAGGTCTGCAGCAGCTTGCGCGGGCGCAAGGCATCGGGATCGCGGCGCGGGAGCGTTTCCTTGAAATGCCACACGATCAGGCCGAAGGTCAGCGCACCGAACACCGCCAGCGCCCCGAGCGCGACCCGCCAGCCGAGGAACTCCGCGAGCAGGCCACCGACCGGAACGCTCAGGCAGGCGATCACCCCGAGCCCCGACAGCCCCTTGCTGATCGCACGCGCACCCGCCTCCGGCGTGTACAGGTCGCGCACCAGCGCACGGGCACACATCACCGAAGCGCCCATCGCCACGCCCTGGACGATGCGCCCCACCAGCAAGGCCTCCATCGACGGGGCGAACGTGCAGCCGATCGCCGCCACCACATAGGTCGCGAGGCCGACCAGCAGGACCGGTCGCCGGCCAAAGCGATCCGAGACGGGCCCCCACACGAGCTGGGACAGCCCGAACGCGAGCAGCAGGCCGGACAGTGTGAGCTGCGCCTGGGCGACGCTGGCGCCGAGCTGCTGGGTCAGCGCAGGCAGCGCGGGCAGGTAGAGATCGGTGGTGACCGGCTGGATACCGAGCAGCATCGAAAGGGCAAGTACGACGAATGCACGCGACATCGGGACTCCATTGGGCGGCGAGGCGGGCCGAAAGATACAGCCCGGCGCGAGCCGATGGGGAAAAAAGCTCGCGACCGAGCGATCGATCAACGCAATCCTCCCGCCAACGACAGGCCGCGCGACCGGTCTTACGGCGCGCGGCGCGGGTCGGGCCGCCGTCGAGCGACCATCGGCCGCACAGCGCGCGGCTCCTCAGCCCTGCAGCTCGGCGCGGTCGCGGAAGTGCGCCAGCGCCTCGGGGTTGGCGAGCGCCTCCTGGTTCTTCACCGCGCGCCCATGCACCACGTTCCTCACCGCCAGTTCGACGATCTTGCCGCTCTTGGTGCGCGGGATGTCCGCCACCTGCAGCACCTTGGCCGGCACGTGGCGCGGCGTGGTGTTGTCGCGGATGGTCTGGCGGATGCGGCGCACCAGCTCGTCGTCGAGCGCGAGCCCCTCGCGCAGCTTCACGAACAGCACCACGCGCACGTCGCTGGGGTTCTGCGGCGGCCAGTCCTGCCCGATCACCAGCGACTCGACGACCTCGTGCAGCTTCTCGACCTGGCGGTAGATCTCCGCGGTGCCGATGCGCACCCCGCCGGGGTTGAGCGTGGCGTCCGAGCGGCCGTAGATGACCAGCCCGCCGTGCGCGGTGATTTCGCAGAAGTCGCCGTGGCACCACACGTTGTCGAAGCGATCGAAGTAGGCGGCGTGGTACTTGCTGCCGTCGGCGTCGTTCCAGAAGCCGATCGGCATCACCGGGAAGGGCTTGCTGCACACCAGCTCGCCCTTTTCGCCGCGCACGGGCTTGCCGTCGTCGTCCCACACGTCCACCGCCATGCCCAGCCCGCGGCACTGGATCTCGCCGCGCCACACCGGCAGCACCGGGGAGCCGAGCACGAAGCAGGAGATGATGTCGGTGCCGCCCGAGATCGAGGAGAGCTGCAGGTCGGCCTTGATGTCGCGATAGACGTAGTCGAAGCCTTCGGGCACCAGCGGGCTGCCGGTGCTCATCATGGCGCGCACCGTGTCGAGCCTGTGGGTCTCGCGCGGCTTGAGCCCGAACTTGGCGGCGGCGTCGAGGAACTTGGCCGAGGTGCCGAAGTGCGTCATGTGTTCGGCGTCGGCGTAGTCGAACAGGATGCGGTTGTCGCCGGCGAAGGGCGAGCCGTCGTAGAGCAGCAGCGTAGCCTCGGCGGCGAGTGCGGACACCAGCCAGTTCCACATCATCCAGCCGCAGGTGGTGAAGTAGAACACGCGGTCGCCCGGCTTCATGTCGCCGTGCAGCTTGTGCTCCTTGAGATGCTGCAGCAGTGCGCCGCCGGCGCAGTGCACGATGCACTTCGGGACGCCGGTGGTGCCCGAGGAGTACATGATGTAGAGCGGGTGGTCGAAGGGTAGCTGCGCGAACTCGATGTCGTCGACGAAGTGGAAGGGGGCGACGAAGTCGGCGTACAGGCGCGCGTGCGGCACGTGCGAGAGGTCGTGCTCGCGGTGCACATAGGGCACGACCACGACGCGCTTGACCGAGGGCAGCTGCCCGACGATCTCGCCGAGCTTGCCGAGCACATCGACCGTCTTGCCGCCGTAGTAGTAGCCGTCGCAGGCCACCAGCACCTTGGGCTCGGTCTGGCCGAAGCGGTCGAGCACGCCCTGCACGCCGAAGTCGGGCGAGGCCGAGGTGAAGATGGCGCCGAGGCTGGCCGCGGCGAGCATGGCGACGACGGTCTCGGGCAGGTTGGGCATGTAGGCGGCGACGCGGTCGCCGGCGACCACGCCCTGCTCCTTGAGCGCCGCGGCGAAGTGCGCCACCGCGCGGTAGAGCTCGCCGTGGCTCATGCGGTTCTTCACGCGCTCCTCGCCCCAGAACACGATCGCGTCGCGCGCGTCGCGCGAGCGCAGCAGGTTCTGCGCGAAGTTCAGGCGGGCGTCGGGGAACCACTTCGCGCCGGGCATCCTGTGGCCATCGACCAGCACGCGCTCGCCGCGCGTGCCGATCACGCCGCCGCCGACGCCGTCGCCCTCCCACACGCTGGTCCAGAATTGCTCGGGCTGCGCCACCGACCAGGCGTGCAGCGCCTCGTAGTCGGGCAGCGCCACGCCCCAGCGCCGCTCGGCCGCGAGGCGGAAGGCGGTCACGCTGGCGGCGGCGATGCGCTCGGGGGACGGGGTCCACAGGGGCTGGTCAGGGCTCATGGCAGATCTCTCGAAGTCGGATGGCGCGCCAATCGGGATGCGCGCGGATGGGGTCGTATGGAAGCGGCGGGCCGCGGACGGGCGAGCATCCGCCGGGCGCAGGCATCACCCTGGCGCCCCCGCGCGGCGGGGGCGCCAGGCTTACTCGGCGTCGGGCTTACTCGGCGTCAGGCTTACTCGGCGTCGGGCTGGACCTCGGGCGCGGCGCGGCGGAAAGCCTCCAGCCCGGCGCAGTGGTCGGCGATGCGCAGCACCGTGGGCATCGCCGACAGGTCGCAGCCGAAGCGGCGGGCGTTGAAGACCTGCGGCACCAGGCAGCAGTCGGCCAGGCCGGGCGTGTCGCCGTGGCAGAACGCGCCGGTGCGCGCATCGCCGGCGAGCATCGCCTCCACCGCCTGCAGGCCGACGCCGATCCAGTGCCGGTACCAGGCGTTCTTCTGTTCCTCGCTCGCGCCGAGCTCGCGCGTGAGGTACTGCAGCACGCGCAGGTTGTTCACCGGGTGGATGTCGCAGGCGATCGCCTGCGCGATCGCGCGCACGCGGGCGCGGTCGAGCGCCGCGGCGGGCAGCAGCGCAGGCTGCGGATGGGTCTCCTCGAGATACTCGACGATCGCCAGCGACTGCGTCAGCACCTGGCCCTGGTCCTCCAGCGCGGGCACCAGCCCGGCGGGGTTGAGCCCGAGATAGGCGGGCTGGCGGTGCTCGCCGCCGCCGCGCACCAGGTGCACCGGCACGGCCTCGTAGTCCAGGCCCTTGAGGTTCAGCGCGATGCGCACGCGGTAGGCCGCGGAGCTGCGGAAATAGGTGTGGAGCTTCATGTTCGACGTCCTCGACGAAGTCGCACGGCTCAGCCGCCGAGCAGGTGCACCAGCCACAGCGACAGGGCCGGGAACAGGGCCAGCAGCGCGATGCGCACCAGGTCGGAGGCCAGGAAGGGCAGCACGCCGCGGAAAGTCTCGCGCATCGGGATGTCCTTCGCCAGGCTGTTGATGATGAACACGTTCATGCCCACCGGCGGGGTGATGAGGCCGATCTCGACCACCATCAGCGCGAGGATGCCGAACCAGATGGCCTTGTCGGTCGGGTTCAGCCCCCAGTAGTCGAGCCCCATGACGATCGGCAGGAAGATCGGGATGGTCAGCAGGATCATGGACAGGCTGTCCATCACGCAGCCGAGCAGCAGGTACACCAGGATGATGCCGATCAGCACCGCCGCCGGCGACAGCCCGCTGCCGAGCACCCACTGCGCCAGCGCCTGCGGCATCTGCGAGAGCGCGAGGAAGGCGTTGAGCACGTCGGCGCCGAGCAGAATCAGGAAGATCATCGCGGTCGACTCGGCGGCGCCGAACACCGCATGGGTAAAGCCCTTGAAGTCGAGCTCGCGCGACAGCACGGCGAGCGCGGTGGTGGCGATGGTGCCCACGGCGGCGGCCTCGGTGGGCGTGAAGATGCCGCCGTAGATGCCGCCGATCACCACCACGAACACGGTCACGATCGGCCACACCCGGGCCACCGCCGCCATGCGCTGCGGCCAGCTCATGCGCGCCGAGGCGGGGCCGGCATCGGGCACCACGCGGGCGTAGATCGCCACCACCAGCATGTAGCCGAACATGGCGATCAGGCCGGGGATGAGCGCGGCCATGAACATCGCGGCGACGTTCTGCTCGGCGAGGATGGCGTAGATCACCAGCACCACCGAGGGCGGGATCAGGATGCCGAGCGTGCCGCCGGCGGCGAGTGCGCCGGTGGCGAGCGCGGGCGAGTAGCGGTTGCGGCGCAGCTCGGGCAGGGCAACCTTGCCCATCGTCGCCGCGGTGGCGAGCGAGGAGCCGCAGATCGCGCCGAAGCCGGCGCAGGCGCCGATCGCGCTCATCGCCACGCCGCCGCGGTAGTGGCCGAGGAAGGCGTTGGTGGCCTCGAACAGCCGGCGCGACAAGCCGCCGTGCGAGGCGATGTTGCCCATCAGCAGGAAGAGCGGCACCACCGACAGGTCATACACCGAGAAGCGGCTGTAGGCGAGGTGCTTGAAATAGCTCATCAGCGGGGCCCAGCCCGACACGGCGATGTAGCCGATCGAGCCGCCCACCAGCATCGCCATGCCGATGTGGATGCGGACGGCGAGCAGCGCCAGGGTCAGGCCGCCGACGAGGAAACCGATCGTCACGCTGCTCATTGCTCACCCACTTCGTTGTGCATGCTGCCCTTCCAGGCGGTGTACAGGCCGGTGAGCGCCAGCAGCAGGAAGCCGGGCCCCAGCGTGAGGTAGGACCACCACAGCGGCCAGCCGAGGATCATGCTGCTCTCGCCGGAGTTGGCCGCCTCGACCGCGCCGACGAAGCTGCGCCAGGCGATCACCGCGGCGGCGACGGCGAGCACGAGGGAGGCGATGCGGTCGAGCGTGCGGCGCACGCCCACCGAGGCGTTGGCGGTGAAGAAGTCGACGATCACGTGCGCGTTCTTCATCTGCGCGTAGGGCAGGCACGCCGCGATCGCGAGCGCACAGGCCATCTGCACCATCTCGACGTCGCCGAGCACCGGGGCATCGAACAACCAGCGCCCGACCACGCTGTACACCGACAGCGCGCAGGCGCCGAACAACAGCACCGCGCCGCCGAGCGCCGAGAGCTGCGACCACGCGAAGAGGAAATGCCCGACCGCGTCGCGCGGCCCGGGGTCGACCTGCTCGTCGAGCTGGGGGATGACTTCTGCCATGCTGGATCTCCCTTTGTCGTCATGGAAGTGCGCACCCGGTCCATGTTCGAAACCCGGGTGCGACACCATCACTCGATGGCCATCAGGTCCTCACCGACGACAATCTCACCGGCATAGGTTTGTCTGACCGAATCGATCCACGCCTGGGGGTTGTCGAACTTGGGCAGCCCCGTGGGCACGAAGTGAGTCAGGACGAGCTTGCCGACGTTCGCCGCAGTCGCCACTTCGCCGACCTCGTCAGGCTTGGTATGAGCTTCCACGATATGACGCACGAGCTCCTTGTTGCCCGGGTCGATGCGCTCACCGATCGCCTCCGCACCATGCACGCTGACAATCTCGTGGACGAGGATATCGACGCCCTGAGCATGCTTGATCAAGTTGTCGCTCTTCGTGGTATCCCCGGAGAACAGGATTGATTTGTGCGGCGTGTCGAAGCGATACCCGTACGACGGCGAGGCCGCACCGTGCGGCACCTCGAAAGCCGTCACCTTGACGTTCTCGTCCTGATAGATCACCCCGTCCTGGAAGATCTCGCGCACCTTGACCCTGTCCGCGAGCTCGGGCTTCGCCTCGTCACGCACACGGAGCTGGACATCCCAGTCTGCGAAGGCCATGTAGGCCTTGTTCATCATCGAGAGCGGGGGTGGGCCGAAGGTGTGCACCGTGTTTTTCAGTCCGCTCGACGCTGCGCGCAGCAACAGGGTGCCGTAGTCGGCCATGTGGTCCGAATGGTTGTGCGTGATGAAGACGGCGCGCAGCTTCTTGGCGTCGATACCGGCGAGCGCCATCTGTCGGGCGACCCCGTTACCGGTATCGATCACATAGACCTCGCCATTGACGATCAACGCGTTGGAAGGCTGGGCACGCGCCTTCTTGATCGACGGTCCGCCGGCAGTCCCGAGCAGCACGAGTCGCGTACCGGACGCGGTTTGCGCCGGGGAAGGAGCCTGGGCCTGCGCCGTGGCGGAAAACAGCAATGCGGTTGCACACATGGCAGCGCCAATGGCAGCCATGAAGGGTTTGTTATTGCACATGTCGGTCTCGATCTATTGCCGGCTGGCAGGGCATGCGGAGAGGGCATGCGAAGTCCTCTGCCTAAGCCGAAGGGGGGGAGGCGGGGCTCCCTGCGCGAGCACCCGAAAGGGATGCCCGGCGACCCGGAAACGTGAGCATCCTGGGCATATCGAAGACGACATGCCCGTCGGTCCGGAGCTCGATTTACTTGCTGTGCTTGGCGATCAGCGCGCGCGCGCTGTCGAGCATCTCCTGGCCGGGGTAGCCCTTGGCGCTGACTTCCTTCACCCACTCCTCGGCGAGGCGGTCGCCGACCTTGACCCAGGCGCCGGCTTCGCTGGCGGGGATGGTGTGGAACTGGTTGCCGCGCTCCTGCGCCAGCTTGCGCGCGGCCGGCGCCGACTCGTCCCAGGCGCGGCCGATCTGCGCCGACAGCTCGGCGCCGGAGTTGGCGTCGATGACCTTCTTGAGGTCGTCGGGCAGGCTCTCGTACTTGGCCTTGTTCATCGCGATGGTGAAGAAGGTGGTGTACAGCGAGGGCTGCGAGGGGTCCATCTCGGTGTGGAACTTGGTCATCTCGTGCAGCTTCATGGTCGGGATGACCTCCCACGGCAGCACGTAGCCGTCGACCACGCCCTTGGACACCGCCTCGGGGGTCTGCGGCATCGGCATCGCCACCGGGGTGGCGCCGAGGTGGGCGATCATGCGGTTGGTGAGCCGCGTCGGCGCGCGCATCTTGAGGCCGCGGAAGTCGGCCAGGCTCTTGATCTCGCGCTTGTTGTTGTGGATGTGGCCGGCATCATGGACGTGGAAGGCGAGCGGCCGGACGGCCTCGAAGTCCTTCTTGCCGAACTGCTCGTAGTACTCCCAGGCGGCGCGGCTCGCACCCTCGGCGTTGCGGGTCAGGAAGGGCAGCTCGAACACCTCCACCGAGGGGAAGCGGCCGGCGGTGTACCCGGGCAGGGTCCACACGATGTCGGCGACGCCGTCGGCGGCCTGCTGGATCAGCTGCGCCGGCGTGCCGCCGAGCTGCATGGCGGGGAAGATCTGGCACTTGAGGCGGCTGTTCGACTCGGCGGCGATCTTCGCGCACCAGGGTTCGAGGATCTTCTGCTGGCTGAGCGCGGTGGCGGGCCAGAAGTGCGCCACCTTGAGGACGATCTCCTCGGCCTTGGCGGGGCCGGCGATCAGGGTGGCGACGGCGATGCCGATCAGGGTCTTCTTGTTCATGTGTCTCTCTCCGGTCGGGGTCGGGACGGCCGCGGCGGGCATGCCGACGGCCTGGTGCTCGAATGGATTGCGGGGCGCCTGCCGCGGCCCTCTGCGCGGCCTCGGGCAGGCGGTCCGGGTCAGCCGCGCAGCGCGGCGACGCGGTTCTCGATGGTGCCGAAGACGCTCGCGCCCTGGCGGTCGAACATCTCGACGCGCACGACGTCGCCGTCGCGCATGAAGGGCGTGGCCGGCTTGCCCTGCTCGATGGTCTCGTAGGTGCGCACCTCGGCGAGGCAGCAGTAGCCGACGCCGCCGTGGTCGATGGACGAACCCCACAGGTCGCCCTGCTTGTTCGAGACCGTGCCCGAGCCGATGATCGAGCCGGCCTCGAGCTCGCGCGTCTTCGCCACGTGGGCGACGAGCTGGCCGAAGTCGAAGGTCATGTCGTCGCCGGCCTCGGGCTTGCCGAAGAGCTTGCCGTTGAGGTGCACCACCAGCGGCAGATGCACCTTGGCGTCCTTCCAGGCGTCGCCCAGCTCGTCGGGCGTGACCGCCACCGGGCTGAAGGCCGAGGCCGGCTTGGACTGGAAGAAGCCGAAGCCCTTGGCGAGCTCGTTGGGGATGAGGTTGCGCAGGCTGACGTCGTTCACCAGCATCACCAGGCGGATCGCCTTCGCCGCCTCGGCGGGGGTGGCGCCCATCGGCACGTCGCCGGTCACCACGGTGACCTCGGCCTCGAAGTCGATGCCCCAGGCCTCGTCGGCCACCACCGCGTCGCGCGGGCCGATGAAGCTGTCCGAGCCGCCCTGGTACATCAGCGGGTCGGTGTAGAACGAGGGCGGCATCTCGGCGTTGCGGGCCTTGCGCACCAGCTCGACGTGGTTGATGTAGGCCGAGCCGTCGGCCCACTGGTAGGCGCGCGGCAGCGGCGAGGCGCAGGCGGCCTGGTCGAAGGGCTGGGCGTCGACCGCGCCGCTGTTGAGCGCCTCATACACCTGGCGCAGCTGCGGCTCGCAGGCCTGCCAGTCGTCGAGCGCGGCCTGCAGGCTGCGGGCGATCGCCGGCACGGCGCGGCAGCGGGTGAGGTCGCGACTGACGACGACCAGGGTGCCGTCGCGGCCGCCTTGCTTGAGGGTGGCGAGTTTCACTTGAACATCTCCTTGTAGCTGCCGTCGTGCATCCACGCGGCGTGCTTGGGGGCCTTCCTCGTCTGCGCCCACTCCTCGAGCATGTCCCACTTGACCTTGTCGAGCGCCTCCAGCATGCCGGGCAGGTTCGTGTTGCAGGCGAGCTCGAGGCGGTGGCCGTTGGGGTCGAAGAAGTAGATCGACTTGAAGAGCGCGTGGTCGGTGGGGCCAACGACCTGGATGCCCGCGGATTCGAGGCGGGTCTTGGCGGCGAGCAGGGTCTCCATCGAGTCGACCTCCAGCGCAAGGTGCTGGGTCCAGGCCGGGGTGTTCTCGTCGCGACCCATCGGCGCGCGCGTGGGCAGCTCGAAGAAGGCGAGCACGTTACCCATGCCGGCGTCCATGAAGATGTGCATGTAGGGATCGGGCTCGCCGGTCGAGGGCACGGCGTCCTCGGCGATCGACAGCACGAGCTTCATGCCGAGGTGCTTCTCGTACCAGCGCGCGGTCTCGAGCGCGTCCTTGCAGCGGTAGGCGACGTGATGGATCTTCTTCACGATCGGGGTCATTGCGGTCTCCTCGTCCTTCCTCGTTGTCGGGATCCGGCGCTGCGTTGCGTTTATCGCCGGATAAGTCGTGACGCCATTACAGTCCAAAAGCCTCTATCATTCAAACAGCTTTTTCAGATCGACTTATCGGATAATCCGATGAATATCACCTTGCGCCAGCTGCGCGCCTTCATCGCGGTGGCCCGCAGCGGCAGCTTCACGCTCGCGGCCGAGAGCCTGTTCATCACCCAGTCCGCGCTCAGCGGCCTGATCAAGGAGCTGGAGCAGTCGCTGGGCGTGCGCCTGTTCGACCGCAGCACGCGCCGCATCCAGCTCTCCGACATCGGGCGCGGCATCTACCCGCTGATCGACAAGATCCTCGCCGATCTCGACGGCGTGCTCGACGAGGTCGCCAACCTCAAGGCGCTCAAGAAGGGGGTGGTGCGGGTGGCGGCGCCGCAGCTGATGGCCTGCACGCTGCTGCCCGAGGTGATCGCGGCCTACCGGGCGGAACATCCCCAGGTGGACATCCGCCTGATCGACTGCGCGGTGGAGAGCGTGACCTCGCGGGTCTTCTCCGGCGAGGTGGATTTCGGCCTCGGCCCCGAGCGCGACCCCAACTCGGACATCGACGCCACGCCGCTCTTCGAGCTGCCCTTCCATGCGGTCTTTCCGCCGGGGCATGCGCTCACGGCGCGGGAGACGGTGCGCTGGGCGGACCTGGTCGATCATCCGCTGATCACCCTGCAGGGGCAGTTCACCGAGCGCCTTTCCGTGGACCTGCACACCGCGATGCGCGAGGGCGATCTCGACCCGGCCACCACGGTGACCTTCATGTCGACCGCGCTGAGCATGGTCGCCGCCGGGCTCGGCGTGACCATCTGCATTCCCTACGCCGCCTCGCTGGTGCGCCTGTACCGGCTCGACATGCGCCCGCTGGTGGAGCCGGTGGTGACCCGACGCTTCTACGTCTTCAGCCGCAACGGTCGCTCGCTGTCGCCAGCGGCGCAGAGCTTCCGCGAGGCGCTGTTCGGGTATGTGGCGAGGGAGGGGGCGTTCACAGGCCATCCGTAGACGGGGGCTCCGCCGGCCGCGAATCGGCGATCCGAACGCCACCTCTCCCACACAGGCACGGAAAGCGCGATGTCTCCATGTAGGCGCTGCGGCAGCTGCGAACGGGGCGACCCCGCGATCGACGCGGGTGCGGAATTCCGCCGCCGCATTCGCGCCTGCCGGCGCTCCTACACAAACCGCCGCGCGTGCTGCCCCCCTGTAGGAGCTGCGGCAGCTGCGAACACGGCGGTCGGGCAGGTGACGCGGGTGCGGAATTCACCGCCGCATTCGCGCCTGCCGGCGCTCCTACACAAACCACCGCGCGTGCTGCCCCCTGTAGGAGCTGCGGCAGCTGCGAACACGGCGGTCGGGCAGGTGACGCGGGTGCGGAATTCCACCGCTGCATTCGCGCCTGCCGGCGCTCCTACACAAACCGCCGCGCGTGCTGCCCCCTGTAGGAGCTGCGGCAGCTGCGAACACGGCGGTCAGGCAGGTGACGCGGGTGCGGAATTCACCGCCGCATTCGCGCCTGCCGGCGCTCCTACACAAACCACCGCGCGTCCCGCCCCCCTGTAGGAGCTGCGGCAGCTGCGAACACGGCGGTCAGGCAGGTGACGCGGGTGCGGAATTCACCGCCGCATTCGCGCCTGCCGGCGCTCCTACACAAACCACCGCGCGTCCCGCCCCCTGTAGGAGCTGCGGCAGCTGCGAACCGGCGATCGGCGCGCCGCCGCTCCGTTGCGGGGCCTCCTCAGCCCTCGCCCGCCACGCCCTCGCGCGCGAGCTTCATCGCCTCGCGCAGCACGGAGATGTCGCCGATATGGTTGGCGAGCAGCAGGATCAGGCGGGCATTCACCATCTCGCTCTGCTCGTCGCTGAGCTCGCGGTGGGTCTCGATCAGGGCCTCGTAGAAATCGTCGCCGGGCGAGAAGGCGCGGAAGTAGCGCTTGCCGGGTTCGAACAGGTTGGGTTGGGTGTTCAGGGCCATGGCGATCTCCTTCAGGCGTTGCAGGTGGCGCGGGCGACGGCGGCGCGCACACGGGCCGGGTCGAGGGCGCGCCAGCGCGCGGTGACGTGCTGGTCGGGGCGGACGAGGTAGGTGGTGCCGGGCTGCAGGTCGTAGCGCTCGCGGATGCGGCCCTTGGCGTCGGTCAGCGTGCGCAGGCCGGCCGGGGCCTGGCCGCGCGCGGCGACCACGATCGGCTCGACCGGAATCGCGCCCTCGGCGAGCGACTGCAGCGCCGCCGCGCTCGCGGCGTCGAGGTCGGCCGCGTCGGCGACGTAGTGCAGCACCTGGAAGCGGTCGCCGAGCGCCTGCAGCAGCCAGGACTCGCCGTCGGCGGTGGCGATCGGGGCGTCGTCCATCGGCGCGCCGGGGACCATGTTGCCGGCGAACACCGCGTCGTCGGCGGTGTTGAGTCGCGAGCCCACGAGGAAGCTCGGCACCGACAGGCGCCCGGAGTTGACCAGCGCGCGCGCGAAGGGGTGGTGCTCGGCCAGGCCCAGCACCGCGTTGCGGAAGGTCTTGCTGGTGCGGCTCTTGGGGGTGATGAAGTCGGTCGAGCGCGTCGAGTTCATGATGTTCTCGTCGGCCGCGAAGCCGCGCTCGTCGCCGTAGGTGTCGAGCAGCGTGGCGGGGGCCTTGCCGTCCATCACCAGCGCGAGCTTCCACACCAGGTTGTCGGCGTCCTGGATGCCGGAGTTGGCGCCGCGTGCGCCGAAGGGCGAGACCTGGTGCGCCGAGTCGCCGACGAAGAGCACGCGGCCGTGGTTGAAGCGGTTCATGCGGCGGCACTGGAAGGTGTACACGCTGACCCACTCGAGCTCGAACTCGCGGTCGTCGCCGATCATCGCCTGGATGCGCGGGATCACGTTCTCGGGCTTCTTCTCCTGCTCCGGGTCGGCCTGCCAGCCGAGCTGGAAGTCGATGCGGAAGACGTTGTCGGCCTGGCGGTGCAGCAGCACCGACTGGTTGGGGTGGAAGGGCGGGTCGAACCAGAACCAGCGCTCGGTGGGGAAGTCCGCCTTCATGACCACGTCGGCGATCAGGAAGCGGTCCATGAAGATCTTGCCGTCGATGTCCAGCCCGAGCATGGTGCGGATCGGACTGCGCGCGCCGTCGGCGACCACCAGCCAGTCGGTGGTGAGCGTGTAGGCGCCGTCGGGCGTCTCCACGCGCAGGCTCGCCTCGTCCTCGCCGGGGGTGACCGCGATCACGCTGTTCTTGAAGCGCATCTCGAGGTTCGGGAGCTTGCGCGCGCGCTGCACCAGGTAGTCCTCGAGGTAGTACTGCTGCAGGTTGATCATGCCCGGACGGTGATGGTCGGGCTCGGGGCAGAGGTTGAAGTTGAACACCTCATCCTCGCGGAAGAAGGTGCGGCCGACGTTCCACGACACGCCCTTGTGCACCATCTCCTCGCCGCAGCCGAGGCGGTCGAGCACCTCGAGCGTGCGCTTGGCGTAGCACACGCCGCGCGAGCCGATGGAAACCGTGTCGTCGTTGTCGAGCAGCAGCACCTGCCGGCCCTGGCGGGCGAGGTCGATCGCGGTGCACAGGCCGACCGGGCCAGCGCCGACGATCACCACCGGGTAGTGTCCGTCGCGCCCTTCGGCGATCTCGGGCGGGCGGACGTATTCGAACTTGGGGTATTGGTACGTGCTCAGCACGGCGGTCTCCTCCTGGATTGTTCGTATGCGCCGGAGCCGCGTCTTGGCGCGCGGGCTGCCGGAGCGGAGCGCCACGACGGGCGCCGGACTCTGCTGGAAATCAGGGGTGCGAAAGGCGGGGCTCCACACGGCGCCCCGCGTGTCGAGGGCTCAGCCCTGCTGCAGCGCGTGCCACATCTGCTGGTCGCGCTCGGCGGTCCAGATGCGCGGGTCGCGGATGCCGCTCGCCTCGTCGTGGGCGCGGGTGACATCGAAGGGCAGGCAGTGCTCGTAGATGAAGACCTGGCCGAACTTCGGGTCCATGTTGGCGCGCGTGTGCGCCATCGTCGCCTTGAGGTCCATGCCCTTCGCGACCGCTTCCTGCGCGCTGCGGTACAGCGTGGACACGAAGTCGCGGGTGTAGGCGAGGCCGGCCTGCACCTTCTCGGGCGTCATCAGCGCCGGGCCGCGGCCGGGCACGAGCTTGGCGAAGTTCATCGCCGCCAGGTTGTCGAGGGTCTGCGGCCAGTCGGCGAGGTAGGCGTCGCCGGTGTAGCAGGCGGCGTCGGCCTCGACCAGGTCGCCCGAGAAGCAGATGTCCTGCGCGGGCAGGTAGACGATGGTGTCGCCCTTGGTGTGGCCGCGGCCGAGCTGCTTGATGCGGACCTCGAGCTTGCCCATCCACACGGTCATCTCGCCGCTGAAGGTCATGGTCGGCCAGGTCAGCCCGGGCACGCTCTCGACGGCCTGGAACAGGCGCGGG
This sequence comes from Thauera phenylacetica B4P, assembly GCF_000310225.1. Taxonomy (GTDB): domain Bacteria; phylum Pseudomonadota; class Gammaproteobacteria; order Burkholderiales; family Rhodocyclaceae; genus Thauera; species Thauera phenylacetica. Next base: position 17,045 of record NZ_AMXF01000069.1, read on the forward strand.
AAGCGGCCGATCTCGGAGTCCATGTCCTGCTGGCCGCGCTCGACGATGAGGTCCCAGGTGTCCTTGCTGGCGATGACCTGCTCCAGGCCCTCGCCCTTGTAGCCCGAGGCGCCGAGCACGCGCACCGCGTGGTAGTGGGTCAGCACGACGTACTTGATGGGCAGGTCGGTGATCTCGCGCACCTTGGCGATCACGCCCTGCGCGGCCACCGGGGTGGCGGTGGCGTCGATGATCATCACGCCGTCGTCGCCGATGATCACGCCGGTGTTGGGGTCGCCCTCGGCGGTGTAGGCATAGGCGTTGTCGGACAGCTTCTCCCAGCTGATCTGCTTCTCTTCGAGGTCGGCCTGGGAGGCGAATTTCTTGGTGCTCATGTGGGGAGGTCTCCTGTGATGTGCAGCGATGGGTGCATACTAGCCTTTAGTTCGTTAATCGTCAATACGTTCGTTATAGTTGAATTATCGGGATGCGCGACGGGTCCGGCGGACTGCTAAGATGCGCCGCGAATCCGGAGAGCAGCATGCAGGACATCCCTAACCCTACCCCTTCGACCGCGCGCGATGCGGCCGAGTCCGCCGGCGAGCGCCGCGGCATCCAGTCCATCGAGGTGGGCGGCAGCCTGCTGTCCGCCCTGGTGCGCGAAGGCAAGCCGATGATGCTGAAGGACCTCGCGCGCGAAGCCGGCATGCCTGCGGCCAAGGCGCACCCCTACCTGGTGAGCTTCGGCAAGCTCGGGCTGGTCGAGCAGGACGCGCTCACCGGGCGCTACGGCCTGGGTCCGTTCGCGCTGCAGATGGGTCTCACCGCGCTGCACGGCCTCGACCCGATCAAGGCGGCCCTGCCCGAGGCGGCCCGGCTCGCCGACGACATCGACCTCAACGTGGCGATCGCGGTGTGGGGCAACCACGGCCCCACCGTGGTGCACATCGCCGAATGCAGCCGACAGATCCACATCAACATGCGGCCGGGCACGGTGATGACCCCGCTGCTGCTGTCGGCCACCGGGCGTGTGTTCGCCGCCTTCCTGCCGCAGCGCATCGTCGGCCCGGTGCTCGCCAGCGAGGCGGCGGCGGTGAGCGCGCCGCCGCTCGAGCTGTCTGCCGGCGGCGTGCAGGCAGTGCTCGACGAGATCCGCGCGCACCGCCTCGCGCGCGCGCTCGGCAATCCCATCCCGGGCATCCACGCGTTCTCCGCGCCGGTCTTCGACGCTGGCGGCCAGCTCGCGCTCGCGATCACCGCGATGGGGCCGGTCGGCAGCGTCGATCCGGACTGGGCGGGCCCCACCGCGAGCCGGGTGCGCGCGGCCGCGGATGCCATCGAGCGCCAACTGGGCAGGCGGACGGTCTGAGCCACATCAAGGCGGGGGTGACCGGCGCGGGCGGAGAATCGGCGCTCCCCAAAGCCCCGGAGCGAGCATGTCCAGCGAACGTTTCCCCGCCTTCTTCGACCAGGTGCCGCGCCTCGTGGTGCGCGATCCGCTCGCCGAATTCCTCGGCGCCGCCGAGGGGGGCGTGCTCGAGTACGGCTACGCCGACGCGGTGCGCCTGGCCGGTCACTCCTGCCCGACGGTGGCCTCAGCCTACGCCCTCGCCCACCACGCGCTCACCCGGCTCTTCCCGGGCGAGCTGCCGGTGCGCGGCATGGTGCAGGTGAGCTTCCAGCATCCGCTCGACGAGGGCGTGACCGGCGTCATCGCCGCGGTGCTCGGCCTGCTCAGCGGCAGCGCCCAGGACGGCGGCTTCAAGGGCATCGCCGGACGCTTCGTGCGCCGCAACCTGCAGCACTTCGGCGAGCACCAGCCGCTCGCGCTGCGTTTCGTCCGCAGCGACAGCGGCGCCACGGTGCACGCCGCGGCCGAGCTCTCCAAGGTGCAGCCCCACCCCGAGATGGCCGAGCTGATGCGCCGCTGCATGCGCGGCGAGGCCGCCCCCGCCGAAGCACAGCGCTTCGCGCAGCTGTGGCAGGAGCGCGTGCGGCGCGTGCTCGTCGAGCACTGGGACGACCCCGAGGTGTTCCACCTCTCGGCCTGAACCGCGGGGCTGCGCGGCCGTGTTCGCGGCTGCCGCAGCGCCTACAGGGGGAGCGGGACGCGCGACGGTTTTGTAGGAGCGCCGGCAGGCGCGAATGCAGCCGTGAAATCCGCGCCCGCGTCGCCTGCCCGACCGCCGTTTTCGCAGCTGCCGCA
>NZ_AMXF01000070.1 GCF_000310225.1 Thauera phenylacetica B4P
CGCGCTGCGCCACGCCCGCCTGATCGCCGACACCCCGACCGCGCGCGTCGCCTCGGCAGCGCAGGGCTACACCGAGCTGCAGGGCCGCGGCGCGCCGCTCGCCGGCGACCCGCTGCTGTCGCCGGTCAACGCGCTGCCGGTGCTGTGGTACCGCCTGCGCATCGAGCGCCGCCAGCGCGACGGCAAGTGGCAGTTGGTGAGCACCGACACCAGCGCGGCCACCTTCCTGCTCGATGACGGCAGCGCGCGCTGCGTGATCGACCCCGAGGGCGCCGAGATGCTGGTGCGGCGGCACGACGTGTTCGTCCGCGATGACCTGCGCTACACGCAGTGGTCGCTGATCGAGCACGACAAGCTGTATGTGATCGGCGACTTCGCCACCCTGGGCAGCGCCGACGTGCGCACCGACACCGCGGCCGAGGTTCGCGAGCTGCTCGCCGCCTGGAAGGCCGACCGTCCCGCCCTGCTGCAGCGTTTCGACCTCGACGGCGACGGCGAGATCGACCTGCGCGAGTGGGAACTCGCCCGCGCCCAGGCGCGCCGCGAGGTGCGCCAGCGCCAGACCGAGGCGCTCGCCGCGCCCGAACTGCACCTGATGCGCCGGCCGAGCGACGGCCGCCTCTACCTGATCTCCGACCTCGACCCCGAGCGCATCGGCCGCCAGTACCGCTGGATCGCCGCCTTCCACGCCACCGTCTTCCTCGGCGCCACCGCGGCGACCGCGTGGTTCGGGCAGATCGGCGTGTTCTGACGCAGGATTCACCCGGCGCTCGCCGGACCACCCCATTCGCGGCTGCCGCCGCTCCTACACGAAAATCGAAGCCGCGCCGGTTCCTCATTCGCGGCTGCCGCCGCTCCTGCACGAAAATCGAAGCCGCGCCGGTTTCTGTAGGAGCGCCGGCAGGCGCGAATGCGGCCTTGCCGTCACGCGACCACGCCGACGGCGGGCGCTGCAGCGCCAAATTCGCGGCTGCCGCCGCTCCTACAGGGGGCTGCGGTTCTTGTCGGGCGTCGAGGGGCGGGAAGGCCGGGGCGTGGCGGTTCGTGTGGGGTGTCGAGGGGCAAGAGATGCCTCGGGAGCGTGCTGGTTTCTGTAGGAGCGCCGGCAGGCGCGAATGCGGCCCTGCCGTCACGCGACCACGCCGACGGCGGGCGCTGCAGCGCCAAATTCGCGGCTGCCGCCGCTCCTACATGAAGGTCGAAGCCGCGCCGGTTCCCCATTCGCGGCCGCCGCCGCTCCTGCACGAAAATCGAAGCCGCGCCGGTTTCTGTAGGAGCGCCGGCAGGCGCGAATGCGGCCTTGTCATCACGCGACCACGCCGACGGCGGGCGCTGCAGCGCCAAATTCGCGGCTGCCGCCGCTCCTACAGGGGGCTGCGGTTCTTGTCGGGCGTCGAGGGGCGGGAAGGCCGGGGCGTGGCGGTTCGTGTAGGGTGTCGAGGGGCAAGAGACGCCTCGGGAGCGTGCTGGTTTCTGTAGGAGCGCCGGCAGGCGCGAACATCGCTCAGCCTGCGGCGCGCGACTCGAGCTCTTCCCAGCGCAGCATCGCGGCCTCGATCTCGCCGTCGAGCGCCTCGAGCCGGGTCTTGATGTGCGCGACCTCCTGCGGGGCGCTCTGGTACAGCGTGGGGTCGGCCATGCGCGCGTGCAGCGCGGCCTGCTCGTCTTCCAGCGCGGCGATGCGCTCGGGCAAGGCCTCGAGCTCGCGCTTCTCGTTGAAGTTCAGCTTGGCCGGACGGCTCGCCGCCTTGGGCTCGGCGGCACGCGCCTTGTCCGCGGGCGGGGCGCTGCGTCTGGCGCTCTCGCGTGCCGTCGCCTCGCGCGCGGCGGCCTCGTCGGCGCGTCGCGCCTGCACGCGCTGCCAGTCGCCATAGCCGCCGGCGTACTCGCTCCAGCGCCCGTCGCCCTCGGCGGCGATCACCTGGGTGACGACGTTGTCGAGGAAGGCGCGGTCGTGGCTGACCAGGAAGAGCGTGCCGTCGTAGCCGGCGAGCAGCTCCTCGAGCAGGTCCAGCGTCTCGATGTCGAGGTCGTTGGTGGGCTCGTCGAGCACCAGCACGTTGGCCGGACGCGCGAACAGGCGCGCGAGCAGCAGGCGGTTGCGCTCGCCGCCGGAGAGCGACTTGACCGGCGAACGCGCACGCTGCGGCGCGAACAGGAAGTCGCCGAGGTAACCGATGACGTGCTTCTTCTCGCCGCCGATCTCGACGAAATCCGAGCCCGGGCTGATCACCTCGGTGAGCGGCAGCTCGGGGTCGAGCTGGGCGCGCAGCTGGTCGAAGTAGGCCACGGTCTGGCGGGTGCCGCGGCGCACCGTGCCCTCGTCAGGCTCGACCTCGCCGAGGATGAGCTTCAACAGCGTGGTCTTGCCGGCGCCGTTGGGGCCGATGAAGCCGATGCGGTCGCCGCGCAGGATGCGGGTGGAGAAGTCGCGCACCACCACCTTGTCGCCGTAGCGCTTGGAAACATGGGTGAGCTCGGCGACCATCTGCCCGCTCTTGTCGCCGATATCGACCGCCAGGCTGACGTCGCCAAGGCGGTCGCGGCGTGCGGCGCGCTCGCGGCGCAGGGACTCTAGCCGGCGCACGCGACCCTCGTTGCGGGTGCGGCGGGCCTCGACGCCCTTGCGGATCCACACCTCTTCCTGGGCGAGGAACTTGTCGAAGCGCGCGGAGGCCTTCTCCTCGGCCTCGAGCTCCTCGGCCTTGCGGCGCTGGTAGTCGGAGAAGCGCCCCGGGTAGCTCGCCAGCTTGCCGCGGTCGAGCTCGATGATGCGGGTGGCGACGTTGTCGAGGAAGACGCGGTCGTGGGTGATGACCATGACCGCGCCGCGAAAGTCGCGGATCAGCCCCTCCAGCCACAGGATGCCGTCGAGGTCGAGGTGATTGGTGGGCTCGTCGAGCAGCAGCAGGTCGGGCTCGGCCACCAGCGCGCGCGCCAGCGCCACGCGCTTGACGCCACCGCCCGACAGGCTGGAAACCTTTGCCGCGGGGTCGAGTCCGAGACGCTCCACGACCTGCTCGACGCGCTGGTTGAGCCGCCAGCCGCCGGCGGCCTCGACGGCGTGCTGCAGGCGGTCGAGCCTGGCCAGCGCCTCGGGGCTGGCGTGCTCGGCGACCTCCAGCATGGCGGCGTGGTAGTCGACGAGCAGGCGGGCGGCGGCGCCCAGGCCGTCGGCGATGGTCTCGAAGACGTCGCGCTCGAGCTCGAAATCGGGCTCCTGCGGTACGTAGGCGGTGACCATTTCGGCCTGTCGCCGCACTGTGCCATCATCGAGCGCCGCCTGGCCGGCGAGCGCACGCAGCAGGCTGGACTTGCCCGAGCCGTTGCGCCCGATGAGCGCCACGCGCTCCCCGGCGTCGAGCTGGAAGCTCACTTGATCGAGCAGGTCGACGTGACCGAAGGCGAGGCAGGCGTTATCTACGGCGAGGAGCGGCATCTTGGCGGGCACGGCACGCGGGCCGCGGGTCGGATCGGGGTGGCGATTTTAGCCCCGCGCTGGCGGCTCGGGCGGAATCCCGCATAATGCAGTGCACAAAACCGCCGCGCGGCGACCCGGATCGGCGCGCGACGGCTGCGCCGGACGCGGCCGCAAGGCGGACAAAGAACACGGAAATCGAATGGAAAAACTGCTCGAACGCTTCGGCCAGGCCGACCAGGACCCGGTGCGGCTGTGGTCCGCGCTGGTCGACAAGCTGCGCCCCGCGCGCCCTACCGAGGCCGACAAGGCCACCGAGAACCTGCGCGAGCTCGGCAACCTGCTCGCGCGCCGGCCCGACCTGCTGGCGAACCTGCGCAAGGCCGTGCTGGAGCTGTTCGCCGGGCGCAAGCAGGTGACGATGTACGTCTCCTCCGGCCTCTTGCCCTCGACCGGCTTCTTCTCCGAGACCTCGCGCCGCTTCGGCAGCCGCATGCTGCCCGAGCTGCTCGACACCACCCATCTCAAGGACCTGATCTCGGCGGTCTTCCACCGCGTGGATGACGAGGCCTGGGTGCGCTCCATCCCGGACGAGGAATGGCAGGACTTCCTGCGCCTGCTGGTGGGCCACCAGACGCCGATGTTCGAGGAGGACGCCAGCCCGCTGCCGAGCGCGGTGGGCGAGATCCTCGAGTCGCTGCGCGTGCTGTCCTTCCACGTCTCGGCGATCGGCCTCGACCGCGAGCTGGTGCGCATCGACCCCCACCTCGAGGAGCACGAATCCCCCTTCCTCGCGCAGAACGCCGAGCTGCTCGCCTACATCGGCCACTACAAGGAGTGGTGGACCACCCCCGGCGCGCTGATCGCCGACGACAAGCACCTGACCGTGATGCTGCACCAGTGCGACGAGGTGCTGCAGCGCGTGCGCAAGCGCGCGATGCGGGTGGGCACCAGCCTGACGCTGACCTTCAAGCTCGAGCGCCTGCGCCAGCACCTCGAGCGCATCCACGAGCTCATCGCCCTGCTCGGCGAGCTGCGCACCCGACGCGTGGTCGAGGACGCGGCGCCGCGCATCGTGCGCCTGTTCAAGACCCTGGTGCGCGCAGAGTGCCGCAAGAACATCCTCGCCGACTACTGGGGCCAGAACGTCGAGCTGCTGTCGCTGCGCATGACCGAGAGCGCGAGCAAGACCGGCGAGCACTACATCACCAGCTCGCGCAGCGAGTACTTCGGCCTGTTCGCCTCGGCCGCGCTCGGCGGGCTGATCATCGCCTTCATGGCGGCGAACAAGATCGTGCTCGGCGACCAGGGCATGGCGCCGCTCAACGAGATGCTGGCCTTCTGCCTCAACTACGGGCTCGGCTTCATGCTGATCCACATGCTCGGCGGCACGGTCGCGACCAAGCAGCCGGCGATGACCGCGAACGCGATCGCCGCCTCGATCGGCGAGGCCAAGGGCAAGACGCGCGACCTCGAGGCGCTCGCCGACCTGATCATGCGCACCATCCGCAGCCAGATCGGCGCCATCCTGGGCAACATCGGGGTGGCGATCCCGGTGGCGATCGGCGTGGGCGTGCTGATCCACCTCGGCACCGGCAGCCATTTCATCCCCCCGGAGAAGGCGCACTCGCTGCTCGACGAGATCCACCCGCTCGGCGGCGCGGTGTTCTTCGCCGCGATCGCCGGGGTGTGCCTGTTCATGTCGGGGCTGATCGCCGCCTATTACGACAACCTCTCGGCCTACAACCGCATCCCGCAGCGCCTCACCCAGCTGCGCGGCCTGCGCCGCGTGCTCGGCGAGCGCCGGCTGCACAGGCTCGCGGGCTACGTCGAGCAGAACATCGGGGCGCTGGTCGGCAACTTCTTCTTCGGCTTCCTGCTCGGCGGCGCCACCGGCCTGGGGGTGCTGTTCGGGCTACCGATCGACATCCGCCACATCGCCTTCTCGTCGGCCTACCTCGGCTACGCCGCGGCGGCGCTGGACTTCTCGATCCCGCTGACCACCGCGGCGATCGCCTTCGCCGGCGTGCTGCTGATCGGCCTCACCAACCTGGCGGTGAGCTTCGCGCTCACGCTGAGCGTGGCGATGCGCGCGCGCCGCATCACCTTCGCGCAGAGCCGCTCGCTCGGCGGCCTGCTGCTGCGCCGCCTGCTGCGCGCCCCGCACGCCTTCCTGTTCCCACCGCGCGCGGATGAGCCGGCGCTTGGTCCGACGCCGCCGAACAGCTAGAATGCGCGTCCCCGAGTCCTCGTCATAGTTCAATGGATAGAACGGGCGCCTCCTAAGCGCCAGATCCAGGTTCGATTCCTGGTGACGGGACCACTCATTCGCGTTTTCGGTGTTGTAAACGGTTGGTCGCGGCTTGCTCGGCAGGCGCTCGATTCGGGGACCGGAGGCGTACTTCCCGACCGCACGAGCCCGATGCCCCGCTACTCCCAGGTGTTGTTCGACCTCGACGGCACCCTGATCGACTCTGCCCCTGCCATCCTGGCGAGCTACCGCGACGCCTTCGCCAGCACCGGGCACCAGCCGGTGATCGCGATCGACGCGGGCATCGTCGGCCCGCCGCTGCTCGAGACCCTGCGCATGCTCGCCGGCACCTGCGACGCCGCGGTGATCGATGCGCTCGCGGCCGGCTTCAAGGCGAGCTACGACAGCAGCGGCTACCGCCAGACCGCGGCCTACACCGGGGTCGACGCGATGCTGCGCCGCCTGCGCGCGGCCGGCTGCACGCTGTCGATCGCGACCAACAAGCGCCTGCTGCCGACGCGGCTGATCCTGGAGCACCTGGGCTGGAGCGGGCACTTCGCCGCGGTGTATGCGCTCGATCTCTTCGAGCCGCGCCTGCCCGACAAGCCGGCGATGATCGCGCGCCTGCTGCAGGACCGCGGCATCGCCCGCGCGGACGCGGTCTATGTGGGCGACCGCGGCGAGGACGGCGAATCGGCCGACGCCAACCGGCTGCCCTTCATCGCCGCGACCTGGGGCTACGGCAGCCTCGGGGCGGGCGAGATGGCGCCGCACTGGCGCGCGGTGGCGAACCCGGGCGCGCTCGCCGACGAGATCCTGGGCGAGGACTGATCTTCTGCCGGGGCGCGCCTAGCGCTGCGATGCAATCAGGCGCTGCAGGTATTCGACCGGAATCGCGTAGCTGATCCCCGACGGATCGGAGAGGACCTTCTCCTTGGTCGACTTCACGAACACCATGTTGAGCACGCCGATGACCTCGCCCGTGGCCGGGTCGTAGAGCGGACTGCCACTGTTGCCGGGATAGGCGGTGGCGTCGAGCTGGTACACCCGGAAGGGATCGGTGGCGAGGCGGCGGATCAGCGCCGGATTGAGATCGCGCGAGTTGGCCTGCGGGATGGCGATCGGCGTGATCGCCGAGACGATGCCGCGGTGCGTCACCGGGGTCATGCCGAGCACGGCGCCGATGGGGAAGCCGGTGAAGGCGACCTCCTGCCCCTCCACCACGCTGCCGCCTCCGGCGAGGCGCAAGGCCGGCAAGGGCGGGCCGCCTTCGAGCCGAAGCAGCGCGAGGTCCTGGGCACGTTCGCTGGCCACGACGCGCACCGGCCGCACCGCCCCGGTGAGACCGTCGCCCGGCAGCACGACCACGAGCTGTTCCAGCTTCGCGCTATCGACCTGGTCGGGCAGGACGTGTGCGTTGGTGGCGATCGACATGCCGTCACCGACCGCGAAGCCGGTGCCGCGGAACACGAAGGCCGGGCTGCGCGTGCGCTGGTAGGTCCCCACCCCGACCACCGACGGCTTGACGCGCGCGAGCGTGGAGACGAGGTCGGCGCGCGCGTCGGGAGCGAGGGCGAGCGCCAGCGGAATCGCCAGCGCGCTGGCCAGCAGCCGACGCCGCGCCGGCCTCGTCGCGCCGGGATTCACGATTCGTGTTCCTGTTCGAGGGCGAGCCGCAGCTTGCGCAGCATGGGGCTGGGGGCGACCACGCGGCCGTCGTAGGGGTGACGATCCTGGCCGACGTGACGCAGGATGCGCTCGACGTAGGCACGCGTCTCGCGGTAGGGCGGCACGCCCCGGTAGCGGTCGACCGCGCCCTCGCCGGCGTTGTAGCCGGCGGCGGCGAGGGCGATGTCGCCTTCGAAGTAGGCCAGCAGCCAGCGCAGGTAGGCCAGGCCGCCGCGGATGTTCTGCTCGGGGTCGTAGGGCTTGCCGACGTTGAAGCGCTCGGCGGTGGCGGGGATCAGCTGCATGACGCCCATCGCGTTCTTGGGCGAGAGCGCCTGCGGGTTGAGCGCCGACTCGGTGAGCCCGATCGCGAGCGCGAACTCCGGGCGGACGCCGTACTTGGGCGCGAGCTCGGCGAGCATGCGCGCGACGGCCTGGCGTGCCGCCGGCAGCCGGGCGATCAAGGCCTCAACCGGCCAGCGCTGCACGATCTGGCTGGAAGGGGTGTGCAGGCAGTCGGGCACGTCGCCGGTGTATTCACCCGTGTAGCGCAGCATGCGTTGCGCGTGCTCGTCGCCCTTCGCGGCGGCCATGGCGAAGAGCGTGCCGGCGTAGGCGTCGTTGCGCTCGACGCCGCGCCCGTTGGCGTACATCCAGCCGAGCGCGTACATGCCTTCCGTGTCGCCCAGGCGGGCGGACTCGCAATACAGCAGCGCCGCGTAAGGCTGGTCGCGCGGCACTCCCTCGCCGTGCTCGTAGGCGAGTGCCTCGCTCGAGAGGTAGCGCGCCTGCTCGGCGAGCGCGCGCTCGAACGCGGCCTCCCCGGCCGCAGCAGGAAGCGACCACGCCATGGCAAGTGCAACGGCGAGCACGCTGCGCGCGCGCGCCGCCCACCGCAAGGCGAGCCTCGCGGTCCGACCGGCAAGCGATGTCCTGTTCTTGCGCGTGTTCATGCTTCCTTATCGCACAGAGCGTGCGGCCCTGACAATCCCGCACGGCTCGCAGTCCCACGAGGCGGCGATGCCGCGACCCCAGGCCGGCTCATCGAACCGAGCCGTCGGCGCACCGCCGTCGCAGGAGATCAGAGTCCCTTCATCAGCGCGTCGGCCTGCTGGTGCAGCGGCGTGCCCTCCTTCAGGCGCGGCATCAGGGCCTCAAGCTGCGTGCGCGCCTCGTCCTTCTGACCCGCCTTGACCAGCGCCCGCGCGAGGTTGAGCTGCAAGGGCAACAGGTCGGGACCGATCGAAACCGCCCGGCGCAGGTTTGCCAGGCCGGCGTCCACCTCGCCGCTATCGACCTGGATGGTGCCAACCGTATCGATGATCGCCGGATTCTCGGGCGCAAGCCGCAGGGCCTGCTCGGCATACTCCAGCGCCTTCGGGTCCTTCACTTCGTTGGCCGCCCAGGCCAGGTTGTTGAGCAGGATGGGGTTCTGCGGGGCCATCTCGGACATGCGCGCGAAGATCTTGACCGCGTCCGCGTAGCGTTTTTCGCCAAGGGCCAGTTCGCCCAGGTAGCCGCGCAACACGAGATCGGACGGATTGTCCTTCAGCCACGCCTCGGCCATGCGTGCGGCGTCGGCCTTGCGATCCGCACGGACCAGGGCCGAATGCAGGCGTGCCGCAGCCTGGCCTCCACCCTTGCGATCGAGCGCCTTGCGGTAGGCGCCCGCGGCCTCGGACCACTGGCTGGCGACCGCATGCACGTCGCCCTCGAGCAGGTATCCGACGGGCAGCTCGGGCTGCCGCGACTGGGCCTCGCCGGCGAGTTGCAGGGCGAGCTTCCGGTCGTTGCGCTCGAGCGCCAGCGCGATCATGCGCTGGCGCGCGTCGATGAGATCGGGGGCGATGCTCAGCGCCTTGCGCAAGGCCTGCTCGGCGGCATGGCCATCCTTGAGCGAACGGTGCACGTCGGCGAGCGCCACCAGCGGCTGCGGCGACGCCGGCAGCAGGTTGACCAGGCGATTGAGCGCCGCGATCCCCTGCTGGCTGTCACCCGCGGCAAGTTGGGTGCGGGCGAGCGCCTCGATGGCGCGCGGCTCGCTCTGGTGCGCGGCGGCGACCTTCTGCGCCACCTGCAACGCCTGCGCGGCCTGCCGCTGCGAGAGGAGGTGCTGGATGATCGCAAGGTTCGCCGGCACGCCACCGGGCGAAGCCGCCTCGGCGCGCTCGAGCGTGCGCAGCACCTCGGGCGCTGCCGCTCCCGTGGCGCGCTGGATCTCGGCGAGCGTCAGCAAGGCCTCGACACTCTTCGGATCGCGTTCGACCACGGACACGAGGCGGCCGATCGCTTCCTGCGGCTTGCGCTCGGCAAGGTCCAGCCGCGCCAGATTGACTGCGGCAGCGAGGTAGGCGGGCTGCTTGGCGAGCGCCTTCTCGAACGCGGCACGGGCCGCCGGGATGTCGCGCCTGGCCAGCATCAGCCCGCCACGCAGGTTGTGCACCAGGGCATTGTCGGGTTGCTTGCGCTCGAGTTCGGCCTGCGCCGCGAGCGCCTTGTCGGTCTCGCCACGGCGCAGATGCCCCACGACCAGCGCGAGGTCGGCCTGGATGCCGGTCTCGTCCATGCGCGCCGCCGACGCGAGATCCTCGAAGGCACTGCTGACATCGCCTCCTGCCATGCGTGCCACGCCAAGCCGCAGGCGTGCGCCCGGATCGTCCGGGCTCGCCTTCGATGCGCGCTCGAAATACTCTTCCGAGCGCTCGAAGTCGCCATTGGCGAGGAAGACCTGGCCCGCCAGCCCGAGCAGGCGGGCGCTCGGTTGAGGCACCTGCAACAGCGGCTGGAGGAGCTCCAGCGCGCGCTTGGACTCGCCCGTGGCGAGGTGGGAGACGATCAGCGCCTGGCGCGCGGCAAGGTGCCCCGGGGCCGCCTGCAGGACCCGGTCGAGGTGGCTGCGCGCCAGGGCGTGCTCGTTCACGCGGACGAGCACGGTGCCCGCGAGCAGATCCGCGGGAAGGAACTGCGGCGCGTCCTTGAGGACCTGCATGACGTCGTCGCGGGCCTCGGCCAGGCGGTTCTCGCGGAAATGCCGGAGCGCGACCAGGTAGCGGGTGAAAGGATGATTGCCCACCACGGAGCGCATGCTTTCCAGCGCCGCATCGGCCGCGGCCATGTCGCCGCCGCGCAGCAACTGGCTGACGAGGGCGTAGTGGCCATTGACCGACTTCGGCTGCAGGCGCACGACTTCGCGCAAGGCCTCGACGCCCTCGGGAACACGTCCTTGCGCGAGCAGCAGGTCGGCCAGCAGCGCGTGGGCCTCGGCCGCCTCCGGCGAGCGCCGGACGGCCTCGCGAACCTCCGCCTCGGCGGCCGCGAGATCCCCCTTGAGGGCGGTGGTGCGCGCGAGACCGATGCGACTGCGCGGCTCGTCGGGCGCGGCGGCGATCGACTCGAGATAGGATGCGCGCGCCTTTTCGATGTCACGCCGCAGCAAGTGGCCGTCGCCGAGCGCCGCAGAGACCGCGGCGCGGGCCTTCGGCTCGCTTACGCGCGGGTCGCCGAACTCGGCGAAGAGCTTGTCGAGCTCGCCCGCGGCGACGAGCGCCGGAGCGAGCTCGACCGCAACGACGTCGCGCGGATGGCCGAGCTCGAGCGCGCGCTGCAGTTCCTTGACCCCGCCCGCCACGTTGCCCTGGCGCATATTGATGCGACCGAGCAGGAAGCGCGCTTCGGCGAGACTCCCGTTTTGTTGCAAGGCGTTCTTGAGCTGGATACTTGCGGCGTCGAGGTCCTGCTTCTCGATGAAGGCCTTCGCCGACACCAGCATCTCTTCGGGCGTCTCGCTGCAGCCGGCCAGCAGCAGGACCGACAGGGCGGCAGCGGCGACGCCGGATGCGGCACGGCCGGACCAGCGCGAATGACGAGTACGGGCTTGGCTCACAAACCATTCTCCTTTTTGAGGCCGAAACGGCCGAGCAGATCATAGAGGGACGGGCGGCTGACGCCGAGGATCTCGGCGGCGCGCGCGATGTTGCCGTTGGTGCGGGCGATGACCTTGAGGACGGCTGCACGCTCGGCCTCGTCGCGCACCTGGCGGAGGTTGAAGATCGCGAGGTCCTCATCGCCGGCGGCGAGGCCCAGATCCTCCGCGGTGATGCAGTCGCCGTCGGTCATGATCACGGCACGCTTGAGGCAGTTCTCGAGTTCGCGCACGTTGCCCGGCCAGCGATGGGCCTCGATCGCCGACAAGGCGTCGTCGGTGAGCATCGGCGCGCGGCGGCCGTTTTCCTTGGCGAAGCGCTGCACGAAGGCGTGGGCGAGATAGGTGGCATCGCCCTCGCGCTGGCGTAGCGCCGGGATCTCGATGACGATCTCGGCAAGCCGGTAGTAGAGGTCCTCGCGAAACACGCCAGCCTGGATCTGCGCCTTGAGGTCGCGGTGCGTCGCGCACACGATGCGCACGTCGACCGGGATCTCCTCGCGCCCGCCGATGCGCTCGATCGAGCGCTCCTGGAGGAAGCGCAGGAGCTTGGCCTGCAGGGCGAGCGGCAGGTCGCCGATCTCGTCGAGGAAGAGCGTTCCGCGATTGGCGGTCTCGATCTTGCCGGGGGTCTGGCGCACCGCGCCGGTGAAGGCGCCCTTCTCGTAGCCGAAGAGCTCGCTCTCGAGCAGGGTGTCGGGGATGGCCGCGCAGTTGATCGCCACGAAGCGCTCGCGCGCACGCGACGACAGCATGTGGAGTCCGCGCGCGAGGATCTCCTTGCCCGTGCCGCTCTCGCCAAGCAGGGCGACGGTGGCCGAGGCCGAGGCGAGCTTCTCGATCGTGCGGCAGATCTTGAGCATGCCGGGGTCGCGGGTGAGGAGCCCGGAAAGCGGGCTGCCCTCGAGCGCGGCGAGGCGCGCGTTCTCCATCTGCAGGTCGTGCATGCGAAACGCACGCTCGATGGTGAGGTTGAGCAGCTCCGGCTCGAAGGGCTTGGCGAAGAAGTCGTAGGCGCCGAGCCCCACCGCCTTCACCGCGTTCTCGCGGTCGTGCTGGCCGGTGAGCACGATGACCTTGGTGTCGGGCGCGAGCGTGAGGATCTCGCGCAGGAGCTTGAAGCCCTCGCTCACGTCGTCGGGCGCGGGTGGCAGCCCGAGGTCCATCGTGACCACCGCGGGTTCGTGCTTGCGCAGCTGCACGATGGCGCTCTCGCGATCGCTCGCGACCACGGTCTCGCAGGCGTCGAAGGCCCAGCGCATCTGCTTCTGCAGCGCGAGGTCGTCTTCCACGATCAGGAGGGTGCGCTGCTTGTCTGAGGTCGAATTCACTGTCTAGGTGCCCATCGCGATAGATTGCCCATCCTCGCGCCGGATACGGGGGAGCTCGATGGTGACGCGCGTGCCGCGCCCGACCTCACTGTCGTAGTGCAGCGCACCGCCGATCTCCTCGAGGTACTGCCGGGTCTCGTAGACCCCGATCCCCATCCCGCTCGACTTGGTGGTCTGGAAGGGTCGCGAGAGTCGTTCGCGGACGAACTCCGCGGTCATCCCGCAACCATCGTCCTCGACGACCACGTTCGCCCGCCCGTCCTTACCGGCCGCGAGTGTCAAGGTCACCTTACCATCCTGCGCCGTGGCATCCAGTGCATTTTGCACGACATGACCGACGATTCTTTCCAGCCTTTGCGGGTGGGCACTGACCTCGACCGGGCCGGCCCTCTCGAGCGCCAATTCGATCACCGGCATCTGGCCGCGCTTGGACTCGCAGACTGTGCGCAGCAGGGCGGGAAGATCCAGCGCGCGCGGCGGGTCGATCGAGCGCTTCTCCTGGAGCTGCGTCATCAGCCCGCGCATGCGCGCCTCCACGTTGGCCACCGTCTCCAGCATGTCTTGCTGGAACTCGGGGTTGTCGCGATGGCGTTGCGCGTTCTTGAGCATCAGGGAGAGCTGGGCGACGAGGTTCTTGAGGTCATGCACCACGAAGGCCGACATGCGGTTGAAGGAGTCGAACTTGCGCGCCTCGAGCAGCGCCTCGGCCGCGAGCATGCGGTCGAGGTAGCCTGCGGCCTGGCGTTGCGCCGTCTTGAGCAGGTCGAGCACCTCCCAGTCGATATCGAAGGGCGCGCGTGGAGAGCTGAGCACGACGAACCCGATCAGGCGCTCGGCCGTCTGCAGCGGAATGACCAGCCAGGCGTCGTCGAGACGCGAGAGCCACTCCGGCAGCACGAGCCCCTCGTAGCGTCCGGGCTGCATGCGGTACTCCTCCAGGTCGACCACCCAGCCTCGACCGGCCAGAAAGGCGCACAGCGGCGACTCGAGGCTGTCGACGGCATCGACAACGGGGTGGTTGAAGCGCGAATGCAGCTTGCACTTGCCGTAGGCATCGGCAAGCCACAGCGCTCCCCCGGGACTCTCCACCATATCGGACAGGGCCTTGATGACCGACTGCCCGAGGTCGAGGCTGCGGTCGGCCGAAGACAGCGCCTGGGTGAAGCGCAGCCATTCGGCGCGGTAGTCGTAGCGGTAGGGGAAGAGATGCTTGCTGATGAAGACGCGTAGGCGGGCGCGCACCGCTCCCGAGAACAGCAGCGCCCCGAGCAGCACGAGCCCCGCGAAGAGCAGCGCCATCTGCAGCGCCCGTCCCCAGTCGCCACCGAAGTAGCGCACGTAATAGGCGGCGCCGGCGATGACCAGCAGATAGAGCCCCGCCCCGGCCAGCGCGGTCGAATGGAACACCACCTCGCGCGAGACCGACATGCGCAGCGTCCACGACGGGCTGCGTGTGCCCGCGATCGCGATCAGCGGGATCAGCAGGGCATGGGCGATGCCGCGAGCTGCCCAAACATCGGCATCGATGCGCGAGAACAGCAAGGCATCAGCGAACAGGTAGAGCTCGAAGATGTATCCCGCCGCGAGCGCGAGACAGAGCGGCTTGAGGCCCCAGCGCGAGACCGCGGGCATGCCCCGGTAGAGCTGCTCGACGAGCATCAGCCCCACAACCGCGTGCGTCAGCCACGCGCCAATCACGGGCGCGACCGGCAAGGCGGCCGACAGCCCCGCCAGCTCGAGCACCAGCGCCAGGACCTGCGCGGACACGACCGCCACCGCCGCATACGCGGGCCAGCGCGACCACGCCCCCCACAGGGGGCGCGACAGCACGATCAGGAACGCGTACCACGCCGCCACCCGCAATACATCGAGGAGAACCGCGAGGGCCCCGACCAGCGCCACGTCGCCGCGCGCGGCGACCGCCGAGCATGCGGCCCACAGGCTGGAAATGCCCACGGCGGCAAACAGCACGCCGCCCGGGAGCGCTCCTCTCCACGCGAAGAAGATGTAGAGCGCGAAGAAGGCGAAGGCCACGGCGGCAAGCCCGTAGCTCCAGACTGCAACCTCAGCCACGCCTCCCCCTTCGCCGCCTCAGTCGCAGCACACACCCATCCGAATCGCCTGCAGCTGCGGCCCGCGCGCTCAGTGCGCGCCCTCGCCCGTCAGGACCACCCGGACCGTCTCGAAGAGCACCAGCGTGTCCAGGATCAAGGAGTGATTCTTCACGTAGTAGAGGTCGTACTGAAGCTTCTCGGCCGCATCATCGACCGAGGCGCCGTACTGGTAGCGCACCTGGGCCCACCCCGTCACACCCGGCTTGACGCAGTGCCGCACGGCGTAGAACGGGATCTGTTGGGTCAGCTGATCGACGAAATACGGACGCTCGGGGCGCGGACCGACCAGGCTCATGTCACCGTTGAGGACGTTGAATAGTTGCGGAAGCTCGTCGATACGCAGCTTGCGGATGAAGCGTCCCACGCGCGTCACGCGATCGTCATTCGAACTCGCCCACCTCGGCTTGCCGTCCTTCTCGGCATCCCGACGCATGCTGCGGAACTTGATCACTCGGAAGGGCCGGCCGCCCCGCCCCACCCGCTCCTGCGAGTAGAAGATCGGCGCACCGTCCTCCAGGACGATCAACAAAGCGGTTACCAGCATCACCGGCATCGCGACGAGCAGGAGCGCCGTGCCCACCACGAGGTCGAAGCAGCGCTTGACGAAGGTCCGCGTCCAGCCCTGGCGAAAGCCGTCCCCGTAGATCAGCCAGCTCGCACGCAGCGAATCGAGCCTCACCTGCCCCTGGACACGCTCGAAGAAGGTCGACAGGTCGAGAATGCGCGTGCCGAGGAGCTTGCAATCGAGCAGTTCGCGCAAGGAAAGCACGCCACCGCGGCGCTCGCGTACCGCGACGATCACCTCGTCGATGCGAAGGTTGCGCACGACGTCGAGCAGGCTGCCGGGAGGAAGGACTTCACGCGGCTCGACCTCGATGCGTTCGCCGCCCCCCACCGGCAGGAAGCCGACCACATCGACACTGCGCTGCAGGGGCCGAGTCAGGTCCTGATGCACCATCCTTGCATCCCGCCCGGTCCCGACGATCAGCACCCTCGGCACGAACAGCGCCGACGCCTGGCGTTGATTCACCAGGCCGCGCGCAAGCAGCAGGAAGCATAGGAGCAGCAGCACGCTGACCTGGAGCGAATGCGGCGCGATCTCGGACCACGGCAGCAACCCGAACACGAGATACGCCACCGGCACGCTGACCGTAAGGGAGAGCGCCACGCGCGCGAAGGCTTGTCGATGCGAGCGTTGATAAACCGGCCGATACAAGCCCATGGCCGCGTTGAGTGCGATCATGGTAGCGGCGAACGTGAGCGCGGACGGGATGCAGACCGCCCAATCGACCGCACTCGTCGGAGTCACGAGCAACGCGACCGCCCCGAGCACAACCGCAAACAGCGTCACTGCGTCGAACAAGACCTGCTGCAGGGTGTGCGTGGGAAGGTAATGGCTGAACACCTTCAACATCGATGGGCCTCTGCACTGTTTTGGAAATCGGAGAAGTGATCGAGGACCCGAGGGCCTGGGTGGGTACAAGCACCCCCGGACACCCGGTCACGAATCCAGCTTAGACAATCGCCGGTCGGACACCCGTGACGCAGATCACGTCGCCGTCCCGTCAGCCACCCAATTCGAGTCTAATGAGCACCATGACACGCAAGCCGGCGCCCTCTACAGAGGAAATGTCGCAATGCAACATTCGAAGTTGATTTTAGCATGTGAAGGTTGTAGCGTCGGCACGTTACCGTAGGACGTTTTCACAAAAGGAGAAGTAGATGACTCAACCTCAACGCGATTTCACCGAAGTCTACGGGCTCGGATTCGAAGACCTGTTCGTCGGTCGCACCGCCTCCGTCTCGCGCACGGTGAGCGAAGCGGACATCCTGATGTTCGCCGGTGTTTCGGGCGATACCAACCCGGTCCACCTGGATGAAGAGTTCGCCACCAGCACGATGTTCGGCGGACGAATCGCCCATGGCATGCTCTCCGCCGGCCTGATCTCAGCCGTTTTCGGCACCCGGCTTCCCGGCCCCGGCTGCATCTATCTGTCTCAGAGCCTGAAGTTCAAGGCCCCGGTGAAGATTGGCGACACGGTCGTGGCGCGTGTCACGGTCAAGGAGTTGAAGGCCGAGAAGCGTCGCGCAGTGTTCTCGACGGTCTGCACCGTCGGCGACAAGGTGGTGATGGACGGCGAAGCCGAGATCCTCGTCCCCGCGCGTAACTGATCCAGCGCGCCGGTCTTGCGCCCTGCGTGGTTCTTGCTCCGGAACGGAGGCGCGTTGTTTTCGTTCCTGAGCGGTGCGGACTGGGTGCAAGCGCGGGTGGTAGGCAGGCGTTTCTGGGCGCGTGTACGGCACAACGCCCCAGGCACGAAGAGGTGCGTGGGGCGTTGTGTTGTGGGTTAGTCTGACGATGACCTACTTTCACGAGGGCGGACCTCACTATCATCGGCGCGTGTGCGTTTCACGGTCCTGTTCGGGAAGGGAAGGGGTGGTTCCACACAGCTATGGTCGTCAGACTTTGACTTGTTCTTCAGCGTTTTGGGGCTGAAGCAAAGATGGGAAGAAGTGTTTTATTAGGGTTGTGTGATTGCGTGGTTGTTTTTCAACCACGGAAACGAGTACGTTTTGTTTTGAAGGTTATAGGATCAAGCCACACGGGCAATTAGTACCGGTTAGCTGAACGTGTTGCCACGCTTACACACCCGGCCTATCAACGTTGTGGTCTTCAACGACCCTTCAGGGGGCTCGAGGCCCCGGGGAAGTCTCATCTTGAGGCGAGTTTCCCGCTTAGATGCTTTCAGCGGTTATCTCTTCCGCACATAGCTACCCGGCGATGCGACTGGCGTCACAACCGGTACACCAGGGGTGCGTCCACTCCGGTCCTCTCGTACTAGGAGCAGGCCCTCTCAAACTTCCAGCGCCCACGGCAGATAGGGACCAAACTGTCTCACGACGTTTTAAACCCAGCTCACGTACCACTTTAAATGGCGAACAGCCATACCCTTGGGACCGGCTACAGCCCCAGGATGTGATGAGCCGACATCGAGGTGCCAAACTCCGCCGTCGATGTGAACTCTTGGGCGGAATCAGCCTGTTATCCCCAGAGTACCTTTTATCCGTTGAGCGATGGCCCTTCCATACAGAACCACCGGATCACTATGACCTGCTTTCGCACCTGCTCGACTTGTGGGTCTCGCAGTCAAGCCACCTTTTGCCATTGCACTATCAGTACGATGTCCGACCGTACCTAGGTGACCTTCGTACTCCTCCGTTACCTTTTGGGAGGAGACCGCCCCAGTCAAACTGCCCACCATGCACGGTCCCCGACCTGGATTCACAGGCCTGGGTTAGAACCTCGACGACACCAGGGTGGTATTTCAAGGGTGGCTCCGCCGGAACTGGCGTCCCGGTTTCATAGCCTCCCACCTATCCTACACAAGTCCCGTCAAAGTCCAATGCAAAGCTACAGTAAAGGTTCATGGGGTCTTTCCGTCTAGCCGCGGGGAGATTGCATCTTCACAAACATTTCAACTTCGCTGAGTCTCAGGAGGAGACAGTGTGGCCATCGTTACGCCATTCGTGCAGGTCGGAACTTACCCGACAAGGAATTTCGCTACCTTAGGACCGTTATAGTTACGGCCGCCGTTTACCGGGGCTTCGATCAAGAGCTTGCACCCCATCACTTAACCTTCCGGCACCGGGCAGGCGTCACACCCTATACGTCCACTTTCGTGTTTGCAGAGTGCTGTGTTTTTAATAAACAGTCGCAGCCACCGATTCTCTGCGACCCCGTTCCGCTCCGGCCGCGAGGGCCTTCACGTACCAGGGGCATACCTTCTCCCGAAGTTACGGTATCAATTTGCCGAGTTCCTTCTCCTGAGTTCTCTCAAGCGCCTTGGTATTCTCTACCAGCCCACCTGTGTCGGTTTGCGGTACGGTCACTCTTAGACTGAAGCTTAGAGGCTTTTCCTGGAAGCTGGGTATCACTCGCTTCGGATCCGAGGATCCTCGTCATCACGCCTCATCTTAGCCACGCGGATTTGCCTACGCGGCACGACTACACGCTTAAACCACCTATTCCAACAGATGGCCGAGCTAACCTTCTCCGTCCCCCCATCGCATCTAAGAACGGTACAGGAATATTGACCTGTTTCCCATCGACTACGCATTTCTGCCTCGCCTTAGGGGCCGACTCACCCTGCGCCGATGAACGTTGCGCAGGAAACCTTGGGCTTACGGCGAGGGTGCTTTTCACACCCTTTATCGCTACTCATGTCAGCATTCGCACTTCCGATACCTCCAGCATCCCTTACGAGACACCTTCGCAGGCTTACGGAACGCTCCCCTACCACGTGTCAAATACACATCCGCAGCTTCGGTTCATGGCTTGAGCCCCGTTACATCTTCCGCGCAGGACGACTCGACTAGTGAGCTATTACGCTTTC
>NZ_AMXF01000071.1 GCF_000310225.1 Thauera phenylacetica B4P
CGCGCCGCCTGCACTCGCGGCCCCTCGCTGCGCTCGGGGCTGCCCTCGGCGGAGGACGCCGCGGGGGCGGCGACGCAAACTCGTCGCTGCGCTCCTCAAACATGCGTCGCCTTGTTTCCCCCGCAACGCCCTCCACCTCGGCGCTCCTGAAGTTGGCGCGCACCGCCCCGGCCCCGCGACCTTGCGTGCGTGCGGCTGAGGGCGGGGGCGTGGTCGCGCCGGAACGGGGGGGAGCGGTTGCGGGGGGCTTGATCTGGAGGTCTCGTCGGGGCGTTCGCATCTCGCATCTCGCACCTCGCACCTCGCACCTCACGCCTCACGCCTCACGCCTCACGCCTCACGCCTCACGCCTCACGCCTCACGCCTCAAACCCACTGGCGGCGACGTTCCATCAGCTTCCAGATCAGCGGTGTGAGGATCAGCTGCATGGCGAGGTCGAGCTTGCCGCCGGGGATCACGATGGTGTTGGCGCGGCTCATGAAGGCGTCGTGGATCATGCGCAGCAGGTAGGGGAAGTCGACGCCGCGCGGGTCCTTGAAGCGGATCACCACCATGGACTCGTCCTGGGTGGGGACGTCGCGCGCGATGAAGGGGTTCGAGGTGTCGACCACCGGCACGCGCTGGAAGTTGATGTGGGTGCGGGCGAACTGGGGGACGATGTAATGCACGTAGTCATGCATGCGGCGCAGGATGGTGTCCTGCACGGCCTCGGCGGTGTAGCCGCGCAGCTTGGTGTCGCGGTGCAGCTTCTGGATCCACTCGAGGTTGATGATGGGGACGACGCCGATCAGCAGGTCGACATGGCCGGCGATGTCCACCGCGTCGGTGACGAGCGCGCCGTGCAGGCCCTCGTAGAAGAGGCAGTCGGTGCCGACCGGGAGGTCTTCCCACTCGGTGAAGGTGCCGAGCGGCAGGTTCCAGCGCATCGCCTCGGCCTCGTTGTGGATGTAGTAGCGGCGGCGCCCGGTGGCGGCGTCGCCGTAGGCGCGGAAGAGGCTCTCGAGCTCGGAGAGCAGGTTGGCTTCCGGGCCGAAGTGGCTGATGCCGCGCCGGCCCTCGCGCTCGGCCTCCTCGATCAGCTGCTTCATCTCGGCGCGGGTGTAGCGGTGGAAGCTGTCGCCCTCGACGATCGCGGCGTTGACGTTCTCGCGGTGGAAGATGGCCTCGAAGGTGTGCTTGACCGTGGTGGTGCCGGCGCCGGACGAGCCGGTGACGGCGATGATCGGGTGCTTCATGGACATGGTGGGTTCCGCCGCTGGCGAGTCGGTTTCGACACGGATTCTGCACCGCAATAAATCGGTGCGCGAGCCCTCAGGAGCGCGCCTTGACCCAGGCCGACCACTCGGTGAACAGCGCCGGGCTGGTGGCGGCGATGACGCCGCGCTTGATCGCCGGGCCGGACATCAGCACGCCGCCGTCGAGCGCCTCGGCGACGCCCCCTGCCTCGGCCAGGATCAGGCGGCCGGCGGCGTAGTCCCACAGCATCTGCCCGCCGTGCAGGTAGACGTCGAGGCGGCCGGCGGCGACGAAGCACCATTCGAGCGCGCTGGAGCCGAAGTTGCGCTGCGAGTAGTAGGGCGGGCGCACCGCGAGCTCGTCGCCGAGGTGGTGGCTGATGCGCTTGAAGTCGACGCCGGCGACGGCGTCGCGCAGCTCGGTGGCGCCCGCCCGCAGCGGCAGCTCGGCGCCGTTGAGGAAGGCGCCGGCGCCGCGGGCGGCGTAGAAGGACTCGTCGGTGATCGGGTTGTAGACCACGCCGATCACCGGCTCGTGTTCGATCAGGTAGGCGATCGAGACCGCGAACAGGGGGATGCCGTTGGCGAAGTTGGTGGTGCCGTCGATCGGATCGATGCACCACAGGCCGCGTGCGCCGTCCCGCCACAGCGCCGCCTGTTCGGCCGCGGTCATCTCCTCGCCGAGCACGGCGCCGGGCAGGAAGGCGGGCAGGGCCTCGCTGAAGCGCTGCTGCGAGGCCATGTCGGCCTCGGTGAACAGCGAGCCGTCGGCCTTGCGGTTGCGCGCGGACTTGAGATAGCGCGGGAGGATCTCGGCGCGTGCGATGTCGCGCACCATCGATTCGAGGGCGCGGGCACGGGCGAGGCGGTGGGCGGCGGTGGGCATGACGGGCTCCTTGCCGGCGGGCGGAGGGAGGGCAGGGCCTATAATCTTACGATGATTTCACGATTCCACTTTCCGGATCGCCTGCCCGCGGGCGGCGAGGTCGCGCTCCCCGAGGCGCTCGCCCACCATGCGCTGCGCGTGTTGCGCCTGCGCGACGGCGAGGCGGTGGTGCTGTTCGACGGCGGCGGCGGCGAGGTCGAGGCCCGCCTCGCGGTGCGCGGCAAGGCGGTGTTCGCGCAGCTCGGCGAGGCGCGCGCGCTCGAGCGCGAGTCGCCGCTGCGCATCGTGCTGGTGCAGGCGCTGGCGTCGGGCGACAAGATGGACTGGGTGGTGCAGAAGGCGGTGGAGCTGGGCGTGCATGCGGTGCAGCCGGTGCAGGCCGAGCGCTCCGTGCTGCGCCTCGCGGGCGAACGGGCCGACAAGCGCGTGGCGCACTGGCAGCAGGTCGCGGTGGCGGCCTGCGAGCAGTGCGGGCGCAACCGCGTGCCCGAGATCCGTCCCCTGCAGGCGCTGGCGTCCTGGCTGGGCGCGCATCGGGACGCGCTCAACTACGTGCTCGCGCCGGGTGGGGCCCGGGGCTTTGCAGATGAACCCGAGCCGAAGGACGTGGTGCACCTGCTGGTCGGTCCGGAGGGCGGCTGGAGCGAGGGCGAGCTGGCCGCCTTCGACGCTGCCGGCTGCCGGCGCGTGCGCCTCGGGCCGCGCGTGCTGCGCACCGAGACCGCGGGCCTCGCCGCCGTCGCGGCCTTGCAGGCGCGCTGGGGCGATTTCTGAGCGGACGGTTGCGCTGCTGCCGTCGTGCTAGTTGCCGTGCAGCACCTTCACCACGCGGCGCAGGGAGCTCTCCTCGGGGTGCGGCTGCACCATGAAGCCCAGGCTGTGCATCAGCCGCAGCATCTTGGCGTTGTTGCCCAGCACGTCGCCGAAGATGTTGCGGTAGCCCTTGTTGCGGGCGACCTCGATGAGCGCGCCCATGAGGCGGCGGCCCAGGCCGTGGCGCTGCCAGTCGTCGGAGACGACGAGGGCGAACTCGACCGACTCGCCGTCGGCAGCGAGCGCGTAGCGCGCGATGCCGATCATCAGCTCGGCCCCCTTGTCCGTGGTGGTGGTGGCGATCAGCGCCATCTCGCAGTCGTAGTCGATCTGGGTGAAGCGCGCCACCATCGCCGGGCTGAGCTCGTTCAGCTCTTCCATGAAGCGCATGAAGCGCGTCTCGGGACTCAGCGCGTCGAAGAAGGCGAGCAGCACCTTGGCGTCCTCGGGGCGCACCGGGCGCGTGCGCACCGGCCTGCCGTCGCCGACCTTCCAGTCCTGGATCAGGTGCAGCGGATAGGGGTGGATCGCCATGTGCGCGTAGCGGTCGCTGCCGGCGGGAAGGCCCTGGTCGATGACCACGCGGGCATCGGCCACGATGGCGCCGTCGGCGTCGATGAAGAGGGGGTCGATCGCGAGCTCGCGCACCCAGGGCAGCTCGCACACGAGGTCCGACACCGACACCAGCACCTGCTCGATGGCCACGCGGTTGAGCGCGCCGACCTGGCTGCGCGGGCCCTGTGCGGCGGTCGGGATGGCCGAGTCGATGAGGTCGCGGGCCAGCACCGCGTTCAGCGGCGGCAGCGCGAAGGTGCGCGGGGCGGAGGCGTCCTGCGCGCCGAGGCTGATCACCGGCCCGAAGATCGCGTCGCGATGCACCTGGATGCTGAATGCGCGCGACTGCGGGCGGTACAGGTAGGGCTCGATCGACACACCGTTGATCCGGGCCTCGGGGTGGCGCTGGCGCACCGTCTCGAAGATGTCGTGGTAGGCGCTCCACACCGCCTCGGTGGTGTTGAGGTTGAGCCGCACGCCGCCGGACTCCGACTTGCTCGCGAGCTCCGGTGCGTCGACCTTCAAGGCCACCGGAAAGCCCGTCTGCTCGGCGACGAACAAGGCCTCGGTGGCGTCGCGGGCCACGGTGGTGTGCGTGACCGGGATGCCGAAGCTGCGCAGCAGCGCCTTGGACTCCATCGCCGACAGGGTGTGGCGGCGCTGGTTGAGCAGGGTCTCGATCAGCACGCGGGCGCCACCCGTGCGGCGATACGCGGTGGCGCTGCCGCCGCCGGCGGTCTGCAGCAGCAGGGTCTGGCTGTGGTGGAAGCGCGAGATGTTGTGGAACAGCTCGATCGCCGCCTCGGGCGAGCTGAACACCGGCAGCCCGGCCTGGGCGAGCAGCATGCGCGCCTCGGCGACCTGGCCGCCGCCCATCCAGCAGCAGCACAGCTTGAGCCGCACCTGGGCGGCGAGGTCGATGATGTCCTGCGCCACCTCGACCGGATCGACGAGCGCGTGCGGCGACAGGATCACCAGCAGGTTGGACACCGCCGCGTCTTCGGCGAGCGCGAGGATGGCGTCGCGGTAGAGCTTCGCGCTGGCGTCGCCGCCGAGGTCGAGCGGGTTGTGCGAGTGCCGCTCGCGACCGCCGATGCGCTCGAGGGTGGCCACCGTCGGCGAGCCCAGGCTGACGAGCTCCGTGCCGAGGTCCTTGGCGCGGTCGGCGGCGAGGTCGGCCGGGCCGCTGCCGTTGGAGACGATGGCGAGGCTGTCCTCGCGCGGTCGAAAGCCGCAGGACAAGGCCTTGGCGGCGAAGAAGAGCTGGTCGATGTTCTGCACGCGCACCACGCCCGCGCGGCGCATCGCCGCGTCGAAGACGACGTCGGCGAGGCTGGTGTTGTCGACCTCGGGGGCGTTGTTGTCGCTGCGACCGTGGCGGCCGGCCTTGAGCAGGATGATCGGCTTGACGCGCGAGGCCGAGCGCAGCGCGCTCATGAAGCGCCGCGCATTGCGGATGTGATCCACGTACAGCAGGATGTAGCGCGTCCGTGCGTCGTGGATCAGATACTCCAGCGTCTCGCCGTAATCGATGTCCACCGTGCCACCGAGCGAGATCACCGACGAGAAGCCGACGTCGTTGGTCAACGCCCAGTCGAGCACGACCGAGCACATCGCGCCCGACTGCGAGACCAGGGCGATCTCGCCGGGCTTGACCGCGATGCGGGTGAGCGCGGCGTTGATCCCGCTGCCCGGGCGGGCGATGCCCAGGCTGCCCGGTCCGATCAGGCGCAGCCGGCTCTCGCGTGCGGTCTCGATGATGCGGCGCTCGAGGGCGTTCCCGCTGGCGCTGACGATGACCGCGTTGCGCACGCCGCTGCGCCCGCACTGGGCGACGATGGTGTGCAGCATGCGCGCCGGGGTGGCGATGATGGCGAGGTCGACCGGCCGGCCGATGTCTTCGACCGAGCGGTGGCAGGGGTGGTCCTGGATGCTGTCGTATTTCGGGTTGACCGCGTACAACGCGCCGCGATAGCCACCCTCCACCAGGTTGCGGAAGATGATCCGGCCCACCGAGCCGGGGGCATCGGAGGCGCCGATGACGGCGATCGAGGACGGTTCGAAGGCGGTGCCGAGAGCGTGGGAGCCGGCCATGATCTGCGCGCCGTAAAGTGTGGATGAAGTCTGGATGGATAGCAGGCTGCCACCGATTCGGCAAGGGCCTGCGCCAGGGGAATGCGCCCGCGTTCCCGGCCGCCAACGAAAACGGCCGTCGAGACGGCCGTCGGAAGCTGTCGCCGGGATGCGGACGCCGTCGGTCCGCAGGCCGGGTCAGCGCTCGTCGAAGCTGATCTTCAGGCGCTTGGTGGTGGCGCGCGCCTGGCAGCTCAGCACGTAGCCCTGCGCGACCTCGTCTGCCTCGAGGGTGAAGTTCTTGTCCATCACGACCTCGCCCTCGGTGACCTTGGCGCGGCAGGTGCAACACACGCCGGCCTTGCACGAAAACGGCAGGTCGAGGCCGGCGTTGAGGCCGGTGTCGAGCAGGTGCTCGTCGGGACCGATCGAGATCTCGTGCTCCTTGCCGTCGAGCACCAGGACCATGGTGATGTCCTTGGTCGCGGCCTCGGCGGCCTCGGCGGTGCTCGAGACCCCGACCGGATGCGCGCCGGCGGGCAGGTGGGTGGTGAAGCGCTCGGTGCGGATGCGGTCGGCGGGCACGCCGGCCTCGACCAGCGCGTTTTCGGTGGCGGTGATCATCTCGTCGGGGCCACAGATGAAGACCTCGTCCATGCTGCCGACCGGCAGCAGCGCGTCGATGATCGCACGCACCTTGGCGCCGTCGATGCGGCCTTGCAGCAGGTCCACTTCCTGGGCCTGGCGCGACAGCACGTGGATCATGGTGAGGCGGTCGCGGAAGCGGTCCTTGAGGTCCTGCAGGTCCTCGTTGAACATCACCGTGGACATGCGGCGGTTGCCGTAGATCAGCGTGAACTTGGAGTCGGGCTGCTCTTCGAGCGTGCTCGCGGCGATCGACAGGATCGGGGTGATGCCCGAGCCGGCGGCGAAGCCGACGCGGTGGATGGCGCGCTTCTTCCTGATCACGAAGCGGCCGTCGGGCGGCATCACCTGAAGGGTGTCGCCGGCCTTGATGGCGCGCGCGGCCCAGTTCGAGAACAGGCCGCCTTCGACCGGGCGGATGCCGATCTCAAGCTCGCCGTTACGGGCGAGCCGGCTGCGCGGGCTGCTGATCGAATAGTTGCGGCGCACGTCCTGGCCGTCGATGGTGGCGCGCAGGGTGAGGAACTGGCCCGGCTCGAAGGCGAAGCGTTCGCGTTCGCCCTCGGGGATGGCGAAGGTGATCGCCACCGCGCCGGCGGCCTCGGGGCTCACGCGCTTGATGGCGAGTTCTTGGAAACGGGGGGCTGACATGGCGTCTGGGCTCCGGCTCTTAATAGGGTTTGAAATAGTCGAAGGGCTCCTGGCAGTCGAGGCACTTGTACAGCGCCTTGCAGGCCGTGGAACCGAACTCGGAGGTGACGACGGTGTGGGTGGAGCCGCACTGCGGACAGGCGACCGGCTCGGTGGGCTGCCGGCGCACGAACTTCAGCACGCTGACCTCGCCGGCGCCGCTGCCGCAGGTGCGGTGCGGCGGGGCGATGCCGTAGGCGCGCAGCTTCTCCTTGGCCTCGTCGCTCATCCAGTCGGTGGTCCAGGCCGGCGCGAGCTGGGTGATCACCCGCGCCGCGATGCCGGCCTGTTCCAGGCTCGCCCGCACGTCGTCCTCGATCTGCCCCATGGCGGGGCAGCCGCTGTAGGTCGGGGTGATGACCACCTCGAGGCCCGTCGGTGTCTCACGCACGTCCCGCAGGATGCCCAGCTCGCGCAGGGTCACCACCGGGATCTCGGGGTCCGTCAGGGGCTCGAGGGTGGCCCAGACCTTGTCCACGACGCTGCTCATGGCGCTCGTCCTTACCAGGTGGCGCCCGGGTGGGCGCGGGCCAGGCCCTGCATCTCGCCGAGCAGGTAGCTCAGGTGCTCGGAGTGCAGGCCGACCTTGCCCTCGGTCACGTAGCCGTGGAAGTTCGGGCGGGTCAGCGTGGCCTCGGCGAGCGCGTCGTTCACCAGCGCGTCCCAGGCCGGGCGCAGCGCCCACACGTCGATCGCGACCTTGGCCGCCACCGCGGCGCCCTCGGCCGGGCTGGTGGTCCAGAACTCCTCGGTGTAGGGCATGAGGTGGTTCACCGCGGCCTGCGCGCGGGCGTGCGATTCCTCGGTGCCGTCGCCCATGCGCACGAGCCAGTCGCGCGAGTGGTGCAGGTGGTAGCTGGTCTCCTTGAGCGACTTGGCGGCGATCGCGGCGAGGCTGGGGTCGGCGGACTGCTGCAGGCCGTCCCACACGTGCACCATCAGCGCCGAGTAGAGGAAGTTGCGCACGATGGTGGTGGCGTAGTCGCGGTCGGCCGCGGCGTAGCCCACCAGCGCGCCGTGGTGCGGGAGCTCGAGCAGCGTGTAGTTGCGGAACTCGTGCGGGCCGCGGAAGTAGGCCAGCTTGTCCTCGGTGGCGTCGCCGCCCATCAGCTCGGCCGCGCGCTGGTACAGCAGGCGGGCCTGGCCGATGAGGTCGAGGCTGACGTTGGCCAGCGCCATGTCTTCTTCCAGGATGGGGCCGTGCCCGCACCATTCGGCGTTGCGCTGGCCGAGCACGACGGCGTTGTCGGCCAGGTGCAGCAGGTAGTCGATCGGCGTGCTCATTACATGTGCCCCACTTCTTCGGGGATCTCGTAGAAGGTCGGATGGCGGTAGATCTTGTCCGCTGCGGGGTCGAAGAGCTCGCCCTTGTCGTCCGGGTTGCTGGCGGTGATCGCGACCGAGGGCACCACCCAGATGCTCACGCCTTCCTGGCGGCGGGTGTAGACGTCACGCGCCATGTGCAGGGCCTGGGCGGCGTCGGCTGCGTGCAGGCTGCCGCAGTGCTTGTGCTCGAGGCCTTGCTTGCTGCGGACGAAGACTTCCCAGAGGGGCCAATCCTTGAGTGCGGGGGTGTTCATGCTGCTTCCTTCAGTGCGCGTTCTTTTTGCTTGCGGGCATAGGCCTGGGCCGCGTCGCGGACCCACTGGCCATCGTTATGAGCCTTGACCCGGGTGGCCAGGCGTTCCTTGTTGCACGGTCCGTTGCCTTCGACGGTGTTCCAGAACTCGGCCCAGTCGATCTGGCCGTAGTCGTAGTGGCCGCGCGCCTCGTTCCACTTGAGGTCGGGGTCGGGCAGGGTCACGCCCAGCACCTTGGCCTGCGGCACGGTGGCGTCGATGAACTTCTGGCGCAGGTCGTCGTTGCTGATGCGCTTGATGCCCCAGCGCATGCCTTGCGCGCTGTGCGGGCTGTCGGCGTCCGGCGGCCCGAACATGGCCAGGCACTTCCACCAGTAGCGGTTGACCGCGTCCTGCACCATCGCGCGCTGCTCGTCGGTGCCCTTCATCATCACCAGCAGGGCCTCGTAGCCCTGGCGCTGGTGGAAGGATTCTTCCTTGCACACGCGGACCATGGCGCGCGCGTAGGGGCCGTAGGAGCAGCGGCACAGCGGGACCTGGTTCATGATCGCCGCGCCATCGACCAGCCAGCCGATCACGCCGACGTCGGCCCAGTTGAGCGTCGGGTAGTTGAAGATCGAGCTGTACTTGGCCTTGCCCGAGTGCAGGCCTTCGAGCATCTGGTCGCGGCTGGTGCCGAGCGTCTCGGCGGCCGAGTACAGGTAGAGGCCGTGGCCGCCCTCGTCCTGGACCTTGGCGATCAGGATGGCCTTGCGCTTCAGGCTCGGGGCGCGCGAGATCCAGTTGCCCTCGGGCAGCATGCCGACGATCTCGCTGTGGGCATGCTGGCTGATCTGGCGCACCAGCGTCCGGCGGTAGGCCTCGGGCATCCAGTCCTGCGGCTCGATGCGGCCGTCGGCGTCGATGCGGGCCTCGAAGGCAGCTTCCCGGTCGCTCGGCGCGTTGGAGACCGCTGCGAGTTTCTTTCCGGAGTCGTCCGGAATGTCCATTGCCTGGGTGTACATGTGTTTCCTCCTAGCAAACACCGCACCGGGAAATACCGGCACGGAACGCGGGGCGCGCATGGCTGTGACCCCGCCTCCTCCTCAAAGGTCCGCCACGCCGGGGGCGCGGCGGGTGTTCATTGCATCCACGCCGGCGAGCGCTTGTCGAAGAAGGCCGCGAAGCCTTCGCGCGCCTCGGCGGTGGCACGCTGGCGCGCGATGCGGCCGGCGGTCTCCTCGGCGACGGCGTCGTCGATCGGGCGCCCGGCCAGCGCGGCGATCAGCTGCTTGGCGGCGAGCTGGGCCTGCGGGCCGCAGGCGAGCAGGGCCTGCACCAGGCGATCGACCGCGGCGTCGAGCTCATCCAGCGTGACCACCTCGCCGACCAGGCCCATGGCCTTGGCCTCGGCGGCGCCGAAGCGCTCCGCGCTCTGGAAGTAGCGCAGGGCGTGGCGCGGGCCGATGGCGCGCAGCACGTAGGGGCTGATCACCGCGGGGATGATGCCGAACTTGACCTCGGAGGTCGCGAAGCTGGCATCGTCCGCCGCGATCGCCATGTCGCAGGCGGCGGTGAGGCCGGTGCCGCCGCCGAGCGCCGCGCCCTGCACGCGCGCGATGGTCGGCTTCGACATCTCCGACAGGGTGCGCAGCATGGCGGCGAACTTGCGCGAATCGGCGAGGTTCTCGGCCTCGGTGCTGTCCGAGGCGCGGCGCATCCAGTTGAGGTCGGCGCCGGCCGAGAAGTGCTTGCCGCGACCGGCCAGCACCACCACGCGCACGCCGGCATCGGCGTCGAGTTCGGCACAGGCTGCCGCGAGCTCGGCGATGAGCCGCTCGTTGAAGGCGTTGAACACCGCCGGCCGATCCATCCAGATCGTCGCGACCGCGCCGCGGCGCTCGATGGCGAGGGTTTCGTAGGTCATGTCGCTGTCCCGTGCTTCAGACGCGCTCGATGATCATCGCGATGCCCTGGCCGACGCCGATGCACATGGTGCAGAGCGCGTAGCGTCCATTGCGGCGCTGCAGCTCGTAGGCCGCGGTGGTGACCAGGCGCGCGCCGCTCATGCCGAGCGGGTGGCCCATGGCGATGGCGCCGCCGTTGGGGTTCACGCGCGCCTCGTCGTCGGCCAGGCCGAGGTCGCGCAGCACGGCGAGTCCCTGCGCGGCGAAGGCTTCGTTGAGCTCGATGACGTCCATCTGGTCGAGGGTGAGGCCGGCCTTCGCCAGCACCTTGCGTACCGCGGGCGCGGGGCCGAAGCCCATGATGCGCGGCGCCACGCCGGCAGTCGCCATGGCGACGACGCGGGCGCGCGGCGTCAGGCCGTGCCTGGCCGCAGCGGACTCGGAGGCCAGCAGCAGCGCGCAGGCGCCGTCATTGACGCCCGAGGCGTTGCCGGCGGTCACGCTGAGCTCGGGGCCGTTGACGCCCTTGAGCTTGGCCAGCATCTCGAGCGTGGTGTCGGGGCGCGGGTGCTCGTCGGTGTCGAAGACGACCGGGTCGCCCTTCTTGCGCGGGATCTCCACCGGCACCAGCTCGTCCTTGAAGCGGCCGGCGGCGTGGGCGGCGGCCCAGCGCTGCTGCGAGCGCAGCGCGAAGGCGTCCTGGTCGGCGCGCGCGATGTTGAAGTCGGCGGCGACGTTGTCCGCGGTCTGCGGCATCGAGTGCGTCTCGTACAGCTTCTTCATCATCGGGTTGATGAAGCGCCAGCCGATGGTGGTGTCGTAGATCGCGGCGCTGCGCGAGAAGGCCGACTCGGCCTTGCCCATCACGAAGGGCGCGCGCGACATGCTCTCGACGCCGCCGGCGATCATCAGCTCGGTGTCGCCCGACCTGATCGAGCGCGCGGCCAGCCCGATGGCGTCCAT
The DNA here is from genome assembly GCF_000310225.1 of Thauera phenylacetica B4P. Taxonomy (GTDB): domain Bacteria; phylum Pseudomonadota; class Gammaproteobacteria; order Burkholderiales; family Rhodocyclaceae; genus Thauera; species Thauera phenylacetica. Next base: position 11,327 of record NZ_AMXF01000071.1, read on the forward strand.
GCCCGAGCCGCACAGGCGGTTGACCGTGGTGCCGGGGACTTCGATCGGCAGCCCGGCGAGCAGGCCGGACATGCGCGCGACGTTGCGGTTGTCCTCGCCGGCCTGGTTGGCGCAGCCGTAGATGATGTCTTCCACCGCGGCCCAGTCGACCTGCGGGTTGCGCGTCATCAGCGCCTTGAGCGGCAGGGCGCCGAGGTCGTCGGTGCGCACTGCGGCCAGGGTGCCGCCGTAGCGGCCGATGGGGGTGCGGATGGCGTCGCAGATGAATGCTTGAGTCATGGCCAGGTCCTTACAGTTGCTTCGGGCGTTGGTCGATGACGCGGCGAGCCTTGCCGGTCAGCGTGCGCGGGATTGCTTCGAACTCCATCACGTTCACCTTGGTGCTGATGCCGATGATGGTCTTGATGTGGTGCTGCAGCTCGCGCGCGATGTTCTCGGTCTCCGTGCGGCTGAGCTTCCCGGACAGATCGCGCTGGACCTCGACGCGGATCTCGACGTTGTCGAGGTGGCCGTCGCGCGTCAGCACGATCTGGTAGTTACCCGACAGGCGCTTGTCGCGCATGATCTGCTCCTCGATCTGGGTCGGGAACACGTTCACGCCGCGCACGATCAGCATGTCGTCCGAGCGCCCGGTGATCTTGCCGATGCGGCGGAACGAACGCGCGGTCGGCGGCAGCAGGCGGGTGAGGTCGCGGGTCCGGTAGCGGATGACCGGGAAGGCCTCCTTGGTGAGCGAGGTGAAGACGAGCTCGCCTTCCTCGCCGTCGGGCAGCACCTCGCCGGTGTCGGGGTCGATGATCTCGGGATAGAAGTGGTCTTCCCAGATCACCGGGCCGTCCTTGGTCTCGATGCACTCGCTGGCCACGCCCGGGCCCATGACCTCGGTGAGGCCGTAGATGTCGATGGCGTCGATGCCGAGCTTGCGCTCGATCTCGCCGCGCATGCCCTCACCCCAGGGCTCGGCGCCGAAGATGCCGATCTTGAGCGAGATGTCCTCGGGCTTGATGTTCAGGCGCTCGAACTCCTCGGCGATCACCAGCGAGTAGGACGGCGTGACCATGATCGCGTCGGGGCGGAAGTCCATGATCTGCTGCACCTGCTTCTCGGTCTGGCCGCCGGACATGGGCACCGCGGTGCAGCCGGCGCGCTCGATGCCGTAGTGGGCGCCGAGGCCGCCGGTGAACATGCCGTAGCCGTAGGCGTTATGCACCATGTCGCCGGCACGCACGCCGGCCGCGCGCAGCGAGCGCGCGACGACGTCGGCCCAGTTGTCGAGGTCGTTCCTGGTGTAGCCGACCACCACCGACTTGCCGGTGGTGCCGCTCGAGGCGTGCAGGCGGGCGACCTTGTCGCGCGGCACGGCGAACAGGCCGAAGGGATAGTTGTCGCGCAGGTCCGTCTTCGTCATGAAGGGGAATTTCGCGAGGTCGGCCAGCGACTTGAGGTCGTCGGGATGCACGCCCGCTTCCTCGCAGCGCTTGCGGTAGGGCGCGACGTTGTCGTAGGTGTGGCGCACCGACCACTGCAGGCGTTGCAGTTGCAGCGCGGTGATCTCGTCACGGCTGGCGGTCTCGATCGGGTCGAGATCGCCGGGACGGGGGCTCTTCACGGTCATGGTGTGGTCTCCTCTTTGTCTCTAGGTGTGCGTGGGGCCGTTCGGACCCGTCTAGGCCTTCTCTGCGGCGAGTCCGGCAATCACTTCGCCGGAGATGCGGTAGCTCTTGCCCCGGAACAGGGCGACGGTGTTGCCTGCGCTGTCGCGCACGGTGACGTCATAGACGCCGGTGCGGCCAGACAGCGTGCGCTCCACGGCTTCGGCCTGCAAGGTGTCGCCTTCGCGCCCGGTAGCGACGAAGTCGATATTGCATCCGGACGCCACGGTGTTGCGGTTGTGGGCGTTGCAGGCGTAGGCGAAGGCGGTGTCGGCCAGGGTGAAGATGAGGCCGCCGTGGCAGATGTGATGGCCATTCACCATGTCGCCGCGCACCGTCATGCGCACGGTGGCGCGGCCGGGGCCGACGGACTCGATGCGCATGCCGAGCGCCTGGGCGGTGCGATCGCGTGACCACATCGCCGCGGTGACGGCCTCGGCAAGGGCTTGCGGATCGGTGGGGATGGGCTGCGCGTCAGTCATGGATCTTCTTTCCGGCGAACACGCGCTGCTGGATCAGCGGCGACACGCGATAGCGGTCCTCGCCGTAGAAGCCGGCGAGGTTGGAGAGCACCGTGCAGATCGCCGGCAGTCCGACGCGGTCGGCCCATTCCAGCGGTCCGCGCGGGTAGTTGACGCCCAGCTTCATCGCCGCATCGGCGCCGGCGGGGTCGCACACGCCCTGGTTGACCGCGTCGGCGGCCTCGTTGGCGAGCATCGCCACGGTGCGCATCACCGCCAGGCCCGGCGTGTCGCCCAGGCGGCAGACCTCGAAGCCGGCGGCCTGCAGCAGGCTGATCGCGGCGCCGACGGCGGGCGCGAAGCAGTTGATCGCGGCGCCGACCGCGATGCGGGTGGCGGTGGCGTAATCCAGCGCGAGGTCGATCAGCACCACGTTGGCGATGCCCATCTCGGCGGCGCGTTGCGTGGCGGTGCGGCCGTCGGTGACGAAGATCACCGCGCCACCCACCTCGGCGATGCGGCCATCGGCGGCCTCGCCCCAGGTGTGGGGGATGTTGCGTTCGAACAGGCGGTCGGCGAGCGCATGCACGGCGGTCGAGTGGCCGTGCAGCACGATCTCGTCCGGTGCGTTCTGCGTGACCGCGACGTGGGGCGCGGGGCGCGCCGCGCCGTCGCGGTAGTCGTAGAAGCCGCGGCCCGACTTGCGGCCGATAAAGCCGGCGTCGACCAGCTCCTGCTGGATCAGCGAGGGGGTGAAGCGGGCATCGTTGTAGAAGGCGTTCCACACCGAGCGCGTGACGGCGAAATTGACGTCGTGGCCGATCATGTCCATCAGCTCGAACGGCCCCATGCGGAAGCCGCCGGCGTCGCGCAGGATGGCGTCGAGCGTGGCGCAGTCGCTGCCGCCCTCGTTGAGGATGCGCAGCGCCTCGGCGTAGTAGGGGCGGGCGACGCGGTTGACGATGAAGCCCGGCGTCGAGCGCGCATGCACCGGCGTCTTGCCCCAGGCCGCGGCGGTGGCGAACAGGGTGTCGGCCACGGCACGTCCGGTGGCGAGGCCGGAGACGATCTCGACCAGCTTCATCAGCGGTGCCGGGTTGAAGAAGTGCAGCCCGGCGAGGCGTTCGGGGCGCTGCAGGGCCGCGCCGATCGAGGTCACCGAGATCGACGAGGTGTTGGTGCCGAAGATGCAGTCGGCGCCGACGATGTCCTCGAGGTCGCGGTACAGCTTCTGCTTGGCCTCGAGGTTCTCGACGATGGCCTCGATCACCAGCGCGGCGTCGGCCAGCTCGACCAGCTGCTCGACGGCGACCAGGCGGGCGCCGGCCGCCTGCGCGGCTTCGGCGCTCATCTTGCCCTTGTCGGCGAGCTTGCCGTACTGGGCGCGGATGCCTTCGATCGCCTTGGCGGCGGCGCCCGGGCGGCTGTCGAGCAGCTTGACGACGTGGCCGGCGGCAGCGGCCACCTGGGCGATGCCGGCGCCCATCGCGCCGGTGCCGACCACTGCGATGATGGCCGAGGGGGGCAGGGGCAGCGGCTGCGCTGCGGGTTTGGAGGCTTGGGTGTCGGTCACGCTCATTCCCCGGTGAACTTCGGCGCGCGCTTTTCCATGAAGGCGGCGACGCCCTCGGCGTAGTCGGGGCTCCAGCCCAGCTCGCGCATGAAGCCGCCCTCGAAGGAGAGCTGCTGCTCCAGCGTGTGGCCGGCCGCGGCGTGCATGGCCTGGCGGGTGCGCACCAGGGCCTTGGTCGGCATGCCGGCCAGCTGCGCGGCGAGCGCGTCGACCTTGGCGCCGAACTCGGCGTCGTCGAACGCCGCCCAGATCAGGCCCCAGTCGGCGGCCTTCTCGGCGGGCAGCTTGTCGGCCAGCATCGCCAGGCCCATCGCGCGCGCCATGCCGACGCGCTGCGGCAGGAACCAGGTGCCGCCGGTGTCGGGGACGAGGCCGATCTTGCTGAAGGCCTGCAGGAAGGAGGCCGACTTGGTCGCCACCACCAGGTCGCAGGCCAGCGCCACGCTGGCGCCGGCGCCGGCGGCGATGCCGTTGACCGCGGCGATGGTGGGCACGCGCAGGTTCTGCAGGCGCAGCACCAGCGGCTTGTAGTTCTTCTCGACGACGTTGCCGATGTCGGGCATCTTGCCGCCCACCGCGGCCATGTCGGGGTCGGCGAGGTCCTGGCCGGCGCAGAAGGCGCGCCCGGCACCTGTGAGCACCAGTACGCGCGCGGCCTTGTCGGCCTGGACGCGGTCGAGCGCGTCACGCAGCTCGGCGTGCATCTCGCCGGTGAAGCTGTTGAGCTTGTCGGGGCGGTTCAGGGTCAGGCGGGCGATGCCCGCCGCTACTGCAAACTGGATGTTTTCGTATTCCACGAACGGCTCCTCAGACGTGATGACGGCGCTGGACGACACGGAAGCGGTTGGCGACGAAGGCCGAATCCGAGTACGAGGCGTTGGCCGACGGGTTGCCGCCGGTGCCGTGGTAGTCGGAGAAGGCCGCCGACTGGTTCACGAACACGCCGCTGGTGAGGTTGATCGACAGCGCGACCTTGCCGCGCCAGGTGGCCTCGGTCATGGCGTCGATGACGTCCTGCCTGGTGGAGTAGAGGCCGACGGTGAGCGCGCCGTGCGTCCGCACCACGCGCTCGGAGAGCGCGATGCCGGCGGCGGTGTCGGCGACCTTGACGATGAAGCTGATCGGGCCGAAGCGCTCTTCCATATAGGCCTTCTCGTCGCCGGCGTCGCAGGCGAGCAGCACCGGGGTGCGCACCTTGGCGCCCGGGAACTCGGGGTTGTCGAGCTTCTGCGAGGCGAGCACGACCTTGCCCAGCGCGCCGCTGTTGGCGATGTCGATGCGCTCGGCGGTGTCGGCGGACTGAATGGCGCCGAGCACGGCGTGCGCGACCTCGGGCTTGGACAGGAAGCGCTCGACGGCGCGCGCGAGGTCGGCGCAGACCTCGTCGTAGCTCTTGTGGCCGTCCTCGGTGTCGATGCCGCCGGCGGGCACGAAGAGGGCCTGCGAGGTGGTGCACATCTGGCCCGAGTACAGCGACAGCGTGAAGGCGAGGTTGCCCAGCATCGCCTTGTAGGCGTCGGTCGAGTCGATGACGATGTTGTTCACGCCGGCGAGCTCGGCATAGACCTGCGCCTGGCGGCAGTTGTCGATCAGCCACTGGCCGAAGACGTTGCTGCCGGTGAAGTCCACCGACTGCACCGCCGGGTGGGTGGCGAGCGCCTGGGTGACGGTGCGCTGGGTGGCGACGCACAGCGAGACCAGGTTGGGGTCGATGCCGTTCTCGGCGAGCACGGCGCGGATGGTGCGCACGGTGATCGCGGCCGGCAGGATGGCGTTGCTGTGCGCCTTGATGATGACGGCGTTGCCGGTGGAGAGCGCCGCGAACAGGCCCGGGTAGGTGTTCCAGGTCGGGAAGGTGCCGCAGCCGATCACCAGGCCCACGCCACGACCGACGATCTGATAGTTCTTCTTCATGACCAGCGGCGGGTTCTTGCCCTGCGGCTTCTCCCACCTGGCCTCGGCCGGCACGAAGCTCTGCTCGCGCCAGGCGTAGGTGACGGCCTCGAGGCCGCGATCCTGGGCGTGCGGGCCACCGGCCTGGAAGGCCATCATCCAGCCCTGGCCGGTCGTCATCATGACCGCGTGGGCGATCTCGAAGCTCTGCTTGTTGAGGCGCTCGAGGATCTCCAGGCAGATGCCGGTGCGGCCGTCTGCGCCCACCGCCTGCCAGCCCTTCATGGCCTCAAGCCCGGCGGCGATCAGCGCGTCCGGGTCGCACACCGGGTAGCTCACGTCCAGCGCCACGCCATAGGGCGAGGTCTCACCGCCATGCCAGCCGGTCTGGCCCGGCTGCCCGAGCTCGAACTGCTTGCCCAGGTGCGCCTCGAAGGCGCGCTTGCCCTCGTCGGGCGCCGTCTCGCCGTACAGCTTGGGGCTCGGCATCTCGGGGAAGGCAGACCAGTAGCCACGCGTGGCGATGGCGTCGAGGGCGCTTTCGAGGGTGGCGCGGTGCTTGTCGAGCAAGGGGTGGGTCATGAGTCTCTCCGGCTGGGTGGTCTTGTGAGTCAAACGATACAAATTGATTTGTTCTATGTCAATACTGGGTATCTAATCGAGAGCGGGTGAGTGCCTCGTATTTCGATATGTAGAACATGTTTAGGAATGCAGAAGCTTATATAAAACAGTAGCTTGAAATCTAAATACAGGTTTATTACGGCCGCCTTGAGGCGCGAGAAATTTAGTGCCGAGGGGTGGCTTGCTGAAAACATGATACAAAAAGAAAAGTAAAAACTAACAAAAAGTATCGCAAAGAGCGCGCTCATGCCTGGCCCTCCGCCGTGCCCGCCCGCCCGCCTGCTTGGCTGGGCGTGGGCGAGCCGGGTGGTGCGCGCGTCGCGTCGCTGCGCGGCGTCGGCTGCGTTCGCCTCGAAAACGGCCTCCGGCGCTATGCGCATCCCCGCGGAGTCGGTAGACTTCCGACCCCGAACCGCAGCTCGCACAAGCTCGCCCGTGACCACTCCCATACAAGATCGCCTCGAAGCGTTCCGCAAGCAAGACCGCGTGCAGGCCGGTTCGCTGATCATCTCCGTCTTCGGCGACGCCGTGCTGCCCCGGGGGGGGCGCATCTGGCTGGGTAGCCTGATCCGCCTGCTCGAGCCGCTCGGGCTCAACGAGCGCCTCGTCCGCACGTCGGTGTTTCGGCTGGCGCGCGACGAGTGGCTGGTCAGCGAGCCCTGCGGCCGCCGCACCGACTATATGTTGACGCCTTCCGGCCTGCAGCGCATCGAGGAGGCGTCGCGCCGCATCTATGCGGCGGGCGCGCAGGGCTGGGATCGTCGCTGGCGCTTGATCCTCTCGGTCGGCGAGCTTGCCGCCAAGGATCGGGAGCGTTTGCGCAGGGCCCTGTTCTGGCAGGGCTTCGGCATGCTCGACGGGGACTGCTTCGTGCATCCGGGCGCCGACCTGATCGCGGCCTTCGACGCGCTGGTCGGGGAGGGCCTGGGTGAGCTGCTGCCGCGGCTCAAGCCCCTGATGGCGGCGGATGCGGCCCCGGGTGCGGCGGCCAGCGACGCCGAGCTGGTGCATGCGGCGTGGAATCTCGAGCGTCTGGCGCAGATGTACCGCGATTTCGTCGAGCGCTACCAGCCCGTGCTGGCCCAGTTCCGCGACGGCGCGGGGGATTCGGGCGACGAGAGCGCCTTCCTGATGCGCATGTTGCTGATCCACGACTACCGCCGCCTGCTGCTGCGCGACCCCGGGCTGCCCGACGTGCTGCTGGCGAGCGACTGGCCGGGGCAGCGCGCGCGGCTGCTGTGCCGCGAGCTCTATCGTCGGCTGCTGGCGCCCTCCGAGCGCCACCTCGACGCGCACCTCCAGCTCGCCGACGGCCACGCGCCCCTGGCCTCGCCCCGGCTGCTGCAACGCTTCCAGGACGCCGACCCGCTGCGCGGCGCCGGCTGAGCGCCGGCCGCATCGCCG
>NZ_AMXF01000072.1 GCF_000310225.1 Thauera phenylacetica B4P
CCGGCTGGGGCGGGGGGGGGAGCCGGTCTGCGGTGTTGTGATAGAACTGCACGCGCGGCGCCATGGCGGGCGGCGGCCGGTCCTCAGGCCGCATGGGCGCGGGCGCGCCCGATCAGGAAGCTGCTCAGCAGCGGCACCGGGCGGCCGGTGGCGCCCTTGGCGTCGCCCGACACCCAGGCGGTGCCGGCGATGTCGAGGTGGGCCCACTTGTAGGTCTTGGCGAAGCGCGACAGGAAGCAGGCCGCGGTGATGGTGCCGGCGTAGCGCCCGCCGATGTTGCCCATGTCGGCGAAGTTGCTCTTGAGCAGCTCCTGGTATTCGTCCCACAGCGGCAGCTGCCAGGCGCGGTCGCCGGATTCGGTGCCGCGGCGCAGGATCTCGGCGGCGAGCTCGTCGTCGTTGGCGAGCAGGCCGCTGGGAATCTTGCCGAGCGCGACCACGCAGGCGCCGGTGAGGGTGGCGATGTCGATCACGCACTCGGGCTTGAAGCGCTCGGCGTAGGTCAGCGCGTCGCACAGGATCAGGCGGCCCTCGGCGTCAGTGTTGAGCACCTCGATGGTCTGGCCCGACATTGAGGTGACGACGTCGCCGGGCTTGGTGGCGCCGCCGCCGGGCATGTTCTCGGTGGTCGGGACGAGGCCGACGACGTTGATCGGCAGGCCCATCTGCGCGATCGCCTTGAAGGTGCCGAGCACGCTCGCGGCGCCGCACATGTCGAACTTCATCTCGTCCATCTCGGCGGCGGGCTTGAGCGAGATGCCGCCGGTGTCGAAGGTGATGCCCTTGCCGACCAGCACGATGGGCCTGGCCTTGGCCTTGCCGCCCTTGTACTGCATCACGATGAACTTGGGCGGCTGGTGCGAGCCGCGCGCCACCGACAGGAAGGAGCCCATGCCGACCTTCTCCATGTCGTCGCGGTCCAGCACCTCGACGTCGAACTTGTACTGCTTGCCGAGCGCCTCGGCGGTCTCGGCGAGATGGGTGGGGGTGCACAGGTTGCCCGGCAGGTTGCCGAGGTCCTTCGCCAGCGCCATGCCGGCGGCGATCGCGTGGCCTTGCAGCGCGGCGGTGTCGAGCTCGGCGCCTAGCTCGCAGCTCACGAGCAGGCTGAGCTTCTTCGCACCGCGATCCTTCTTCGCCTTCTTGTCGGACTTGAGCGCGTCGAAGCGGTAGGCGCCGTCGGCGAGGATGCGGGTGGCCTGCTGCAGCCGCCAGGCGGCATCGCGGCCCGGGAGCTCGACGTCGGCGAGCGCGACCACGGCGTCCTTCGCCGCGCCGGTGGAGATCGCCTTCGCGGCGGCGGCGAGCGCGTCGCGGAACGCCTTGTCGCCGAACTCGTCGTGCTTGCCCAGGCTTACCAGCAGCACGCGCTCGGCGTGCAGGCCAGGGAGGTCGTGAACCAGCAGCGTGGCGCCGGCTTTCTCGTCGAGGTCGCCGCGCTTGATCAGGGCGGCGAGACGGCCTTCGGCGGCACCGTCGGCTGCGGCGGAGAGGGCGGGGAGGCGGCCGTCGGCAAAGGCGCCGAGCACCAGCAGGCCGGTCTTGAGCTTCGCCGGGCTGCCGGTCTTTATGGTAAATTCCATGCGCTTTTCCTTGTTTGGATGCCTGGTTTCGATTGCCGAAGATTATGGCGCGTTCGCAACCGGGGCGTCAAAAACGCTTCCGATCGACATCGGCCGTGGCACGCAGCCCGGCCTCATCCCGGTATCGACCCCCGCCCGATGATCTTCCGGCGTGCCCTGCAACGGGAATTCGCGCAGACGGCCGCCGCGGTTTTCGTGGCGCTGTTCGCGATCCTGATCTCCACCGTGCTCATCCGCCTGCTCGGCCAGGCGGCGGGTGGCCGCGTGCCGCCCGACGCGGTGATGGCGCTGATCGGCTTCGGCGCGCTCGCGCAGCTGCCCACAGTGCTCACCCTCACGCTGTTCATCGCGATCCTGGTCTCGCTGTCGCGCAGTTACCGCGACTCCGAGATGGTGGTGTGGTTCGCCGCCGGTGTGCCGCTCACCGCCTGGATCCGGCCGGTGTTGCTGTTTGCGCTGCCCATCGCCGTGGTGGCCGGCGCGGGCTCGATCTACCTGTCTCCATGGGCGCAGCAAAAGAGCGGCGAATACCGCGAGCGCCTGGAAAGCCGTGACGACACCCATCGCGTCGCCCCAGGCGTGTTCCGCGAATCGACCAGCGCGCAGCGGGTCTTCTTCGTCGAGGTCGGCGCAGGCGAGGATGGCCGCGTGCGCAACGTCTTCGTCAGCGAGCAGGCCCGCAACGGCCAGCTCGTGGTGATCGCTTCGGCCGAGGGTTACCTGCGCAGCGACGAGGAGGGCCGGCGCTTCGTCGTGCTCGAGAAGGGACGGCGCTACGACGGCAGCCCCGGCACGCCCGAGTACCGCGTGATGGAGTTCGAGCGCTACGAGGTGCAGGTCGAGCAGAAGCAGGTGGCCGGGCAGCAGGCCCGCATCCGCGCGCTGCCCACCGCGGTGCTGCTCGCCCAGCCCGAGGCGCGCGGCCTCGGCGAACTGGTCGGACGCTTCGGCGTTCCCCTCGTCGCGCTGCTGCTGGCGCTGATGGCGATCCCGCTGTCCTTCGTCAATCCGCGCGCCGGGCGCGCCAACAACATGCTGGTGGCGCTGCTGGTGTACCTCGTTTATAGCAATGCGATCTCGGTGTTCCAGTCCTGGGTGGCGCAGGGCAAGCTGCCCTTCGCGGCCGGCCTGCTGTTGCCGCATGTGGTGGTGCTGGCTGCGCTCGCGCTGATGTTCCACAAGCGCCTGGCGATCTCGCCGTTCTGGCGGAGGCGTGCATGAGCCCGGTGCTGCTGCGTTACCTCGCACGCGAGATCTTCGCCGCCAGCGCGCTGGTGCTGCTGGCCTTCCTCGGCCTGTTCGCCTTCTTCGACTTCATCAACGAGCTCGAGGACGTGGGCAAGGGCGGCTACACGCTCTACCAGGCCCTCGTGTATGTCGCGCTGACCCTGCCCGCGCGGGTGTACGAGCTGATGCCGATCGCGGTGCTGATCGGCACGCTGTATGCGCTGGCGACCCTGGCGAAGAACTCCGAGATCACCGTGATGCGCGCCTCGGGCATGTCGAACGGCCTGCTGATGAGTGTGCTCGGCCTCATCGGCGGTGTGTTCGCGGTGCTGATCTTCCTGGTCGGCGAGTACGTCGCGCCGCCCGCGGAGGCTGCCGCCGAGGAGTGGAAGCTCACCGCCACCCAGGCCACGGTCTCGCAGCAATTGCGCTCGGGCCTGTGGGTGAAGGATGGCCGCCTGGTCATCAACGTTCGCACGCTGATGCCTGACCGCACGATGCGCGGCGCGCGCCTCTACGCCTTCGACGCCGACTACGCGCTGGAATCGATTGCCGAGGCGGCCACCGGTGTGTTCGACGGCTCGGGCGAGTGGAAGCTGCTCGACGTGCAGCGCACGCGTTTCCACGGCGATCGCACCGAGGTCGAGCGCCTGCCCGAGATCCGCTGGCGCTCGGAGCTGACTCCCGAGGTGCTCGGCGTGCTGATGGTGTCGCCCGAGCACATGCCCTTCGGCCGCCTGTGGACCTACATCAACCACCTGCGCGACAACAACCAGAACGCCGACCGCTTCGAGATCGCGCTGTGGAAGAAGCTGATCTACCCCTTCACCGCGTTGGTGATGATGGCGCTGGCGATGCCCTTCGGCTTCATCCACGACCGCATGGGCGGCGCGAGCGCGCGCATCTTCATGGGGGTGATGCTGGGCGTGGGCTTCCACCTGCTCAACGGCCTGTTCTCCAACCTCGGCATGATCAACGCCTGGCCGCCCTTCATGGCCGCGCTGACGCCAAGCCTGATCTTCCTGGTCGGCGCGTTCTGGCTGATGCACCGCGTCGAGCGGCGCTGAGCAGGGGCGGCTGCGCAGCCCGCTCCCGCGCAGGGAAAAGGAAGTCGGTGGACAAAAAAAACGGGCCCGCAGGCCCGTTTCGATGAAGCGACCGCCGCGGCGATCAGCCTTCCTGTTGCTGCTGCTGGGCAGCGCGCTTGGCAGCGGCGGCCTTGTAGTCCAGCTTTTCCTTGATGCGCGCCGACTTGCCCGAGCGCTGGCGCAGGTAGTACAGCTTGGCGCGACGCACGTCACCACGACGCTTGACCTCGACGCCGGCGACCAGCGGCGAGTAGGTCTGGAAGGTACGCTCGACGCCCTCGCCCGAGGAGATCTTGCGGACGATGAACGAGGAGTTCAGGCCGCGGTTGCGCTTGGCGATGACCACGCCCTCGTACGCCTGCAGACGCTCGCGGTTGCCTTCCTTGACCTTCACCTGGACGATCACGGTGTCGCCGGGACCGAACTCGGGGATGGTCTTGCCCTGCGAGACGCGGGCCATTTCTTCCTGTTCGAGTTGCTGAAGCAGGTTCATTGCAGAGACTCCATCGATGTTATCGGCCTTCGCCTCTTGCGTCGGCCTGGCCGCAGAGCAGGTCGCAACCTGGTGCGTGCCGTTTGTGAAAGGACGCTCAGCCGCGCTGGGGTTCCAGTGCGTCCTGCGTCCCGGCTTGCTCCTGCCTGAACTCTTCAAGCAGTTTCAATTCGGTCTTGCTCAACGGCCGCGCCCCGAGCAGGTCGGGCCTGCGCAGCCAGGTGCGGCCGAGCGACTGCTTCAGCCGCCAGCGGCGAATCGCCGCGTGGTTGCCCGACAGCAGCACCGCGGGCACGGGTTCGTCTTCATACCGCTCCGGCCGCGTGTAGTGCGGGCAGTCCAGCAGCCCGTCGACGAAGGAATCTTCCTGCGCCGAACCCGCGGTGTTCAGTGCGCCGGGCAGCTGGCGCACGATCGCGTCGAGCAGCACCATCGCCGGCAGCTCGCCGCCCGACAGCACGAAGTCGCCGAGCGAGAGCTCCTCGTCGACCTCGCGGTCGATCAGGCGCTGATCCACGCCCTCGTAGCGCCCGCAAAGCAGCACCAGTCCAGGTTCGGCGGCCAGCTCCAGCACCACCGCCTGCTCCAGCCTGCGCCCCTGCGGCGACAGGTAGATCACCCGCCCGCTGCGCCCCAGCGCCGCTTCCTGCGCCGCGCGTGCCGCCCGGATCGCCTGCGTCAGCGGCTCGGCCAGCATCACCATGCCGGGGCCGCCGCCGTAGGGGCGGTCGTCCACCGTGCGATGTGGATCGCTGGTGAAGTCGCGCGGGTTGTGGAACCCGAGCGCGTACAAGCCGCGATCGATCGCCCGCCGGGTGATGCCGCTACCGGTGAGCGCGGCGAACATCTCCGGGAAGAGGGTGATCACGTCGTATCGACGCGGACCGCCCGCAATGCCCGAGGGGCTCGCCTGCTGCGTGTCGCCTTGCGGGATGTGCGGATTCACCGGCCGTCCACAGTCCCGTGTTACCAGTCTTTCTGCCAGGCGACCCGGATGCGCCGGGTCGCCAGGTCGACGTCGAGCACGTAGGCGGCGACGAAGGGGATCAGGCGTTCGAACGCCTCCTCGCCTTCGCCTTCGCGCACCTGCAGCACGTCGTGCGCGCCGGTCGAGATCAAGCCGGCGACCGCGCCCAGGGCTTCGCCCGCCTCGTTCTCGACCGCCAGGCCCACGAGGTCGCCCCAGTAGTACTCGCCCTCGGCGGGCATGGGCAGTGCCTCGCGCGGCGCGCCGATGTAGAGGCCATCGACCGCCTCGGCCGCGCCACGGTCGGCCACCTCGGCCAGCGCGGCCACCAGCCCCTTGCCGTGCGGCCGGCAGGCCGTCAGCGTGTATTGCTTCCACGCCGCGTCGGGCGCGTCGTCGTCGCTGCACAACCACCAGTGCGACATCTTCCGCCACGAGGCGGGGTCGTCACCGAAGGGGTGGATCTTGATCCAGCCCTGAACGCCAAAAGGGGCGACGATGCGCCCCAGTACGATCATGCGCCGCTCGGCCGCTGATCGAGGTCGGTCAGGCCGCGGCCGTGCCGGCCTGCTTGACCAGGCGGGCGACGGTCGGCGACAGCTGCGCGCCGTTCTGCTGCCAGTAGGCCAGGCGCTCGGCGTTGATCACGAGACCTTTCTCGGCGCCCGAGGCGATCGGGTTGTAGAAGCCGACGCGCTCGATGAAGCGGCCGTCGCGGCGGTTGCGCGAATCGGCAACGACCATGTTGAAGAACGGGCGCTTTTTGGCGCCACCACGGGCAAGGCGAATGACGACCATCTGGGTATTCCTGATCGGTGGATGCGAAAAGCCGCTGATTATAGGGGAGTCGCCCGCAGCGGACAAGGTTTTCTTGCGCTCCGCCGATGATTCCGGCTGCCTGCCTGATTCCGCGCGCCTTGTGCCCGCAGTGTTGCGGCGTGCGTGCGCCGTAAGGGGATAGAATGCGCACACGAACAGTCTTTCGCCGGGGACCATGGAAGCGCCTTCGACACCGACCGATGCCGAGCAGTCGCTGCTCCACTGGCTAGAGAGCGAGCCGGCGGACGCCGTCGAGGACGACCTCGCCGCGCTGCGGGCGCATCTGCTCGACGCCTTCGGCGGCGCCGGCCTTGGCGCGAACGCGGAGGTGCTGCGCGCCCTTGCCGAGCGCATCGGCGACATCGGCGCGCGCCTGCGCCCCTTGCTGGTTGCACGCCAGCTTCCGGTGGAGGTCGCGCTCTTCGAGGCCAACGAACAGTTGTGCGTGCTCGCCCTCGATGTCGCCACGGCGATCGCGGGTGTGGCGGGGAGCCGCGGTGTAGCGCGTTCCGGGGCTGGCGACGAGCTTTGCGAGTACGCGATCGGCCTGGTCACCGAGGTGTTTGCGCTGAGTGAATTGGCCGCCGCGCCGCCGCCGGCCGGGACCTGGCGGCTGGCGCACGACTTTGCCGCACGGCATCGGATCGACTCGGCCGCGGCCGACGATCCCTTGCGCTGCGCTTACCTGCGCGTGCTCGCCGTGGCGGTCGCGCAGCCCGAGGGGCTCACCGGGCGAGAGATCGCCTGGTTATACGATTTCCTCGATGCGCGCGTGCTCGGCGCCGCGGTCCTTGCGAACGGCGTGGGCGACGCGAGCGCGTCGGCGTGGTGGATCGACCTCGGCGCCGATCTCGCCCCGCAGGCGGTGGCGCGCCGGCCGGCGCCCTCCGGGTCGATGCTGGGCGGTGAGGTGTGGAGCTTCAATCCGCGTCCGATGGCGCAGAAGCTGGGCGAGTGCATCGAGTGGGTGACGGCCCGCATGACCGCCGCGGAGCTTGCCGGGATGCAGGGCGAGGTCGAGCCGCTGACGGAGGAGGAGGCGCTTTTTCCGCCAGGCTTGTCTCCGCTCGAGACCGTGGCCCTGCTGCGCCGTCTGCGCAGCCACTGGATGGCGGCGCCGGTGCGCGGGCAGCCGCGGCGCCAGCACCAGTACGTGGTCCAGGTCGGGATCGGCCTGCAGGCGGTGTGGGATCTCGGTGGCGGGGCGGCGGATGATGCCGGCGCGCTGCAGGAATGGATGGTCCTCAACGAAAGTCCGGGCGGGCTCGCGATCATGAGCGTGGCCGGGGTGCGCGGCGAGATCGAGGCGGGAGGTGCGCTCGCCCTGCGGCGCGACCAGGGCCAGGCCTGGTCGGTGTGCATCGTGCGCTGGGTGCGCAGCGATTTGCCGGGGCAGGTGGAGGTCGGGCTGCAGATCATCGGGCAGTCCTTCCACCCGGTCATGGTCGGCTTTCGCGGGCGCGCGGTGCAGCAGCTCTCCCCGGCGCTGGCCTTGCCGATCATGGAGCCGCTGCGCCGCCATCCGGCGATGCTCGCGGTCGCCGGCACCTACGCCTCGCGCCGCTTCGTGTTCGTGCGCGAGACGCAGACGGTCTATGTCGCGCAGGCGCGTGCGCTCGGGCTCGACCTGCAGACGCCGAGCGTCGAACTTTTCCAGTACGAGATCGATCCCTATCCGATCTGAGCGCGGCGCCCGCGATTGCCTTTGTAGCGCGGGCGGTCGGCTGTGATGGCGCGATATAATCCGGTCCCCTTCCGGAGCAGGCTCCCGATGCACGAAATCCTCGTCCTCTACTACAGCCACCGCGGTTCGGTGCGCGCGCTCGCCGAGCACATCGCCGCCGGCATCCACCAGGTGCCGGGCGCGGTGGCGCGGGTGCGCACGGTGCCGCGGGTGTCCACCGTTTGCGAGGCGGTGGAGGACGACATCCCCGCCTCGGGGCCGCCCTACGTCGAGGTGGCCGACCTGGAGGAGTGCGTCGGCTTGGCGCTCGGCAGCCCGACCCGCTTCGGCAACATGGCGGCACCGATGAAGTACTTCCTCGACGGCCTCGCGGGCGCCTGGCTCAACGGCGCCCTCGAGGGCAAGCCGGGCTGCGTGTTCACATCCTCGTCCAGCCTGCATGGCGGGCAGGAGAGCACGCTGCTGTCGATGATGCTGCCGCTCTTTCATCACGGCATGCTGGTGCTGGGGCTGCCGTTCTCCGAGCCGGCGCTCGGCGAGACGCGCACGGGTGGCACGCCCTACGGCGCGAGCCATGTGTCCGGGAGCGAGGGCGATGCCGCGCTCAGCGCCGAGGAGATCGCGCTCGCGCAGGCGCAGGGCCGGCGCCTGGCCGAGGTGGCGATGCGGCTGGCGGGGTCGCGATGAACGCGCGCGCGCTGAGCCTGGTGTCGAGCGTCGCGCTGCTGGCGCTGATCGTGCTGTGCGTCGTGTGGGAGGGCTGGCTCGCCCCGCTGCGTCCGGGCGGCTCGTGGATGATGCTCAAGGCGCTGCCGCTGCTGCCGGCGGTGTTCGGTGTGCTGCGCGGCCGGCGCTACACCTCGCAGTGGCTGTCGATGCTGTCGCTGCTGTATTTCACCGAGGGCGTCCTGCGCGCCTCCGACCCCGGGCTCACCGGCGTGTTCGCCTTGACCGAGGTCTTCCTCGCCGTGGTCCTGTTCACCAGCACGATGCTGCATGCGCGCGCCACGGCGCCGTCGCGCGCGCAGGGCGCAGGCCCCATGTAGGAGCTGCGGCCGCCGCGAACAGGGCGGTCATGCCCTCATCGGCGGTGCTCGCGTGCGCCGCGACCGAATTCGCGCCTGCCGGCGCTCCTGCCTTGGGAAGGCGGTTGCTGGGGTGTCGGCGCGCTGATCGACGCGATGGTTTCCATGTAGGAGCGGCGGCCGCCGCGAATAGGGGGCTTACGCCGTCACCGGCGGTGGTCGCGTGCCGCACGGCCGAATTCGCGCCTGCCGGCGCTCCTACATGGGCGCGGCGGTGGCTGGGGTGTCGGCGCGCTGATCATCGCGATGGTTTTCATGTAGGAGCGGCGGCCGCCGCGAATGGGGCGCTGAAGATGCGAGGGCGAGGCGGAAAGCGTAGCGCCGGAATCGATGCTATATACTATGAGTGTATAGCGCGCCGCGCGGACTACGGAGATTGGCGATGAGCATTGCGACCGGTTCGATTTTCGAGAACAACCGTACACAGGCCGTGCGATTGCCGGCGGAGACGCGGTTTCCGCCGGAGGTGCGCAAGGTGGCGGTGCGGGTGCTCGGGGTGGAGCGGATTCTGGCGCCGGTGGACAGGACCTGGGACAGCTTCTTCGCCGCCGCGGAGGGGGTGTCCGAGGACTTCCTGCCCGAGCGCGCCAGCCAGCAGCAGAGCGCGCGCGAGGCGTTCTGATGCTCAAGTACATGCTCGACACCAACATCGCGATCTACGTGATCAAGCGCCGTCCGCCGCAGATGCTGAGCGTGTTCAACGAGCATGCGGGACAGATGTGCATCAGCGCGGTGACCTTGGCGGAGCTGATCCACGGCGCCGAGAAGAGTGAGCGCAAGGCGCACAACCTGGCGCAGGTCGAGGATTTCGTGTCGCGCCTGGTGGTGCTGGACTACACCCCCAAGGCGGCCGCGCATTACGGCGACATCCGCGCCGACCTGGAGCGCAAGGGGATGCCGATCGGGGTGAATGACCTCCACATCGCGGGCCACGCGCGTAGCGAGGGCCTGGTTCTGGTGACCAACAACCTGCGCGAGTTCGAACGCGTCGAGGGCTTGCGGCTGGAGAATTGGGTGGATGGGGGCGGGGCTTGAATTTGATCACTCGCGGGCCGAAGCGCTGATTCGCGCCTGCCGGCGCTCCTACATTGGGGCGGCGGTTGCTGGGGCGTCGGCGCGCTGATTCCCGCGATGTCTTTCATGTGAAACGGCGGCAGCCGCGAACCGGTCGCACACCGCGGTGCCCGCGGAGCGATGCACCAGCGGTAGGCGACTGCTGGCCGCATTCGCTGCAAAGCCACACGATCTCCGGGGCGGGTGCGGGCCTTCCGGTACCTCCGCACCTGCCCCCTCACTCCTGACGCCTCACGCTCCTCACACCTGCGGGTTGAGCCGCTCCGCGCCTGCGTGCAGCTTGTTGAGCGCATTCAGGTAGGCCTTCGCCGAGGCGACGATGATGTCGGTGTCGGCGCCCTGGCCGTCCATCACGCGGCCGTCGCGCGACAGGCGCACGGTGACCTCGCCCTGGGCGTCGGTGCCGCTGGTGATCGCGTTCACCGAGTACAGCAGCAGCTCGCTGCCGGTGGTGGCCACCGTCTCGATCGCCTTGAAGGCGGCGTCCACCGGGCCGGAGCCGTTGGCGCGCGCCTGCTTCTCGGCGCCGCCGATCGACAGGGTGATCTCGGCCACCGGCGTCTCGCCGGTCTCGGAGTGGAAGCGGGTCGACACCAGGCGGTACTGCTCGGGCGCCGGGGTGACCGCCTCGTCGCGCATCAGCGCGGTCAGGTCCTCGTCGAAGATCTCCGACTTGCGGTCGGCGAGCTCCTTGAAGCGCGCGAAGGCCTGGTTGAGGTGGTCCTCGCTCTCGATCTCGATGCCGAGCTCCTGCAGGCGGGCGCGGAAGGCGTTGCGACCGGAGAGCTTGCCGAGCACCAGCTTGTTGGCGCCCCAGCCCACGTCCTCGGCGCGCATGATCTCGTAGGTCTCGCGGTGCTTGAGCACGCCGTCCTGGTGGATGCCGGACTCGTGCGCGAAGGCGTTGGCGCCGACGATGGCCTTGTTGGGCTGCACCGGGTAGCCGGTGATCTGCGACACCAGCTTGGAGGCCGGCACGATCTGCGTGGTCTCGATGCCGGTCTCGACCGGGAAGATGTCGGCGCGGGTGCGAACCGCCATGACGATCTCCTCGAGCGAGGCGTTGCCGGCGCGTTCGCCCAGCCCGTTGATCGTGCACTCGACCTGGCGCGCACCCGAGCGCACCGCGGCGAGCGAGTTGGCCACGGCCAGCCCGAGGTCGTTGTGGCAATGCACCGACCACACCACCTTGTCCGAGTTGGGCACGCGCTCGATCAGCGTGCGCACGGTGGCGGCGAACTGCTCGGGCACGTTGTAGCCCACGGTGTCGGGCACGTTGATGGTCTTCGCGCCGGCGTCGATCACGGCCTCGAAGATGCGCACCAGGAAGTCGATCTCGGAGCGGCCGGCGTCCTCGGCGGAGAACTCGACGTCGTCGGTGTATTCGCGCGCCCAGCCGATCGCCTTGACCGCCTGCTCGACGACCTGGTCGGGCGTCATGCGCAGCTTCTTCTCCATGTGGATCGGGCTGGTGGCGATGAAGGTGTGGATGCGCCCGCGCGCCGCCGGGCGGATGGCCTCGCCGGCGCGGCGGATGTCGTGCTCGTTGGCGCGCGCCAGCGTACAGACCGTGGACTCCTTGATCGCCTCGGCGATCGAGCGCACCGCCTCGAAGTCACCGTTGGAGGCGGCGGCGAAGCCGGCCTCGATCACGTCCACCCGCATGCGCTCGAGCTGGCGGGCGATGCGCAGCTTCTCGTCGCGCGTCATCGACGCGCCCGGGCTCTGCTCGCCGTCGCGCAAGGTGGTGTCGAAGATGATCAGCTTGTCTTTCATGGCTTGCTCCCGGGGTCGGATGAAGCGCCCTCGACGGGCGCGGCGGCGGTGTCGCCGGCTTGTTCGTTGTAGGTGGGGGAGGCCGCGCTGGCCGGTTCGGCGCGGTGCGAGCGGCGTCGACGCCAGCGCAGCGCGGCGACGACGTAGCCGGAGCCGGCGTAGGCGAGGAAGAGGGCGAACAGGATGCCCGGCGGGTAGCTGGAGATGAGCGCGAAGGCGAGCACCAGCGCGATCAGCACGATGAAGGGCACGCTCTTGCGCAGGTTGATGCTCTTGCCGCTCCAGAACAGCACGTTGCTGACCATGGAGACGCCGGCGAAGATGGTCAGCGCCGCGGCGTACCAGCGCAGGTCGTCTCCGGCGAAGCCGTTGTCGATGCCGACCCACACCATGCCGGCGACCAGGGCTGCGGCCGCCGGGCTGGGCAGGCCCTGGAAGTAGCGCTTGTCGACCACGTCGATGTTGGTGTTGAAGCGCGCCAGACGCAGCGCGGCGCCCGCACAGTAGATGAAGGCGGCGACCCAGCCGAGCTTGCCGAGGTCCTGCAGCGCCCACTCGTACATCACCAGCGCCGGCGCGGCGCCGAAGGAGACCATGTCGGAGAGCGAGTCGTACTCGGCGCCGAACTCGCTTTGGGTGTTGGTCATGCGGGCGATGCGGCCGTCGAGGCCGTCGAGCACCATGGCGACAAAGATCGCCACCGCGGCGTACTCGAAGCGCTGGTTCATCGCCTGCACGATCGCATAGAAGCCGGCGAACAGCGCCGCGGTGGTGAACAGGTTCGGCAGGATGTAGATGCCGCGGCGGCGCTTGTCGGGCAAGGGCAGCGGGGCGTGTTCGATATCGGGCACCTTGGGTGTCGCCTCCGTGGAATCCAGGATCGTCATTTTAGCGCACGCATGCGCGCGCCCGGCTGCAAATGCGCTCGCCGCGGCACGCCAGCGGCGCGATGCGAATGGCCTGCGCCGGCGATCCGCCGTCGCACATGAAAAAGGCCGGCACCGCGAATGCGGTACCGGCCTTTTGACCGAACGCCGGGGCGATCAGTTCTTCGACTTGTCGACCAGGGCCTTGGCCTTGATCCACGGCATCATGTCGCGCAGCTGGCCACCGACCTTCTCGATCTGGTGGTCGGCGTTCAGGCGGCGGTAGGCGGTCATGCTCGGGTAGTTGGTCTTGCCCTCGAGGATGAACATCTTGGCGTACTCGCCGGTCTGGATGCGCTTCAGCGCGTTGCGCATGGCGGCGCGCGACTGCTCGTTGATGACCTCGGGTCCGGTCACGTACTCGCCGTACTCGGCGTTGTTCGAGATCGAGTAGTTCATGTTGGCGATGCCGCCCTCGTACATCAGGTCGACGATCAGCTTGAGCTCGTGCAGGCACTCGAAGTACGCCATCTCGGGCGCGTAGCCGGCTTCCACCAGGGTCTCGAAGCCCATCTTGACCAGCTCGACGGCGCCGCCGCACAGCACGGCCTGCTCGCCGAAGAGGTCGGTCTCGGTCTCTTCGCGGAAGTTGGTCTCGATCACGCCGCCCTTGGTGCCGCCGTTGGCAGCCGAATACGACAGGGCGATGTCCTTGGCCTTGCCCGAGCGGTCCTGGTAGATCGCGATCAGGGTCGGCACGCCGCCCCCGCGCAGGTACTCGGAGCGCACGGTGTGGCCGGGGCCCTTGGGCGCGACCATGATCACGTCGAGGTCGGCGCGCGGCACGATCTGGTTGTAGTGCACGTTGAAGCCGTGGGCGAAGGCGAGCACCGCGCCCTTCTTGATGTTCGGCTCGATGTCGTCGCGGTAGACCTGCGGCGCGGTCTCGTCCGGCAGCAGGATCATGACGAGGTCGGCGGCCTTCACGGCTTCGCCGATTTCCTTGACGGCCAGGCCGGCGGCCTCGGCCTTGGCCCAGGAGCTGCCGTCCTTGCGCAGGCCGACCGTGACGTTCACGCCGGAGTCGCGCAGGTTCTGGGCGTGGGCGTGGCCCTGCGAGCCGTAACCGACGATGGTGACCTGCTTGCCCTTGATCAGCGAGAGGTCGGCGTCCTTGTCGTAGTAAACCTTCATGTCTTTCCTTTGGTTCGATGTGGAGCGGGGGAGGGGGGAGCTCAGACCTTCAGCACGCGGTCGCCGCGGCCGACGCCGCAGACGCCCGAGCGCACGGTCTCGAGGATCAGTGCCGGGTCGATCGCGCCGATGAAGGCGTCGAGCTTGCCCTGGTTGCCGGTCAGCTCGACGACGTAGGAGGCGTCGGTGACGTCGATGATGCGGGCGCGGAAGATGTCGGCGGTGCGCTTGATTTCCTCGCGGTCCTTGCCGGTGGCGCGCACCTTGACGAGCATGAGCTCGCGCTCGAGGTGGGCGGCCTCGGAGATGTCGACGACCTTGACGACCTCGACCAGCTTGTTCAGCTGCTTGGTGATCTGCTCGATGATCTCGTCCGAGCCGGTGGTGACGATGGTCATCCGCGACATCGAGAAGTCCTCGGTCGGGGCCACGGTGAGCGATTCGATGTTGTAGCCGCGGGCCGAGAACAGGCCGGACACGCGCGACAGCGCGCCGGATTCGTTTTCGATCAGGAGGGAAATGACGTGACGCATGGTGATGTGTTCCGGATTCGGTAGGAGGCGATCAGAGGTCTTCGGCCGACAGGATCATCTCGGTGAGACCCTTCCCGCCCTGCACCATCGGATAGACGTTCTCGGTCTGGTCGATCTGGAAGTCGAGGAACACGAGCTCGTCCTTGTGGGTGGTGAAGGCCTCGCGCAGCGCGCCCTCGACGTCGCCCGGACGGTCGACCCGGATGCCGACGTGGCCATAGGCCTCGGCCAGCTTGGCGAAGTCGGGCAGCGAGTCCATGTAGGACTCGGAGTAGCGGCCGCCGTGGAAGAGCTCCTGCCACTGGCGCACCATGCCCAGGTAGCGGTTGTTCAGGTTGCAGATCTTGATCGGCAGGCGGAACTGCTTGCAGGTCGACAGCTCCTGGATGTTCATCTGGATCGAGGCCTCGCCGGTCACGCAGGCGACCTGCATGTCGGGGTTGGCGAGCTTGGCGCCCATGGCGTAGGGCATGCCCACGCCCATCGTCCCCAGGCCGCCCGAGTTGAGCCAGCGCCGCGGCTTGTCGAAGCCGTAGTACTGCGCCGCCCACATCTGGTGCTGGCCGACGTCGGAGGTGATGATGGCGTCGCCGCCGGTGACCTCCCACAGCTTCTGGATCACGAACTGCGGCTTGATGATCTCGTCCGAGTTCTTGTAGACCATGCACTTGCGCTCGCGCCACTGCTCGATCTGCTTCCACCACGAGGCCAGCGCCTCGGGGTTGGGGCGCGCCTCGCCGGACTCGATCTGGCGGATCATCTCGTCGAGCACTTCCTTGACGTCACCGACGATCGGGGTGTCTACCCGCACGCGCTTGGAGATCGACGAGGGGTCGATGTCCACATGGATGATCTTGCGCGGCTCCTCGGCGAAGTGCGCCGGGTTGCCGATCACGCGGTCGTCGAAGCGGGCGCCGACGGCGAGCAGCACGTCGGAGTAGTGCATCGCCATGTTGGCTTCGAAGGTGCCGTGCATGCCCGGCATGCCGAGGAACTGGCGGTCGGTCGAGGGGTAGCCGCCGAGGCCCATCAGGGTGTTGGTGATCGGGTAGCCGAGGAGCCGCGTGAGCTTGGTGAGCTGTTCGGCCGCGTTCGACAGCACCACGCCGCCGCCGGTGTAGATCATCGGGCGCTTGGCCTCGAGCAGCAGCTGCACGGCCTTCTTGATCTGGCCCGAGTGGCCCTTGGTCACCGGGTTGTACGAGCGCATCGAGACCTCTTTCGGGTACTCGTACTCGCAGCGCTGCATCGACACGTCCTTCGGGATGTCGACCAGCACCGGGCCGGGGCGGCCGGTGCGGGCGAGGTGGAAGGCCTTCTTCATCGTCGCGGCGATGTCGCGCACGTCGCGGACGAGGAAGTTGTGCTTCACGCAGGGGCGGGTGATGCCCACGGTGTCGACTTCCTGGAAGGCGTCCTGGCCGATCGCGGCGACCGGCACCTGGCCGGAGATGATCACCATCGGGATCGAGTCGCAGTAGGCAGTGGCGATGCCGGTGACGGCGTTGGTGGCGCCCGGGCCGGAGGTCACCATGGCGACGCCGACCTTCTCGGTGCTGCGCGCGAAGCCGTCGGCGGCGTGCACCGCCGCCTGCTCGTGGCGCACCAGCACGTGGCGGACCTTGTCCTGCTGGAAGAGCGCGTCGTAGAGGAAGAGGACCGCGCCGCCCGGGTAACCGAAGACATACTCGACCTTTTCTTCCTGCAGGCACCTGATTACAATTTCGGCTCCGGACAGCACCATCGCGAACTCGCTCTATTGGGGTTTTGAATAAACGCAGAACGTTACCGGCCGCTTGCGGTTTGGTCAAGGCTGCAGGCGGTGCCGGAGGAGGTGGCGAGGCGCGCGGATCGAGGTCGGGCGAGCCCTTGACGTTGTCCTGCGCACGCCGTGTCTGCGGGCTTGCAGCTCGCCTTCGCGTCGCCGATCGCATGGCGCTCGTCTCCGCAGCGGGCGATCCGGGGTGGCCGTCGCGCCCATGCAGGTCCCACGCATTCTCCACGCAGTTTCCCTGCATTTTCCATTTTCGTGCCGCTTCCATGCGGCCGCCTGGATCGACTCATGACGCGCAGCAAGAGCCGGGCCGGCAAGGCCGCAGCCGACGGGGCGCGTGCCGTCCCGCACCCGCCGCAGGATGCGTCCGACCGCACCGACAGGGCCGCCCACCCGACCGCCGACCGCCCCAGCGCAGAACTCGCCGGGCTGCGCCGCCGCCTGGCCTCGATGCTGTACGAGTCGATGCTGCTGCTCGGCGTGCTCGCGCTCACCTTCCTCGTGCCCTACCTGATGCTCGGCATCGCCGCCGAGTTCGCCCCGCCGGGCTGGCTGCTCTGGCTGCACGTGTTCGGCGTGCTCGGGGTCTATTTCGTGTGGTACTGGCGGCGCGGCGGGCAGACCCTGGCGATGCAGACCTGGCGGCTGAAGATCGTCACCGGGGCCGATGGCCGCATCGCCTCGCCCGCGCGCTGCTGGCTGCGCTACGCGCTCGCCTGGCCCTCGGTGCTGCTGGGCGGCCTCGGCCTGGCGTGGGCGCTGGTCGATCGCGACCGCCAGTTCCTCCACGACCGCCTTGCCGGCACCTGCATCGTGCTGCTGCCCGTCGCCGCGAAGGGCTGATCGACGGCGCTCCGCGCCACCCGTGCCCGCCGGGGGGCCGACGGCCGCGCGCGTGCGGATCGGTTACCATGCGGCCAAAGGCATGGTTTCCGCTCCGCGCCCCCGTACCGGGTGCTTCGCCGGGTGACACGAGGATCGAACGATGGCCGGGATGCTGGCCCACGGGCCCTACGCCGAATTCGCCGTGCTGCTGATCATCTCCGCGCTGGCCGGAGCGATCGCCGTGCGCCTGCGCCAGCCGGTGCTGATCGCCTACATCGTGGTCGGCATCCTGGTCGGGCCGGCGGTGTTCGGCATCGTCACCGCGCACGACCAGGTCGCGCTGCTCGCCGAGATCGGCGTCACCGTGCTGCTCTTCGTGGTCGGCCTCAAGCTCGACCTCCACCACATCCGCCACATCGGCCCGGTCGCGCTCGCCACCGGCCTCGGCCAGCTCGGCTTCACCATCGTGTTCGGCTTCCTCATCATCGCGCTGATGGGCAAGAGCCTGATGGAGGCGCTCTACGTCGCGGTCGCGCTGACCTTCTCGAGCACGATCATCGTGGTCAAGCTGCTCTCCGACAAGCGTGAGCTCGACTCGCTGCACGGGCGCATCGCGGTGGGCTTCCTGATCGTGCAGGACGTCGCCGTGGTGCTGGCGATGATGACCATGAGCGCGCTGCGCGGCGCCGGCGACGACGCCATGCTGGCCGTGGCCGGCCACTTGGCGCTGCGCCTGGTGGGCGCCACCGTGCTGATGTTCGTGCTGATGCGCTACGTGCTGCCCTGGCTGGTTCACGTCATGGCGCGCTCGCAGGAGCTGCTGCTGATCTTCGCGATCGCCTGGGGTACCGGGCTCGCCGCGCTCGGCGAGGTCGCCGGCTTCAGCAAGGAGGCGGGCGCCTTCATGGCCGGCTTCTCGCTCGCCTCGACCGCCTACCGCGAGGCGATGAACGCGCGCCTGACCGGCATCCGTGACTTCATGCTGCTGTTCTTCTTCGTGGACCTCGGCGCCAAGCTCGACTTCTCCACCCTCGGCGGCGAGCTGTGGCCGGCGGTGATCCTGTCGCTCTTCGTGCTGATCGGGAACCCGCTGATCGTGATGGCGATCATGGGCTACATGGGCTACCGCAAGCGCACCGGCTTCATGGCCGGCCTCACCGTGGCGCAGATCAGCGAGTTCTCCATCGTGTTCGTGGCGATGGGCATCACCCTCGGCCACGTCGGTGTGGAAGCGCTCGGGCTCACCACGCTGGTCGGGCTGGTCACCATCATGATGTCCACCTACATGATCCTGTACTCGCAGCCGCTCTATGAGCGCCTCGCGCCGGTGCTCGGCGTGTTCGAACGCAAGCGGCCCTTCCGCGAGCTCGCGGTCGAGCGCCAGGGCAGGGCGGCGGGCCAGCCCGACATCGTGGTGTTCGGCCTCGGCCGCTACGGCGCGCGCCTGATGCGCCAGCTGCGCCAGGCCGGCATCGAGGTGCTCGGCGTCGACTTCGACCCCGAGATCGTCCGCCAGCTGCGCCACCAGCGCCTGCCGGTGCGCTTCGGCGATGGCGAGGACCCCGGCTTCCTCGAGTCCCTGCCGCTCGCCGACGCGCGGTGGGTGGTGAGCACCTTCCCGCAGTGGGACTCCAACCGCGCCTTCCTGCACGCGCTCGGCGAAGCCGGCTTCAAGGGCCGCATCGCCGGCGTGGTGCGCGACGACATCCACGGCGCCGCGCTCGGCGCCGCGGGGGTCGAGCGCGTGCTCAACCCCTTCAACGACGCGGCCGACTACGCGGCGCGCGCCTTCGCGGCGGAGATCGCCTACGAGGACGCCCACCGCGCGGACGCCGCCGAAGCCGCCGGCATGCAGGCCGCCGGCACGCAAGCCGCTGCGCCGGCGCTGGACGCG
>NZ_AMXF01000073.1 GCF_000310225.1 Thauera phenylacetica B4P
CGGGCGCGACGCGGCGCGCGCGGGCCGCGCCGCCGGTGCCTGGATCGGGGCGGCGAGCGGGCGCGGCGCCGAGAGCTCGACCGGGTCGAGCAGGAAGGTGTATTCGCGCACCAGGTTGCCGCCCGCCCAGTCGAGTTCGACGAGCAGGTCGACGAAGGGGTCGTTGATCGGGCGGTCGCTGCTGAGCCGCACGACCGGGCGTGCGGCGCGCGTATCCACGCTGACGCGGATCGCGCTCACCGCGGTACCGTAGCTCAGGTTCGCACGCCGGAACGCATCCGCCGAGGCGATGCGGGCGCTCAGCGACTGCAGCTCCTGCGCGGTGGCGGAGATCTGGATCTCGGCACGCAGGGGCTGGCCCAGGCCGCTCAGGACGTTGATCTGGCCAAGGCCGGCCGCCTGCACCGACAGCGGCAGCGCGGCGATGGAGAGGGCGAGCAGGGAAGCCCTGACCGATGTTGTCATTTTGGATCTCAAAACTCGTTCCCCCGCAACGGAGCATCACGGTCGATTTCACCGTATCTGGCCTAGGAATCTAGCATTTCCCGGCCTGCGTCGCATTAGCCGGGGCTGATTCGTACCCGTCCGGTGTGAAGAAATACCGTGTTTCGACGCGAGTCCGCAACGAAAAGGGGGGCTTGCGCCCCCCTTGCCGGAATGCCTCGAAGCGCTCAGCGCTCGAGCAGGATGCGCAGCATGCGGCGCAGCGGCTCGGCCGCGCCCCACAGCAGCTGGTCGCCGACGGTGAAGGCGCCGAGGTACTCGGGGCCCATCGCCATCTTGTGCAGGCGGCCGACCGGGACGGTCAGCGTGCCGGTGACGGCGGTCGGGGTCAGTTCGCGCTCGGTGGTCTCGCGATCGTTGGGGACGACCTTCACCCAGTCGTTGGCGCCGGCGATGATCTCGGTGACCTCGTCGAGCGGCACGTCCTTCTTCAACTTGATGGTGAGCGCCTGGGAGTGGCAGCGCATCGCGCCGATGCGCACGCACAAGCCGTCGATCGGGATCGAGCCCGGGCTGCGGAAGGCCGGGTTGCCGAGGATCTTGTTGCACTCGGCGCCGCCCTTCCACTCTTCCTTGCTCTGGCCGTGCTCGACCGGCACGTCGATCCAGGGGATCAGGCTGCCGGCGAGCGGGGTGTTGCGGAAGTTCTTCTTCGGGAAGGCGTCCGAGCGCATGGTCTCGGCGACCTTGCGGTCGATCTCGAGAATGGCCGAGGCCGGGTCGGCGAGCAGGTCCTTGACCGAGTCGTGGATGGTGCCCATCTGGCTGATGAGTTCGCGCATGTTCTGCGCGCCGGCGCCCGAGGCCGCCTGGTAGGTCATCGCCGAGATCCACTCCACGAGGCCGTGCCGGAACAGGCCGCCCAGGCCCATCAGCATCAGCGACACGGTGCAGTTGCCGCCGATCCAGTTGCGCCCGCCCTTGGCGAGCGCGGCGTCGATGACGTTGCGGTTGACCGGGTCGAGGATGATCACCGCGTCGTCGTTCATGCGCAGCGCGCTGGCGGCGTCGATCCAGTGGCCGTTCCAGCCGGTGGCGCGCAGCTTGGGAAAGACTTCCTTGGTGTAGTCGCCACCCTGGCAGGTGATCACGATGTCGCAGGCCTTCAACGCCTCAATGTTCATCGCGTCCTGCAGCGGCGCGGCGGCTTCCTTGCCACCGAAGGACGGCGCCTTGCCGCCGGCGTTCGAGGTGGAGAAATACACCGGCTCGATGAAGGCGAAGTCGCCCTCTTCCACCATGCGCTGCATCAGCACGGAACCGACCATGCCACGCCAGCCAACCAGACCGACTCGATTCATGTTCATCACTCTCAACTAAGACGTTCTTCGAAAAACCGTTTCAGGCGCAACAGCTTACAGCGCCGCGAGCACCGCGTCGCCCATCTCGCGCGTACCGACCCGCTTCGTGCCCGGCTCGAAAATATCGCCGGTGCGATAGCCCTGGGCGAGCACCTTCTTGACCGCGCGCTCGATGCGCTGCGCGGCCGCTTCCTGATTGAAGGTATAGCGCAGCATCATCGCCGCCGACAGGATGGTGGCGAGCGGATTGGCGAGGTCCTTGCCGGCGATGTCGGGCGCGGAGCCGTGCGAGGGCTCGTACATGCCCTTGTTGTCGGCGTTGAGCGAGGCCGAGGGCAGCATGCCGATCGAGCCGGTGAGCATCGAGGCTTCGTCGGACAGGATGTCGCCGAACATGTTGCCGGTGACCATCACGTCGAACTGCTTCGGGTTGCGCACGAGCTGCATCGCCGCGTTGTCGACCAGCATGTGGGTGAGCTCGACCTCGGGGAAGTCCTTGCTCACCTCGATCGCGATGTCGCGCCACAGCTGGGTGGTCTCGAGCACGTTCATCTTGTCGACCGAGCACAGGCGCTTGCCGCGCTTCATCGCCGCCTCGAAGGCCACGCGCAGGATGCGGCGGATCTCGTACTCGGCGTAGATCATGGTGTTCCAGCCCACGCGCTGGGTCTCGCCGTTGACCTCGCGCAACTCGATGCCGCGCGGCTGGCCGAAGTAGATGTCGCCGGTGAGCTCGCGCACGATCAGGATGTCCAGGCCGGCGACGATCTCGGGCTTGAGCGTGGAGGCGTTGGCCAGTTCCGGATACAGGATCGCCGGGCGCAGGTTGGCGAACAGCGCCAGTTCCTTGCGGATGCCGAGCAGGCCGAGCTCGGGGCGCTGGTTGCGCGGGTGGCTGTCCCACTTCGGCCCGCCGACCGCGCCGAGCAGGATGGCGTCGGCCGCGCGCGCGAGCTCGAGCGTGGCCTCGGGCAGCGGGTTGCCGGTGGCGTCCACCGCGCAGCCGCCCACCAGGGCCTCTTCCATCTCGAACTTGAGGTCGAGCGCGTTCAGCACGCGCACGGCCTGCGCCATGATCTCGGGACCGATGCCGTCACCCGGCAGCACGCAAATCTTCATCGAGTCGTCTTCCTTGGTTCGGTGAGCCGGGCTGGCTCAGGAATAGTAATAGGGGTGTTCGGCGCGGCGCCGGTCTTCGAAGGCGTGGATCTTGTCGGCGTGGCGCAGCGTCAGGCCGATGTCGTCCCAGCCGTTCAACAGGCATTCCTTGCGGAAGGGGTCGATGTCGAAGGCGATCGACTGGCCGTCCGGGCGGGTGATGGTCTGCGCCGCGAGGTCGACCTTCAGGCGGTAGCCCTCGCTCGCCTCGCACTGACGGAACAGCTCGTCGACCTCGGCGGCGTCGAGCTTGATCGGCAGCAGGCCGTTCTTGAAGCTGTTGTTGAAGAAGATGTCGGCGAAGCTCGGCCCGATCAGCACGCGAAAGCCGTAGTCCTCCAGCGCCCACGGCGCGTGCTCGCGCGAGCTGCCGCAGCCGAAGTTGTCGCGGGTGAGCAGGATCTGCGCGCCCTGGTAGCGCGCCTGGTTGAGCACGAAGTCGGGGTTGAGCGGACGCTGGCGGTTGTCCTGGCCGGGCTGGCCGACGTCGAGGTAGCGCCACTCGTCGAAGGCGTTGGGGCCGAAGCCGCTGCGCTTGATCGACTTCAGGAACTGCTTGGGGATGATGGCGTCGGTGTCGACGTTGGCGCGGTCGAGCGGCGCGACCAGGCCGTCGAGCTCGGTAAACGGATTCATTATTTCACTGCCCTCTGGATGGCTTCGCCACCCCTTTCGATGTCCTTGCCGACGCCCTGCACGGTGTTGCAGGCCATGGAGACGAAGCCGGCTACGAGCGCGGCGGCGATCAGTGCAAGTTTCTTCATTGCGTTCTCCTCACTCGGGCACTGGCCTTCTTCAGGCCAGTGTGCGCACGTCGGTGAAGTGGCCGGTCACTGCAGCCGCCGCAGCCATCGCCGGGCTCACCAGGTGGGTACGACCACCCGCGCCCTGGCGGCCCTCGAAGTTGCGGTTCGAGGTCGAAGCGCAGCGCTCGCCCGGCTCGAGGCGGTCGGCGTTCATCGCCAGGCACATCGAACAGCCCGGCTCGCGCCACTCGAAGCCGGCGGCGAGGAAGACCTCGTGCAGGCCTTCGGCCTCGGCCTGGCGCTTGACCAGGCCGGAGCCCGGCACCACCAGCACGCGCTTGACGCTCGCGGCCTTCGTGCGGCCCTTGGCCACCGCGGCGGCCTCGCGCAGATCCTCGATGCGCGAGTTGGTGCACGAACCGATGAAGACCTGATCGACCGGGATGTCGGTGATCGGGGTGTTGGCGGCGAGGCCCATGTACTTGAGCGCGCGCTCGATGCCCTCGCGGCGCACCGGGTCGGTGACGGCGGCGGGATCGGGCACGCGGCCGTCGACCGTGGTGACCATCTCGGGCGAGGTGCCCCAGGTGACCTGCGGCAGGATGTCCTCGGCCCTGAGCTCGACGACCTTGTCGAACTCCGCGCCCTCGTCGCTGTGCAGGCTGCGCCAGTAGTCGGCCGCCTGCTCCCACTGCTCGCCCCTGGGCGAGAACGGGCGGTCCTTGAGGTATTCGATGGTGGTCTCGTCCACGCCGACGAGGCCGGCGCGCGCGCCCGCCTCGATCGCCATGTTGCAGATCGTCATGCGGCCTTCCATCGACAGCGCGCGGATGGCGCTGCCGCCGAACTCCATCGCGTAGCCGGTGCCGCCGGCGGTGCCAATTTTGCCGATGATGGCGAGCACCACGTCCTTGGCGGTGACGCCGCGGCCGAGTTGGCCGTCGACCTTGATCAGCAGGGTCTTCGACTTCTTCTGCAGCAGGCACTGGGTGGCGAGCACGTGCTCGACCTCGGAGGTGCCGATGCCGTGCGCCAGACAGCCGAAGGCGCCGTGCGTGGAGGTGTGCGAGTCGCCGCAGACGACGGTCATGCCGGGCAGCGTGGCGCCGTTCTCCGGGCCGATGACGTGCACGATGCCCTGGCGCGCGTCCTTGAACGGGAAGTAGGCGAGCGAGCCGACCTCGCGGATGTTGGCGTCGAGGGTCTCGACCTGCTGGCGCGACACCGGGTCCTGGATGCCCAGGTCCCAGTGGTCGGTGGGCGTGTTGTGGTCGGCGGTGGCGACGATGGAGCCGATGCGCCAGGGCTTGCGCCCGGCGAGCTTGAGGCCCTCGAAGGCCTGCGGGCTGGTCACTTCATGCACCAGGTGCCGATCGATGTAGATCAGCGCCGTGCCGTCGGCCTCCTGGTGGACCACATGGCTGGACCAGAGCTTTTCGTACAGCGTTTGAGCTTGCATCCCGGATGGTTCCGCGTCTGAAAAAGGAATCGATTATTTCACAAAGCCTGCAAAACTGTGTAGGCGGGGCCTCGCCTGCGCCCTGCCCTCAGCGCCGCGCGCCCTGGTAGAGCGGCATCACGCGCGCGGCGTACTCGGCCAGGTCCTTCTGCCGCGTCGCGTGCGAGGGGTGGGTGGACAGCCACTGCGGCGGCGCCCCGGCCGACTGGCTGGCCATCTTGTTCCACAGCGTCACCGCGGCGCGCGGGTCGTAGCCGGCGCGCGCCGCCAGTTCCACCCCCATGCGGTCGGCCTCGGTCTCGTGCTCGCGCGAGTTGGGCAGCTCGAAGGTCACCTTGGCGACCTGGCTCATCAGGCTCTGCCCCGCCTGCCCAAAGCCCAACAGGGCGCCGGCCAACGAGACTCCGATCCCGGTCGCCATCGATTTGGACACCTGCTCGCGCGCATGCTCGCGCAGCGCGTGGGCGATCTCGTGGCCCATCACCGCGGCGATCTCGTCGTCGGTGAGGTTCAGGCCCTGGATGAGGCCGGTGTAGATCGCCATCTTGCCGCCGGCCATGCACCAGGCGTTGAGCTCGTTCGAGCTGAACACGTGCACCTCCCACGCCCACGACGGCGCATCGGGCCGGAAGGCGCCGGTCTGCGCGGTCAGGCGCGACACGATGCGGCGCACGCGCTGCACGGTGGCGGGGTCGCGGTCGAGCGCGTTCTTGCGCCGCGCCTCGGCGAGCATCTGCTGGTACTGCTGGTTCGAGGCCTGCTCGACCTCCTGGGCCGAGACCATCATCAGCTGCGAGCGCTGCACGCCCACCGCCCCGCCGTGCGTCGTCTGCACGGTCTGGCAGGCGGTGGTGATGGTGCCGGCGAGCAGCACCGGCAGGGCGATCTTCAGGATGGATTGCATGCGGTGATTACCTCCTCGGTTCGTGGAGTGCGTGCGCGGCGCCGGGTTCCCCTCTCCAGCCCAGCAGCAGCCAGAGCAGGCCGGCGAGCGCGAAGCCGGAACCGATCGTATAGGTCCACGCCGGCCCGATGCCCTCCCAGGTGTAACCGCTCAGCAAGCCGCCCAGCATGCCGCCCGCGCCGAAGGACAGGCTGCCGTAGAGCGCCTGGCCGCGCGACTGCAGCCGGCCCGGAAACCATTCGTTAACCGCCGCGATCGCCGCCGCGTGGTAGGCGCCGAAGGTGGCGCCATGCAGCACCTGCGCGAAGAGCAGCAGCGCGAGGCTGTGCGCGCCCCAGCCGATCATCAGGAAGCGCGCCACCGCGCACGCGAAGGAGAACAGCAGGATCGCGCGCAGCGAGAAGCGCCGGGTCAGCCGCGGCATCCACATGAAGACGACGATCTCGGCGAGCACGCCCAGGGTCCACATCCAGCCCACCAGCCCCTTGTCGTAGCCGATGTCGACCAGGTAGATCGAGTAGAACACGTAGAGCGCGCCGTGCGCCGCCGACATCAGGAAGCAGGCGCCGAGCAGCGCCTGCACCTCGGGTCGGCGCAGGGTGTCGCCGAAGCTCGCGGCGTCACGCTGCGGCGGCGGGCGCGGCGCCTCGGGGACGATGAAGCTGCACAGCACGATGCCGGCGAGGATGGACGCGGTGACCCACAGCACCGCCTCGATCGGCAGGTGGTCGAGCGAGTGCCCGAGCGCGAGCACGGCCACGATGAAGCCGACCGAGCCCCACACGCGGATGCTGCCGTAGCGGTGCGACTGGTCGCCGAGGTGGGCGAAGGCCAGGCCCTCGATCAGCGGCAGCACCGCGCTCCAGAAGAAGGCCATCAGCGCCATCGCGGCAAACAGCCCGGCGAACTCGGTGGTCAGGAAGAACACCGAGAAGCCCGCCAGGCTGGCGAGCGCCGACAGGCGCACGATCGCGATGCGCATGCCCAGGCGTTCCGCGAGCCAGCCCCACAGGTTGGGTGCGAGCACGCGCATCAGCTGCATCAGCGACATCAGCAGCGCGATGTCGGTCGCCGACAGCGCGATCGACTGCAGGTAGAGCGTGAAGTAGGGCGAGAACGCGCCGACGAAGGCGAAGTAGAAGAAGTAGTAGGCCGACAGGCGCCAGTAGGGAATCATCGTGTCCGCTCCCGACAGGAACCCGCTCCAGCCCCTTCGCCCGGGCGACACACCGCGCCGCCCCACCCTGCCCGCATCGCCTCAGCGCGGCGAAGGCAGGCGCTGGCTCCCTTCGGGCGCGAGCGCGGGGATTCGCGGGGTGTCGGTGCGCACGTCGCCGCATTGCGCGCGATGGCGCAGCGCGTGGTCGATCAGCACCAGCGCGAGCATGGATTCGGCGATCGGCGTGGCGCGGATGCCGACGCAGGGGTCGTGGCGGCCTTCGGTGGCGACCATGACCGGGTTGCCAGCGCGGTCGATCGAGCGGCGCTCGAGGCGCAGGCTCGAGGTCGGCTTGATCGCGATGCTGGCGAGGATGTCCTGCCCGGTGGAGATACCACCGAGCACGCCGCCGGCGTGGTTGGACAGGAAGCCCGCGGGCGTCATCTCGTCACCGTGCTCGGTGCCGCGCTGCGCGACCGCACTGAAGCCGGCGCCGATCTCCACGCCTTTCACCGCGTTGATGCCCATCATCGCGTAGGCGATGTCGGCATCGAGCCGCCCGTACACCGGCTCGCCCCAGCCCACCGGCACGCCGCTGGCGACGACGTCGATGCGCGCGCCGATGGAGTCGCCCGACTTGCGCAGCGCGTCCATGTAGGCCTCGAGCTCGGGCACGATCGCGGCGTTGGGGGCGAAGAAGGGGTTGCCGTCGACCTCGTCCCAGGACACGAAGGGGATCTGGACGGGGCCGAGCGCGCTCATGCAGGCGCGGATCACGATGCCGTGGCGCTCCTTCAGCCACTTCTTCGCGATCGCGCCGGCGGCCACCCGCACCGCGGTCTCGCGCGCCGAAGAGCGCCCGCCGCCGCGGTGGTCGCGCACGCCGTACTTCTGCAGGTAGGCATAGTCGGCGTGGCCGGGGCGGAAGGTGTCGGCGATGTTGCCGTAGTCCTTGCTGCGCTGATCCTGGTTTCGGATCAGCAGCGAGATCGGGGTGCCGGTGGTGACGCCCTCGAACACGCCCGACAGGATCTCGACCGTGTCCGGCTCGCGGCGCTGGGTGACGTGGCGCGAGGTGCCCGGCTTGCGGCGGTCGAGCTCGGCCTGGATGTCGGCCTCGCAGATCGCCAGTCCCGGCGGGCAGCCGTCGACGATGCAGCCGATCGCCGGGCCGTGGGATTCGCCGAAGGAGGTGACGGTGAAGAGCGTGCCGAGGGTGTTGCCGGACATGGGTTGCCTGCCTGATCTGCAATGACGAAACGGGGACGGGACGCGAGTCTAGCACGCGTGCCGTCCCCTCCCGAGCCGGCGCCGGAGCGCCGGCGTTCAGTGGAAGAAGCCCTCCAGGCGCTCGAAGACCTCGTGCTCGGCGCCATGCCGGCGCACGTTGAGCACGTCCTCGAGCTTCTCGAGCTGGCGCACCATCTGCTCGAGGCGCTGGTCGTCGAACACCAGCAGCCAGATGCGCGAGCGCCTGCCGTCGGACACCGGCATGCACAGGATGCCCTCGACGTTGAACGCGCGGCGCGCGAAGAGGTTGCAGATGTGGCTCATCACCCCGGGGTGGTTGTTCACATCCAGCTCCAGAACGACCTTGGCGTAGCCGGCTTGCGGCAGCGGGTCGGAAACCTGTTCGATCATCATCAGCCTCCGATCATCTCGGTGTTGGCGGCACCCGGCGGCACCATGGGATAGACGAATTGTTCGCGGTCGATCGTCACGTGGATCAGGCACGGACCTGGACGATGCAGCGCCTCCGCGAGCGCGGCGCGCGGGTTGTCGGCGAGGTCGAGGTCCACCGCCGCCACGCCGAAGCCCTCGGCGATCTTCACGAAGTCGGGCTCGGTACGATACTTGGAGGCGAACAGGCGCTGGCCGTAGAACAGCGTCTGCTGCTGGTACACCAGGCCGAGCGCGTTGTTGTTCATCAGCACGATCTTGACGTTGAGCCCCTCCTCGGCCAGCGTCGCGAGCTCCTGGATGTTCATCTTGAAGCTGCCGTCGCCGGTGAAGCAGACCACGGTGCGATCGGGCTCCGCGAGCGCGGCGCCGATCGCGGTCGGCAGGCCGAAGCCCATCGTGCCGAGGCCGCCCGAGGTGAGCCACTGGCGCGCGCGACGGAAGGGATAGGCCTGCGCCACCCACATCTGGTGCTGGCCGACGTCGGTCGCGACGATGGCGCGGTCGTCGAGGGCTGCAGCCACCGCGTGGATGAGGCCATAGTGGGTGCGCGGGTCGTCCTGGCCCGGAAACTGCATTGGGAAGCGCGTCTTCAGGCTGTCGACGTGCGACAGCCAGCGCTTGCGCAGCGTGGCCTGCACGCGCGGCAGCAGCGCCTCGAGCGCGCACTTGACGTTGGCGTGGATGGCGACGTGGGCGCTCTTGATCTTGTGCAGCTCGGAGCGGTCGATGTCGATGTGCACGATCTTCGCGTTCGGGCAGAACTGCGCGGCGCGACCGATCGCGCGGTCGTCGAAGCGCGCGCCCACGCACACCAGCACGTCGGCCTCCTCGAGCACGAAGTTGGTGTAGCGCGCGCCGTGCATGCCGAGCATGCCGATCGACAGCGGATGGTCCATCGGCATCGCGCCGAGCGCCATCAGCGTCATCGTGGTGGGAAGCCCGGCCTGCTCGGCCAGTTGCACCGCGAGCGGCGCGGCGCCCGAGGCGACCACCCCGCCGCCGAGGTAGAGCACCGGCCGCTCCGCCTCGTTGATCATCTTCGCCGCCAGTTCCACCGCTTCCAGGTCGAGCTGCGGGGCGGGGTCGGCCACCGCCGGGGCGGGAAACTCCGCGACCGTGACGAGCTGGTTCTGCACGTCCTTGGGCACGTCGATCAGCACCGGACCGGGGCGCCCGGACATGGCGATGCGGAAGGCCTCCGGAACCACCTCGAGGAGCTCCTGCGCAGAACGAACGAGGAAGTTGTGCTTCGTGATCGGCACCGTGATGCCGTAGATGTCGACCTCCTGGAAGGCGTCGGTGCCGATCATCGCCTGCGGCACCTGGCCGGTAATGACGACCATCGGGATGGAGTCGAGGCAGGCGTCGGCGATCGCGGTGACCAGGTTGGTCGCGCCCGGGCCGCTCGAGGCGATGCACACCTGCGGCACGCCCGAGACACGGGCCATGCCCTGGGCGATGAAGCCCGCGCCCTGCTCGTGGCGGGCAAGCACGTGGTGGATGTGCTCGCTGCCCGAGAGCGCATCGTAGAAGGGCAGGATCGCACCGCCGGGAATGCCGGCGACGGTGCGCACGCCCTGGCGCTCGAGGAGGCGCACCATCAATTGCGCGCCGGTCATTTGCATCATGTTGCTCTCCTTGGCTTCGGGTTCGACGGCCGGACCGGCGGGTACAAAAGCAAGACCCCCGCCGGGCTTGCGCGCCGACGGGGGTCTGGGTTTCCTGAGTCTCGAGTGTCCGGTCCCGTTACGTCGCGCGCATGCCTACGCCTACTACGCGTACTACCAGTACCAGCGACAGGAGCGAGGAGCGGCGGGGTGACATCGGGAACATTGGAACGGATCTGCTCGAAAACGAAAACGACGTGGGCCGGAGTTTAATCACGAAAAGCTGCACCGCACAAGAAGAATCTCGCGCGTTGCCCGGGCCCTGTGCGCGCTCACTGCGGCCGCAGCTCGCGGCGCAGGATCTTGCCGACGTTGCTCTTGGGCAGCTCGTCGCGGAACTCGACGTGGTGCGGCACCTTGTAGCCGGTGAGGTTCTCGCGGCAGAAGGCGATCAGGGCCTCGGCCGTCAGGTCTGGATCCTTGCGTACAACGAAGACCTTCACGGCCTCGCCGCTGCGCTCGTCGGGCACGCCGATCGCGGCGACCTCGAGCACGCCGGGGTGACCGGCCACCACGTCCTCGACCTCGTTCGGATAGACGTTGAAGCCGGACACCAGGATCATGTCCTTCTTGCGGTCGACGAGGCGGACGAAACCCTGCTCGTCGACAGTGGCGATGTCGCCGGTGCGCAGGAAGCCGTCGTGCGTGAAGATGCGCGCGGTCTCCTCCGGGCGCTGCCAGTAGCCCGGCGTGACCTGCGGGCCGCGCACGCACAGCTCGCCGCGCTGGCCGAGCGGCACCTCATGGCCGGCATCGTCTCGGATGCTGATCTCGGTGGAGGAAACCGGCAGGCCGATCGAATGATTGAACTCGGCGAGGTCGAGCGGGTTGATCGTCACCGCCGGCGAGGTCTCGGTGAGGCCGTAGGCCTCGACCAGCGGCACCCCGGTGACCTTCTTCCACTTCTCGGCGACCACCTGCTGCACCGCCATGCCGCCGCCCAGACTCACGCGCAAGGTGGAGAAGTCGAGCCTGGCGAACTCCGGATTGTTGAGCAGCGCGTTGAACAGCGTATTGACCCCGGTGATCACGGTGAAGCGGTGCTGGCCGAGCTCCTTGATGAAGCCCGGGATGTCGCGCGGGTTGGGGATCAGCACGTTCTTGGCGCCGATCTTCAGGAAGGTGAGGCAGTTCGCGGTGAGCGAGAAGATGTGGTAAAGCGGCAGCGCGGTGATGATGATCTCCCTGCCGTCGCCCACATAGGGGGCGATCCACGCATGCGCCTGCTGCAGGTTGGCGATGATGTTGCCGTGGGTGAGCATCGCGCCCTTGGCCACCCCGGTCGTGCCGCCGGTGTATTGCAGGAAGGCGACGTTCTCATGGCCGACCGTGGCGGGCTGCAGCTTGTGCGCCGCGCCGCGCTGCAAGGCCGTGGAGAAGCGCACGTGGCCGTCGAGCCGCCATGCCGGGACCAGCTTGCGCACCTTGCGCACGACGAAGTCCACGATCGTGCCCTTCACGAGGCCGAGCATCTCGCCCAGGCTGGTGACCACGATGTGGCGCACCGGCACCTGCGCACGCACGTGCTCGAGCGTGTGGGCGAAGTTCTCCAGGATCACGATCGCCTCGGCGCCGGAGTCCTTCAGCTGGTGCTCGAGCTCGCGCGCGGTGTAGAGCGGGTTGACGTTGACCACGGTGTAGCCGGCGCGCAGCGATCCGAAGAGCGCGATCGGGTACTGCAGCACGTTGGGCATCATCAGCGCCACGCGCGCGCCCTCGGGCAGCTTCAGCTCGCTCTGCAGCCAGGCGCCGAAGCGCGCGCTGAGCGCGTCGAGCTCGGCGTAGGTGATCGACTTCCCCATGCAGTGATAGGCGGGCTTGTCCGCGAAGCGCGCGACGCTGCGCTCGAACAGGTCGCCCAGGGAACGGAACGCGTCGACGTCGATTTCCGCCGGAATGCCGGGGGGGTAGCTCTTGAGCCAGATCTTTTCCATGTCTCTCCTCCTTTTGCTGGAAATACCGCCGGCGCGCCGCCGTGGCGCACCGGCTCCGCCCTCCCAAGGCGTCGGACGGGCAAGCGGCCCGTCCGTTCATTCCAACCACGCCGCACCCGATCTTGTCGTGGGTGTCGGCCGAACGGGCGCAGCCCGTTCCTGGAGGCGCGGCGGTTCGACCGCCGCCGCCGGGCACGAGGCCCGGCCGTACCGCTTATTCCTCGCCCTCGCCCGCGGGCCAGTTGCGAATGTAGTTCTTGAGCATGCGGTTCTCGAAGCTCTGCTCCTCGAGGACTGCCTTGGCGACGTCGTGGAAGCTGACCACGCCGAGCAGCGTGTTGCCGTCCATCACCGGGAGATAGCGCTGGTGGTGCTCGACCATCAGCCGGCGCAGCTCGTCCATCTCCATGTCGGGCGAGGCGATGCGCGGTTCGCGCAGCATGACGCCTTCGACCTGCAGCGACTGCCAGTCGGCACCGCCCCGCTGCACCGCCTGCAGCACCTGCCGGAAGGTGAGCATGCCGACCATCTCGCCGCGCGAGAACACGACCAGCGAGCCGACGTCCTGCTCGTTCATGATCTCGACCGCCTCGGCAATGGGTCGGTTGGGGCCGATGGTGAATAACACCTTGCCCTTGATCGCGAGAATCTCGCTCACCAGCATGTCGGTCTCCGTGCCGTTGCGCTAATAGGTTTGATGACGCTCCGCATCTTAGTGCATCGCCGTGCGCGCGCAAAGCCGGCCGCGGCGTGCCTTCAGCGCTTCAGCTCGCCGAGCTTGCCCTTGATGCGCGCCCAGTGATCGGCGTCCGGCAGCGCGTCCTTGCGCTCGACGATCGGCTTCCACTGCTTCGCCAGTTCGGCGTTGAGCGCGATGTAGCCCTTCTGGTCGTCGGGCACGTCGTCCTCGGAGTAGATCGCCTCGACCGGGCACTCGGCCACGCAAAGCGTGCAGTCGATGCACTCGTCCGGATCGATGACGAGGAAGTTGGGCCCCTCGCGGAAACAGTCGACCGGGCAGACGTCCACGCAGTCGGTGTATTTGCAGCGTATGCAGCGCTCGGTAACGACGTAGGTCATCTCGACTCTCCAGGCAGGGCCGGCCGCCGCCCGCTGCGGCTGGCCGAAGGACGCACAATATAGACCAGCCGTTTGCTTTTTTGCCACGGACGCGGGCGCGGACGCCGGCACGCACCGCGATTTCCTTGACGGCGCCCCCGGCTTCGCATAAGTTTCGGAAAAATTTCTTTACGGAAGGTCTCTCCTTCCGCTGGCTTGTCGTGCATCCCCGCAGCGCTATCCGCTCGCGGCGCGATCGCAGGCGATCCACCCTTTCCCGCACGCAGCATCCGGTTGCATCACGCCGGTCGTATCACCCATCACCCGGCAACGAGGGCTCCCGCCTTCGTCACCACCCCCTGCCAGCCTTAGTGAGGAATCATGAGCGAGCACATCCACCATGTGACCGACGGCAACTTCGACAGCGAAGTGCTGCAGTCCCAGACCCCCGTCCTGGTCGATTACTGGGCCGAGTGGTGCGGCCCCTGCAAGATGATCGCGCCGATCCTGGACGACGTCGCCAAGGACTACGCGGGCAAGCTCAAGGTCGCCAAGCTCAACATCGACGACAACCAGGAGACGCCTGCCAAGTACGGCATCCGCGGCATCCCGACGCTGATGCTGTTCAAGGGCGGCAACGTCGAGGCGACCAAAGTGGGCGCCCTTTCCAAATCTCAACTGACCGCCTTCATTGACAGCAACATCTAAGCCGGACCAGGCTCCGGCCCGTTCCCGCGGTTCATCGCGCGCCCGTCGCCGCGGCGCGCGCAACCGGGACGGCAATTCCCCCCAG
Source organism: Thauera phenylacetica B4P (assembly GCF_000310225.1). Classification (GTDB taxonomy): domain Bacteria; phylum Pseudomonadota; class Gammaproteobacteria; order Burkholderiales; family Rhodocyclaceae; genus Thauera; species Thauera phenylacetica. The sequence goes on from NZ_AMXF01000073.1 coordinate 14,368, forward strand.
AATCCGCAGACCGAAGACGATCTGTTCGACGTCGAGAACGGCGGCGAGGAAGTCTCTTCCACGCCGCGTGATCCCGACGCGCCCGCGCTCCACCTGTCCGAACTCAAGGCCCTGCACGTCAGCCAGCTGCTGCAGATGGCGATGGACGCCGGAGTCGATGGCGCGAACAGGCTGCGCAAGCAGGAACTCGTCTTCGCGCTGCTGCGCAACCGTGCCCGCAGGGGCGAACCGATCTGTGGCGACGGCGCACTCGAAGTGCTGCCTGACGGCTTCGGCTTCCTGCGCTCTCCCGACACCTCGTATCTCGCGGGAACCGACGACATCTACGTGTCGCCCTCGCAGATCCGGCGCTTCAACCTGCGCACCGGCGACACGATCGAGGGCGAGATCCGCACGCCCAAGGACGGCGAGCGCTATTTCGCGCTGACCAAGCTCGACAAGATCAACGGGCGTCCGCCGGAAGAGTGCAAGACCAAGATCCTGTTCGAGAACCTCACGCCCCTGCACCCTCAGGAGTGCCTGAAGCTCGAGCGCGAGGTCCGCGGCGAGGAGAACGTCACCAGCCGCATCATCGACATGATCGCGCCGATCGGCAAAGGCCAGCGCGGCCTGCTCGTCGCCCCGCCCAAGAGCGGCAAGACGGTCATGCTGCAGCACATCGCGCACGCGATCACGGCCAACCATCCGGACGTCAAGCTGATCGTGCTGCTGATCGACGAGCGCCCCGAGGAAGTGACCGAGATGCTGCGCTCGGTGAAGGGCGAGGTCGTGGCCTCCACCTTCGACGAACCCGCCACCCGTCATGTGCAGGTCGCCGAGATGGTGATCGAGAAGGCCAAGCGCCTGACCGAGCACAAGTACGACGTGGTGATCCTGCTCGACTCGCTGACCCGCCTGGCGCGCGCCTACAACACCGTGGTGCCGGCCTCCGGCAAGGTGCTCACCGGTGGTGTCGACGCCAACGCGCTGCAGAAGCCCAAGCGCTTCTTCGGCGCCGCGCGCAACATCGAGGAAGGCGGCTCGCTGACCATCATCGCCACCACGCTGGTCGACACCGGCAGCCGCATGGACGACGTGATCTACGAGGAATTCAAGGGCACCGGCAACATGGAGCTCCACCTCGACCGCCGCATGGCGGAGAAGCGTGTCTATCCGGCGATCAACGTCAACCGCTCCGGCACCCGCCGCGAAGAGCTCCTGCTCAAGGCCGACGTGCTGCAGAAGGTGTGGATCCTGCGCAAGCTGCTCTACGGCATGGACGACATCGACGCGATGGAATTCCTGCTCGACAAGGTCAAGGCCACCAAGAGCAACGCCGAGTTCTTCGACGCGATGCGCACCGGCCGCGGCTGAGCGCGCGCCCGACAGCAAAACGCCACCTGCAAGGTGGCGTTTTTTCTGGTGCGACCCCGCCGCGCGACGCGCGGCCGGTGCCTGCGCCTACTTGTAGTCGTAGAAGCCCTTGCCGCTCTTGCGGCCGAGGTAGCCGGCCTCGAGCATCTCGACCAGCAGCGGCGCCGGGCGGTACTTGGGGTCCTTGGTGCCCTCGTAGAGGACCTGCATCACCGCGAGCTCCACGTCCAGGCCGATGAGGTCGCACAGCGCGAGCGGGCCGATCGGGTGGTTGCAGCCGAGCTTCATCGCCTCGTCGATCTCGGCCGCCGTCGCCAGGCCCTCGCCGAGCGCGAACACGGCCTCGTTGATCATCGGGCACAGCATGCGGTTGACCACGAAGCCCGGGCTGTTCTTGACCTTGATCGGCGTCTTGCCGACCGCCTTCGCGACCTCCTCGACGGCGGCGTAGGTCGCCGCCGAGGTCTGCAGGCCGTTGATCAGCTCGACCAGCGCCATCACCGGCACCGGGTTGAAGAAGTGCATGCCGATGACCTGGCCGGGACGCTGCGTGCCGGCGGCCAGGCGGGTGATGGAGATCGACGAGGTGTTGCTGGCGAGGATCGCCTCGGGCTTCACGATGCGGTCGAGGTCGGCGAAGATGCGCAGCTTGAGATCGACGTTCTCGGTCGCCGCCTCGATCACCAGGTCGCAGTCGGCCAGCTTGTCGATCGAGTTCACGGTGGTGATGCAGGCCATCGCGGCGTCCTTCTGCTGCGCGCTCATCTTGTCCTTCTTGATCAGGCGGTCGAGGCTGGCCGAGATGGTCGCGAGCCCGCGCTGCACCTGCGCCTCGCCGACGTCCATCATCACCACCTCGCGCCCCGCGACCGCGAACGCCTGGGTGATGCCGTTCCCCATCGTGCCCGCACCCACCACTCCGATCTTGCCGATACTCATCGCCTTCGTTCTCCGAACAGGATTTTGGTCGACGCAGCCGCCGGAAAACGGGCTCCATACCGCTGCGTATGCGCGGCGACTTTAGCGGATTCCGCGGGCGGGTGCCAGCACAACGCGGTCGCGCAGTAGGCGGATCGAAGGGCCGGCCTGCGGCACGGATCTCGATGCTTGTCGGCAACAATGACGCGGCCGTCGCCAGCCGGGTTTTGAATCGTTTCTCGATATTTTTCTTGTGAGCCTCCGGGGCAGCGGCTACATTAGATGGGCGTTCATTCGTCCGCCTCGCCTTTCGTCCCCGCTCCCCGCTCCCCGCCCAGATCATGCTCCACACCTCGCCGCCCTACCCCGTCCATCAAGAAACCCAGGTCGCCGAACCGAAGACGCTGGTCGAGGCGGCCTATCGCAGCCTGCGCCGCAACATCATCGAAGGCCGCCTGTCACCCGGCGAGAAGCTGCGCATCGAGCACATCAAGAACGACTACGGCGTCGGCGGCGCGACGCTGCGCGAGGCGCTCTCGCTGCTGACCTCGGACGCGCTGGTGGTGTCGCAGGGCCAGCGCGGCTTTCGCGTCGCCCCGGTCTCGCTCGAGGACCTCGCCGACATCACCGAGACGCGGGTGATGCTCGAGTGCAGCGCGCTGCGCCACTCGATCGCGCTCGGCGACGACGCCTGGGAGGCCGAGCTCACCGCCGCCTTCCACCGCCTCACCCGCGCCGAGGAGCGACTCGCCGAGGGCAACCACCGCGAGCAGTGGGAAGAGCGCAACCGCATCTTCCACGAGGTGCTGATCGCCGCCTGCCCCTCGCGCTGGACCAAGCACTTCCTGTCCATCCTCTACCACCAGGCCGAGCGCTACCGCCACCTCTCGCTGCGCCGCAGCGAAGGCACGCGCCGGCTGCACGACGAGCACGCCGCCCTGTTCGAGGCCGCGATGGCGCGCGACGCCGACACTGCCACCCGCCTGCTCGGCGAACACATCCGCCTGACGCTGCAGTCGGTCCGCCTCGACAACGCCTCCACCGCCAGCCACTGAGCTTCCGCCGGCCTGCCGCCACCTCGCAGCGAGCGAGCATAAAAAAAGGCCCGCCGAAGCGGGCCAAACCCGAAATCACCTCTGCGCGGACGCAGAAGGCAACCACGACGAACTGCTCGATTTCGGGGAGGGAGAGCCTGGGATGGAGCCAGCCGCCGCGCGCCGGCGCCGCTCGCGCGCGACGCCTGCGGCCGGCTCCGCCGGAGCCCGCGCTCAG
>NZ_AMXF01000074.1 GCF_000310225.1 Thauera phenylacetica B4P
GCCCACGCCGCGCGTCCCCAGCCCGCGGCCACTCCCACGCCCGCAGCCACGTCCGCAGCGCCCGACCCGGCGCGCAGCGCGCGCATCGCGACGCTCGACTGGGAGGCCCTCGAAGCCGGGATCCACGACTGCAGGGCCTGCGCGCTGTGCGAGCGCCGCAAGCAGGCCGTGCCTGGCGTGGGCGACCGCCAGGCGCGCTGGATGCTGGTGGGCGAGGCGCCGGGCGCGGAGGAGGATCAGCGCGGCGAGCCCTTCGTCGGCCAGGCCGGGCGCCTGCTCGACAACATGCTCGCGGCGATCGGATTGAAGCGCGGCGAGGACGTCTACATCGCCAACGCCGTCAAGTGCCGGCCGCCGCACAACCGCACGCCGGAGCGCGGCGAGATCGCCGCCTGCCTGCCCTACCTCGATCGCCAGATCGCGCTCGTGCAGCCGCAGCTCCTGATCGCGCTCGGCCGCCCGGCCGCGCAGGCGCTGCTCGATCGGGAGATCGCGATCTCGGCGGCGCGCGGCAAGCGCTTCGAGCGCGCGGGCGTTGCGGTCGTGGTCACCTACCACCCGGCCTATCTGCTGCGCAACCCGCAGGACAAGGCCAAGGCCTGGGAAGACCTCTGCTTCGCGCGTCGGCTGATGGCCGAGGCGGGTTGAGGGCAGGGGCCGGACAACGCAGGGGGGGGCCGCCGCGGGCGGCGGGCGGGGACAGCGGGCCCCGCCCGCCTGGGTACGGCCGGGCCTCAGTGCAGCCGGTCTTCCAGCAGCGCGACGTTGTCGAACTCGCGCTGGTTGGCCTCGTGGCGGCGCTTGACCAGCAGCATGGTGCCGGCGACGAGGAGGCCGAACATCACGATCACGGTGTTGATCGACAGCCCGAGGACGATCAGCAGCGCGTAGGTTCCGGTCATCACCAGGATCGACAGGTTCTCATTGAAGTTCTGCACCGCGATCGAGTGCCCCGCGCCCATCAGGATGTGGCCGCGGTGCTGCAGCAGGGCGTTCATCGGCACCACGAAGAAGCCGGCCAGGCCGCCCACGATCACCATCAGCACCATCGCGATCCAGGCCTCGGTCACGCCCACCATGGTCATCACCCCGAGGCCCATCGCGATGCCGAGCGGAATCACGTTCACCGCGCGCCGCAGCGTGATGTAGCGCGCCGCCAGCACCGAGCCGGTCGCCACGCCGAGCGCCACCACGCCCTGCAGCATCGAGGCCTGCGACAGGTTCATGCCGAGGTTGTGCTCGGCCCACTTGATCACGATGAACTGCAGGGTCGCGCCCGCGCCCCAGAACAGCGTGGTGACCGCGAGCGAGATCTGCCCGAGCTTGTCGCGCCAGAGCAGGCGCAGGCAGTGGTTGAAGTCGTGCAGCAGGTAGAGCGGGTTGCTCTTGAGCGGCTTGTGATCCACCCCGGTGTCGGGGATGTACATGTTGAAGATCGCCGCCACCAGGTACAGGGTGCCGACCATCAGCACCGCCGCCCCGAAGGCCGAGCCGACGCCGGGCAGGCCCAGCCCCATCAGCCAGGAGGCGACGTCGCCACGGATCATGATGCCGCCGACCACGGTGCCGACGATGATCGCCGCCACCGTGAGGCCCTCGATCCAGCCGTTGGCCACGACCAGCAGGCGGTGGGGCAGGTATTCGGTAAGGATGCCGTACTTGGCCGGCGAGTAGGCCGCCGCGCCGAGGCCAATCACCGCGTAGGCGAGCAGCGGGTGGGTGCCGAGGAAGAGCATCAGGCAGCCGCCGATCTTGATCGTGTTGCTGATCAGCATCACCCGCCACTTGGGCATCGAGTCGGCGAAGGCGCCGACGAAGGCGGCGAGCGCGACGTAGGAGACGGTGAAGAAGAGCTTGAGCAGCGGCTCGTATTCGGAGGGGGCCGCCATGTCCCGAAGCATGGCGATGGCGATGATGAGCAAGGCATTGTCGGCCAGCGCGGAGAAGAACTGCGCTGCCATGATGATGTAGAAGCCGAGCGGCATCGTCGGGTCGCGGCGGAAGGTCGAAGCGCGGTTTATATCACGAAGCCGATTGCCCGGTGATGATCTCGCGCAGCGCGCGTGCGGGGGCGCGCAAACGCCCGTATGGCAACGGTTTGCGGCGGCAGCGGGGAGGGCCTCGCGACGAACGCGCAGCGATCCCCCCGAATGCGCTGGATTGTGCTTTAATTCGCTTATATAAATCGTACTTATCCACACCATGGCAGATCGCAGACTCCAGGTATTCCACGCGGTTGCGAAGCACGGCTCGTTCACCCGTGCCGCGGAACACCTCCACATGACGCAACCGGCCGTCACCTTCCAGATCAAGCAGCTCGAGGAACACTTCGACACCCGCCTGCTCGATCGCGGTCACGGCAAGATCACGCTCACCGCCGCGGGCGAGCTCGTGCTCGCCTACGCCGAGCGCATCCTCGGTTTGTCGGCCGAGCTCGACTCGCGCGTTTCCGAGCTCACCGACGAGCTCGCCGGCCAGCTGCGCATCGGCACCAGCACCACGATCGCCGCCTACTGGCTGCCGCAGGTGCTGGAGAGCTTCAAGCGCCGCTACCCCGGCGTGCTGCCGCGGGTCGTGGTCGGCACCTCCAAGCTCACCGAGGACCGTGTTGCCGCGCGCGACCTCGACCTCGGCCTCATCGAGATCGCCACCGAGCAGCCCAGCATCGAACGCCGCAGCGCCGCGCGCGACGACCTGCTGGTGATCTGCAGCCCCGACCATCCGCTGGCGAAGTTCAAGGAGCTCACCGCGCGCGACCTCGTCGGCCACCCCTTCATCGATCGTGACCCGGGCAACGGCATCCGCCAGATCGCCGACGAATTCTTCGAGGCCGCCGGCATCGCGGGCAGCCAGATCACCCTGTGCGCCGAGCTCGGCAGCCTCGCCGCGGTCAAGCAGCTCGCGGCTGCGGGCCTCGGCTTCGCGATCGCCTCCGGGCGCGCGATCCGGCGCGACGTGGAAGAGGGCCGGCTGGTGGCGATCCCGCTGCAGCCGCGCCTGCACACCCCGCTCGAGGTCATCCTGCCGCGCGACAAGTTCCGCTCGCGGCTGATCAACGCCTTCGCCGACCACGTGTGCGAGGAGTTCTCCCGCATCGCGGCCGAGCAGGACGAGGACTGATCCCCCGCAAGCTGCGGCCGCTGCCGCAGCCCTGTCGCCGTATCGGAAGACCCTGATGGCACGCCAGAAATCCGCTTTCGTCTGCACCGAATGCGGTGCGCAGGCCGTGCGCTGGCAGGGCCAGTGCCCGCAGTGCCAGGCCTGGAACACCCTCGTCGAGACCGTGCTCGAGCCCGCCGCGCCGGCCGCGGGCAGCCGCTTCGCCGCGCTCGCCGGCGAGACCAGCCGGCTGCAGCCGCTATCCGCGCTCGAGCCGCGCGAGGAGCCGCGCCAGCCCACCGGGCTGGATGAGTTCGACCGCGTGCTCGGCGGCGGCCTCGTCTCCGGTGGGGTCGTGCTGATCGGTGGCGACCCGGGCATCGGCAAGTCCACCCTGCTGCTGCAGGCGCTGTCCAACCTGGCCGCGACCCGCCCGGCCGCCGGTGGCGAGGGCGCTGCGGCCAAGGGCGGCAAGTCGGTCGGGGGCGTGATCTACGTCAGCGGCGAAGAGTCTGGCGAGCAGGTCGCGCTGCGCGCCCAGCGCCTGCAGCTGCCGCCTTCGCCCCTGCAGATGCTCGCCGAGATCAACCTCGAGCGCATCCTGCACACCCTGCGCGAGGCGCGCCCGCGCGTGGCGGTGATCGACTCGATCCAGACCGTCTATTCCGAGGCCCTGCAGTCCGCCCCTGGCTCGGTCGCCCAGGTGCGCGAGTGCGCCGCCCAGCTCACGCGCTTCGCCAAGCAGAGCGGCACCAGCCTGATCCTGGTGGGCCACGTCACCAAGGACGGTACGCTTGCCGGCCCGCGCGTGCTCGAGCACATCGTCGACACCGTGCTCTACTTCGAGGGCGACACCCACTCCAGCTTCCGCCTCATCCGCGCGTTCAAGAACCGCTTCGGGGCGGTGAACGAGCTCGGCGTATTCGCCATGACCGAGCGCGGCCTGCGCGGCGTCTCCAACCCCTCGGCGATCTTCCTGTCGCAGCATTCGCAGCAGGTCGCCGGCAGCTGCGTGCTGATCACCCAGGAAGGCACCCGCCCGCTGCTGGTCGAGGTGCAGGCGCTGGTCGATTCGTCGCAGAGCCCCAACCCCCGGCGCCTGTCGGTGGGGCTGGAGCAGAACCGCCTGGCGATGCTGCTCGCGGTCATGCATCGCCACGCCGGCGTGGTGTGCTTCGACCAGGACGTGTTCGTCAACGCCGTCGGTGGGGTCAAGATCACCGAGCCGGCGGCCGACCTCGCGATCCTGTTCGCGATCGTGTCCTCGCTGCGCGACCGACCCTTGAAGCGCGGCCTCGCGGTGTTCGGCGAGGTCGGCCTCGCGGGTGAGATCCGCCCCGCGCCGCGCGGGCAGGAGCGCCTGAAGGAAGCCGCCAAGCTCGGCTTCGACACCGCCATCGTGCCGCGCGCGAACGCACCGAAACAGCCGATCGAAGGTTTGACGGTGATCGCGGTCGAGCGCGTGGAAGAGGCGCTGGAGCAGCTGCGCGGGTTGGCATAGGCACGGGGAACCCGCGAGCGGGATCCGCCTCCCCGGAGACAGATCGCTGCATCGGAAAACGCACGTTCGGTGCGTAGACATCGTTTATGTTCAGTATATAAAACATGGGGCCAAAAAAACGGCTTTTTGTTTAATATACAGATCATGGACATGATCGAAATCGGCTCGAGGCTTCGCTCGGCGCGCCAGGCACGCGGACTCACCCAGGACGAACTCGCACGCCTCGCAGGTGTCGGCCGTACCAGCCTGTCGCAGCTCGAGAACGGCAGCATCGGCGAGATCGGTATCCGAAAGGTCCTCCGCATCTGCGCGTTGCTGGGGCTGGAGTTGCAGGTGATGCCCGAGGGGCGACTGCCGACGCTGGATGATCTGCTCGCGGAGCGCGGGAGACGATGATGCTGAAGGTGTGGGCGGATGGCGTGCTGAGCGGACGGCTCGATCGAGTGGGATCGGATCCGCGACGTTGCGCCTTTGCCTACGACCCTGCTGCGCGGCCGAGCGAGGCTGTTTCGCTGACCATGCCGCTGAAGCTCGCCGGCTATGAGTATCCGGACGGACTCCATCCGGTGTTCCAGATGAATCTGCCAGAGGGGCGTTTGCGCGCTGTGCTCGAGCGGCGTTTTCGCAAAACCGTGCCGGGGTTTGACGACCTCGCCCTGCTTAAGATCGTCGGGCCGGCGCAGATCGGTCGGCTGCGCTACGGCGAGGAGTCAGCGAACGCCGGGGGCACGCAGCCGATGCAGAGCGTGGCGGAGATCCTGGCCTATGGCGGAGCGGAGGACCTGTTCGCCGACCTCGTCGAACGTTTTGCAACTTCGAGCGGTGTTTCCGGCGTACAGCCCAAGGTGCTGGTGCGTGATGAGCGTGCCTGGTCGCTCTCCGGCGACGGGCGACGTAGCCTGACCGTGCGGGGCGCCACGCACATCGTCAAGACCTGGGAGGCGGACGAGTTTCCCGAGCTCGCGGCCAACGAGTATTTCTGCCTGCAGGTCGCGCTGCGCGCCGGCTTGCCGGTTCCCGCCCACGCCTTGTCCGACAACGGGCGCTTCCTGGTCGTCGAGCGCTTCGATCTGGACGAGACGGGGCGTTACCTGGGCTTCGAGGACGCCTGCGTGCTGCAGGGGCTGCCGGTCGCCGCCAAGTACGACGGGAGCTACGAAGCGCTGGCGAAAACGCTGGCCTGCTTCGTTTCGCCCGGGCAACGCCTGCAGACACTCGCCCACCTCTTCCGGCTGCTGGCGGTGTGCTGCGCGCTACGCAATGGCGATGCGCATCTGAAGAATTTCGGCGTGGTGTATGAGGCGCCAGACCATCCTGTCGGCTGCGCCCCGGCCTACGACATCGTCACGACCCAGGTCTATCTGCCGAGAGATGTGATGGCCTTGACGCTCGACGGTCGCAAGTCGTGGCCAAGCGCCAAGGTGATGCTGCAGTTCGCGCAGCGGCATTGCGGGTTGGGCGGGGCGCAGGCGCGCGAGATCCTGTCCGAAGTGGCGGATGCGGTCGCGGACGTGGGTGCGGGAATGCTCGTCGAGGCGGGGATGCGCGGCGGGTTCGGCCCGATTGCGCAGGCGATGCGGCAGGTGTGGGACCAGGGCGTCACGCGCAGCCTGGTCGAATGAGCCCGGCGCGGCTCAGCCCTGTGCAAGCCAGGTTCGCGACCAGGCGATCGCCGCACGCAGGTTCTCTCGCGCGGTGGCGCTCGTCGGAGCACCAAGCTCCCAGCCTTCTCCTCGAATCGCCAGCAGCCAGCATGGAGGCGGAGGCTCGGCTTCAACTTCGCGAAACACCTGGAGGATCGCGTGCGGCGACACCGCATGCGTGGTGAAGCTCGCATCGCGTGCAGGCTCGATACGCTCGAACGTGAAGGGCGCCGCCGCATCGGCCGAGGCATCGACGAACAGCACCCGCGCGCGCCCCTTCAGGTCCAGCGCGTGCTCGACCTGGAGCTGGAAGTCGGTGAGGCATTCGACGCCGGGCAGCTTCAGCGCCTCGACCGCGTCGACGAACAGCGGCCCGAGCGCATCGTCCCCCCGGCTCGGGTTGCCCCAGCCGAAAACCAGCACTGGCGCGGGTACCACCGCCTCCAGCCCGGAGCCCGGCGCAGGCGCTTCGTGCCGCTGCACCGGCGCACCGTCCCCGCTGGCCACAGCGCTCACGCCTTGTACTTCCGGTCCAGCTCCGTGCCCTCGGCATCCACCAGCGTGACCTCGAGCGGCATCTTGCCGAGCGCGTGGGTGGCGCAGGACAGGCAGGGGTCGAAGGCGCGGATGGCGACCTCGATGTGGTTGAGCAGGCCCTCGGTGATCTCCTGCCCGTCGAGGTATTGCTTCGCCACCTCGCGCACGGCGGTGTTCATCGCCTGGTTGTTGTTGGTGGTGGAGACGATCAGGTTGGCCATGGTGACGAGGTCGTCGTCACCCACCTGGTAGTGGTGGAAGAGGGTGCCGCGCGGCGCCTCGATCACGCCCACGCCCTCGCGCCGACGCTCGCCGCCGGCCATCAGCTCGGTGCCGGAGAGGTCGTCGTCGTGCAGCAGGTCCTTGATGGTCTCGGCGGCGAACAGCATCTCGATCATGCGCGCCCAGTGGAAGGCCAGGCTGCCATGCAGCGGCTTGCCGCCGGCGTAGGCGACGAGCTCGCGGCGCTCGTGCTCGGCAAACGGCGTGGGGATGCTGTCGCAGTTCTGCACGCGCGCGAGCGGGCCGACCTTGTACCAGCCGGCCTCGGGGCCCATCGAGGTGAAGTAGGGGAACTTCATGTAGCTCCAGGGCTTGACCTCCTCGGTGATGAGGCGGTCGTAGGTCTGATAGTCCACCTGGTCGAAGAGGATCCGGCCGTCGGCGTCCTTGGCGCGCAGCACGCCGTGGTAGAGGTCGAGGCTGCCGTCGGGTGCGACCAGGCCCATGAAGCTCGAGCGCACGGTGCCGAAGTGGTCGTAGAGCGCCGGGTCCTGCTGGTGGAGCTCCTTGATGATGCGCACCGCGTCGCGGCTCCAGGCGATCATCTGGTAGGCGTCCTTCAGCAGGTCCTTGCGCTCGTCGGCGGTCAGCGAACGATTGACGCCGCCCGGCACCGCGCCGGTCCCATGTACGCGCTTGCCCGCGGTGAGGCGGATCACCTCCTGGCCGAACTTGCGCAGCAGGATGCCCTTCTTCGCGATGTCGGGATACTGCTGCGCCACGCCGACGATGTTGCGCCGGCCGACCTCGGAGCCGAAGCCGAACAGCAGGTCGGGCGAGGACAGGTGGAAGAAGTGCAGCGCGTGGGACTGCAGGATCTGGCCGTAGTGCATCAGGCGGCGCATCTTGTCGGCGGTCGGGGTGACCTTGCTCGCGCCGACGATGAGGTCGAGCGCCTTGCTCGCCGCGAGGTGGTGCGAGACCGGGCAGATGCCGCACAGGCGCTGCACCATCACCGGCACCTCCCAGTACGGGCGGCCCTGGATGAAGCGCTCGAAGCCACGAAACTCGACGATGTGCAGGCGCACCTGGTGCACCTTGTTGTTCTCGTCGAGCAGGATGGTGACCTTGCCGTGGCCCTCCACGCGCGACACGGGGTCGATGGCGACGCGGCGCAGGTTTTCGCCGGGAACCGAGGCGGTTTCGAGTTCGAAGTTCATGGCTGGTGTCCTTCGCGTTTTTGAGTAAGAGTTCTGTGGGGGGCGCCGCGCTTGCGCAGCAAGAATCCCACCGCGAGGGTTTCGGTAGCAGCGCCGGCAGGCGCGAAGACGGCAATCGGGAACGGCACGCGCATCGCACCTCCAGTCGTCCGCTTCGCGGCTGCCGCCGCTCCTGCGTCGCACCGCACCGCGAGGGTTTCTGTAGGAGCGCCGGCAGGCGCGAAAGCGGCCTTAGTCGTAATGCAGCTGGCCGTGGGCAAGGCGGGGGGCCTTGCCCTCGATCAACTGGGTCAGGAAGGCCCAGATCGCATCGCCCGAGGGCGGGCAGCCCGGCAAGAAGTAGTCGATCCTCACCACCTCATGCACCGGATGGACCTGGTTCAGCGGCAGCGGCAGCTCCGGGTCATCGGGGATGCGGCTGCCCTCGGCGAGGCCGTGGCCGGTACGGTAGACCTCCTGCAGGATGTCGGCGAGCTCGAGGTGGTTGCGCTGCGCCGGCAGGCCGCCGTTGACCGCGCACGCGCCGAGCGCGATCAGCACCTTGCAGTTGGCGCGGAACTCGCGCAGCACGTGCACGTTCTCGGCGTTGCACACCCCGCCCTCGATGAGGCCGATGTCGCAGGGGCCGCAGTGCTTGATGTCGGTGAGCGGTGAGCGGTCGAACTCGATGAGCTCGAGCAGCGGCAGGATGCGCTCGTCGATGTCGAGGAAGGACATGTGGCAGCCGAAGCAGCCGGCCAGCGACACGGTCGCCACCTTGAGCTTGCGCGGCGCGCCGCCCGCGCCGTTCGTGGTCTCGATGCGCATCAGCCGGCCTCCCCGATGCCCGCGCCGGCCTTGTCGTTGGCGCCCATGCTCGCGCTGATCGGCTGGCGGTCGTAGGTGCGCTGCCCGATCGGCACCGCGAAGCCCACCCGTTTTTTAAGGATCACCCCCACCGGGCACACCGCGGCGGCGCGGTCGGTGGCGGCGAAGTCGGTGTCGGCGAGACGCCCCGTGTCGCTGTTGACCACCAGGTGCGACCGGGTGCCGCGCCCGGCGAGCGCGAACACGTTCTTGCCATCGACATCGCGGCTGGCACGCACGCACAGCTCGCACAGGATGCAGCGGTTGAACTCGAGCAGCACCTCGAGGTGCGAGGCGTCGACCGGGCGGTCGGGGTAGAAGTGGTCGAAGTGCGGCGTCAGCATCCCCATCTCGTAGGCGGTGGCCTGCAGCGCACAGTCGCCGCTCTTCTCGCACGAGGGGCAGAAGTGGTTGCCTTCGACGAACAGCAGTTGCAGCAGCGTGCGGCGCTTGGCGTCGAGCTCGTCCGTGCGGTTCTCCACCTCCTGGCCGGCAGCGGCGCGCACCGTACAGGACGTGGCGAAGCGACCGCCGATCTTGACCGTGCACAGCTTGCACGAGCCGTGCGCGGCGAAGTCCGGATGCCAGCAAAGGTGCGGGATGTACTTGCCCGCGGCGGCTGCGGCCTGCATTACCGTCTGGCCGGGCGTGAAGGGGATGTCCTCGCCGTCGAGCAGGAAGGAATCGTTCATGGCTGCAGATCCTTTGCCGAGGCGGGCTCGGCGGAGGCGGGGGCGTCCTGCACGCCGGCCGTGGTGGCGCGGCCGTGCGCATGGGCGCGCTCCTCGGCCAGCGCCCCGCGGTTGTCGCCGAGGTGGGCGCCGGGGTCGTCGCGGCCGGTCATCCGGCGCGCCTGCGACAGCGCGGCGTCGAGATCGAACGCGGGCTCGTAGTCGGGCGAGTGCAGGCGCCGCTCGAAGGCGGGGCGGAACTTGACCAGCATGTCGTCGATCGCGATCGTCGCCGTGTTGCCCAGGCCGCAGTGGCTGGCGCCCTGCATCAGCCGGTGCATCTTCGCCATCTCGTCGAGGTCGTAGGGCGAGCCGTGGTCGGCGGCGAGCTTGTCCAGCAGGCGCGCATTGACCGCGGTGCCGACGCGGCAGGGCGTGCAGAAGCCGCAACTCTCATGCGCGAAGAAGTGGGCGAAGTTGCGCGCCACCTCGAACATGTCGCGGGAGGCGTCGAACACCATGATCGAGCCGCCGGTGGCCACGTCCTCGAAGGCGATGCGGCGGCCGAACTCGTCCGCCGCCAGGCAATGCCCGGCCGCACCCGCGCTGGTCACCGCCTGCGTGTCGCGCGCGCCGGCGGCCTCGAGCACCTCGGCGACGCTGACGCCGAAGGGAAACTCGTAGATCCCCGGGCGCGCCACGTCGCCCGACACCGAGAGCAGCTTGGTGCCGGTCGAGGCCGGCGTGCCGATGGCGCGGAACCACTCGCCACCGCGCACCGCGATCAACGCCGCGAGCGCGAGCGTCTCGACGTTATTCACCGTGGTCGGCTGGCCACGGTAGCCGTTGGTGACCGGGAAGGGCGGGCGGATGCGCGGCTTGCCCGGCTTGCCCTCGAGCGACTCGATGAGCGCGGACTCCTCGCCGCAGATGTAGGCCCCGGCGCCGAGGTGAATCTCGATGTCGAAGGTGAAGCCGCGGCCGAGGATGTTGCGCCCGAGCAGGCCCTGCTCGCGGCGCTGGGCGAGGCGGGTCTCGAGGCGGTCGAGCAGGTAGCGGTATTCGCCGCGCAGGTAGATGAAGCCCTTGTTGGCACCGATCGCCATGCCGGCGATGCACATGCCGTCGACCACCAGGTCGAAGTAGCTCGCGAGCAGCACGCGGTCCTTGAAGGTGCCGGGCTCGCCCTCGTCGGCGTTGCAGATCACGTAGTGCGCGTCGCCCCAGGCGTCGCGGCACGAGCGCCACTTGATGTCGCTGCCGAAGCCCGCGCCGCCGCGGCCGCGCAGCGCGGAGCGTTCGATCTCGCCAAGGATGCTCGTCGCCCCGCGCTCGAGCGCGGCGGCGAGGGCTTGGCCCGGTGCCAGGCCGTGGTCGAGCAGCACGTCGCGGCAGCGGATGTTGTCCTCGACGTGGAACCACTCCGGCGGCCAGTCGCCCACCGGCACGCGGCGGCGGATCAGGTGCGCAATCTCGTCGATGCGTTCCGGGGTGAGGCGGGTGACCGTGCGCCCGTTGGCCAGCAGCGCCGGCCCCTGGTCGCACATGCCGGTGCACGACGTGGTTGCCACGCTCACCAGGCCGTCCTCCGATACCTTGCCCGGCTGCAGCCACAGCTTGTCGCACAGCGCCTGCATCAGCGCCTGGTTGCCGAGCATGCGGTCGGTGATGTTGTCCGAGAACAGGATGCGGTACTCGCCCGCCGGCCGGGTGTGCAGGAAGCTGTAGAAGCTCGCCGTGCTCTCGACGCGGGCGCGCGGCATGCCGAGCGCGTCCGCCAGCGCGCCGAGGGTGGCGGGCGCCAGCCAGCCGTCGCGGGCCTGGAGCTCGATCAGGATCTGCAGCAACTGCAGCGGATCGCGCCGGTGCCGTTCGAGGATGTCTTCGAGTTCTGCTGTCGCCACGATGGGCTCCCTGTCTTTGCGTGCACTGCAGCATGATTATCGCGCGGACTCGGCGGGCCGCGTCATGGAAACGGTGCGACCCCGTGATCCAATGCGCTTATCCGCGCCTTCCCCTCACAGCCCGCCCGGGCTGCCGATGTGAAGCGGCGCGGTGTGCCAGATCGTGCGCGCGTACTCGGCGATGGTGCGGTCGGACGAGAACACCCCCATGCCGGCGATGTTGAGCAGGCTGCACCGGCTCCATTGCAGCAAGTCGCGATAGCGCGCGTCGGCCTCGGCCTGGGCGTCGAGATAGCTCGCGTAGTCGGCCAGCAGCAGGTAGTGGTCGCCCCAGTTCACCAGGGTGTCGAAGATCGCCTGGTAGCGCCCCGGCTCGTCCGGGCTGAAGAGGCCCTCGCGGATCGCGTCGAGCGCCGCGGCCAGTTGCGGGTCGCGCTCGTAGTACTGGCGCGGCTGATAGCCGCCGTTGCGGATCTGCGCCACCTCGGCCGCGGTGTGGCCGAAGATGAAGACGTTGTCCTCGCCGACCTGCTCGCGGATCTCGACGTTGGCGCCATCCAGCGTGCCGATGGTGAGCGCGCCGTTGAGCGCGAGCTTCATGTTGCCGGTGCCCGAGGCCTCGGTGCCGGCGGTGGAGATCTGCTCGGAGAGGTCGGCCGCGGGGATGATCAGCTCCGCCAGGCTCACCGAGAAGTTGGGTACGAAGACCACCTTGAGGCGATCACCGACACGCGGATCGGCGTTGATGACCGCGGCCACGTCATTGATGAGGCGGATCACCAGCTTGGCCATGCGGTAGGCCGAGGCCGCCTTGCCGGAGAAGATCGCCACCCGCGGCACGTGCTCGGCGTCCGGTTCGGCGAGGATGCGCTGGTAGCGGCTCACCAGGTGCAGCACGTTGAGCAGCTGGCGCTTGTACTCGTGGATGCGCTTGACGTGCACATCGAAGAGCGCCGCCGGATCGACGTGGAGGCCGCAGTGCTGGCCGATCCACTGCGCGAGGCGCAGCTTGTTGGCCTGCTTCACCGCGCGCAGCGTGTGCAGGAAGTCGCCATCGTCGGCGTGCGCGCGCAGGCCGTGGAGCTGCTCCAGGTCGCGCCGCCATCCCGGGCCGATGCGGCTGTCGATCAGCGCCGCCAGCCCCGGGTTGGCGTGCGCCAGCCAGCGCCGCGGGGTCACGCCGTTGGTCTTGTTGTTGAAGCGCTGCGGCCACACGCGCGCGAAGTCGGCGAAGATCGACTCGCGCATCAGCGCCGAGTGCAACGCCGACACGCCATTCACCGAGTGCGAGGCGACGATCGCCAGGTAGGCCATGCGTACCCGTCGCTCGCCCTGTTCGTCGATCAGCGACATGCGGCGCATGCGCTCGACGTCGGGCCCGAGCTCGGCGTTGAGCTCGGCGAGGAAGTGCGCGTTGATGTCGAAGATGAGGCGCAGGTGGCGCGGCAGCACGCGGCCGAGCATCTCCAGCGGCCAGGTCTCCAGCGCCTCGTGCATCAGGGTGTGGTTGGTGTAGGAGAACACCCGCCGGCACAGCGCCCAGGCGTGCTCCCACGCCAGCCCGTGCTCGTCGACCAGCAGGCGCATCAGCTCGGGCACCGCAAGCACCGGGTGGGTGTCGTTGAGGTGGATGCTGACCTTGTCGGGCAGGGCCTCGAAGTCGCCGTGGCCGACGCGGTAGCGGCGCAGGATGTCCTGCAGGCTGGCGGAGACGAAGAAATATTCCTGGCGCAGGCGCAGTTCGCGGCCCTCGAGGGTGGAGTCGTCCGGATAGAGCACGCGCGACACGTTCTCGGAGTGGTTCTTGCTTTCCACCGCGCCGAAGTAGTTGCCGCGGTTGAAGGCCGAGAGGTCGATCTCCTCGGTCGCACGCGCCGACCACAGGCGCAGCGTGTTGGTCACCTCGGTGCCGTAGCCGGGGATGATCGAGTCGTAGGCCATCGCCAGCACGTCGTCGGTGCCCACCCAGTGCACCTGCCCGCCGTCCTCCTGCAGGTGCCCGCCGAAGCGGATGCGCATGCGGATCTCGGGGCGGGGAAACTCCCAAGGGTTGCCGTGGGTGAGCCAGTAGTCGGGCACCTCGACCTGCTGCCCGTCGACGATCTGCTGGCGGAACATGCCGTAGTCGTAGCGGATGCCGTAGCCGAAGCCGGGCACGCCGAGCGTCGCCATCGAGTCGAGGAAGCAGGCCGCCAGGCGGCCGAGGCCGCCGTTGCCGAGCGCAGCGTCGGGCTCGAGCTCGGGCAGGCTGTCGGGGTCGATGTCGAGCGCGCGCAGCGCCTCGCGCACCGGGCCGGCGAGCTCGAGCGCGAGCATGGCGTTGCCCAGGCTGCGGCCGATGAGGAACTCCATCGACAGGTAGTAGACGCGCTTGACGTCCTGCGCGTAGCTCGCCCGCGTGGTCTTCATCCAGCGCTCGAGCAGGTGGTCGCGCACCGTGTAGGCGACCGCGTGCAGCCAGTCTTCGGGCAGCGCCGATTCCGGGTTCTTGCCGATCTGGTACATCAGCTTGTTGGCGATCGCACGCTTGAGCGAGTCGACGTCGTCGCTCGGGCGGTCGTACTGCAGGGTGAACTGGGCAAGATCCATGAGAACTCGTTGGCGTTCCGGAAAACGGGTGGCGCCCGCCCGCGGCACATGACACGCGGGGGCGAAACCCGGCATTTTAGGCCTTTCGCAAGGGAAGGCGCGACGAAGGTGGCTGCGTCGGCGCCGCGTCCTTCGCGCCTGCCGGCGCTCCTACAGGAGGCGGCGAGGGCTCGGTGCTCGTACGGCCCTCCGAGCGGGGATGGTTCCTGTAGGAGCGGCGGCCGCCGCGAATCGGGGCTTGGAGCTTGCAACCCGCGTCGGCGGGGTCTCCTTCGCGCCTGCCGGCGCTCCTACAGGAGGCGGTGCGGGCTCGATGCTCGTGCGGCCCACCGAGCCGCGATGGTTCCTGTAGGAGCGGCGGCAGCCGCGAATCGGGCCTTCGAGCATGCGACCCGCGTCGGCGGGGTCTCCTTCGCGCCTGCTGGCGCTCCTACAGGAGGCGGTGCGGGCTCGATGCTCGTGTCGCCCTCCGCGCCGTGATGGTTTCCTGTAGGAGCGCCGGCAGGCGCGAATGCTGCGCTTGGGCGGCGTTGCGCGTCGGCGGGGCGGCTTTCGCGTCTACGGGAGCGCCGACATCGGCATGAGGCTGCGGTAGAGGGCGAGGTATTCGGTGGCGGCGCGGGTCCAGCCGAAATCCCGCGCCATGCCACGGGCGCGCACGCGTCGCCATTCGGCCGGGCGGCGGTGGAGGGCTTGCACGCGCTGCAGCGTGCGCTCGAGTGCGGCGGCGGAGAACTCCTCGAAGACGAAGCCGGTGGCGTCCGTGTCCAGCGTCTCCAGCCGCGTGTCGGCCACCGTGTCGGCCAGTCCACCGACGCGGCGCACCAGGGGAAGGGTGCCGTACTTGAGGCCGTAGAGCTGGGTCAGCCCGCAGGGCTCGTAGTGCGAGGGCACCAGGATCACGTCGCTGCCGGCGATCAGGCGGTGGGCGAAGGCCTCGTCGTAGCCGAGACGCACCGCCACCGCATCCGGCGTCGCCGCGGCCGCGTCGCGGAAGGCGGCCTCCAGACCGGCGTCGCCGCTGCCGAGCAGGGCGAACTGGCCGCCATCGGCCAGCAGCGCGGGCAGCGCCTGCAGCACCAGGTGCAGGCCCTTCTGCTCGGTGAGCCGGCTCACCACGCAGTACAACGGGCCCTCGGCCTTGCCCGCCAGCCCGAGCTCGCGGCGCAGCGCGCTGCGGCAGCGCGCCTTGCCGGCCAGGTCGTCCGCCGTGTAGCGCGCGGGAAGCAGGGCGTCGGTGGCCGGATCCCACACCGCCGCATCGACCCCATTGAGGATGCCCGAGAGCTCGTGCGCGCGGGCGCGCAAGAGTCCGTCCAGCCCGCAGCCCTGTTCCGGTGCCTGGATCTCGCGCGCATAGCTCGGGCTCACCGTGGTGACGCGCTCGGCGTAGTACAGCCCGGCCTTCATGAAGTTGAGATGGCCGTGGAACTCCACGCCGTGGATCGAGAAGAAATGCGCCGGCAGCCCGAGCGCGTCGAAGCAGGCGCGCGGGAACAGGCCCTGGTAGGCGAGGTTGTGCACCGTGAACACGCAACCCGGCAACTTCCGCCCGCTCATCGCCGCGGCCTGCAGCCAGGCGGGGACGAGGCCGGCGTGCCAGTCGTGCGCGTGCAGCACGTCGGGCTGCCAGGACGCGTCCAGCCCCTGCGCGAGCTCGGCGGCAGTCCACCCGAGCAGGCCGAAGCGCAGGTGGTTGTCGGCGTAGGGCTGCTGCCCGGCGTCGGCGTAGGGGCCGCCCGTGCGCCGGTACCAGCCGGGAGCGTCGATCACGTAGGCGTCCACCCCGACCGCGGGCAGGCGCCCCCGCAGCAGGCGCGCGGGGTGGCTCCCCATCGCGCCCGGCGGTTGCAGGCGGGCGACTTCGACGGGCGACTCCAGCCCGGCGAGGATGGCGTCGAAGCCGGGCAGCAGCACCCGCAGCCCGGCCCCGAGCGCGCCCAGGGCCGGCGGCAGCGCCCCGGCGACGTCGGCCAGCCCGCCCGTCTTCAGCAGCGGGAAGATCTCGGCACAAACCTGAAGGATCCGCATCTTCTTTTCCTTGGCTCAGAGTCGGTCGAGCATTTCGCGCGTCACCAGCACCACGCCGCCCTCGGTGCGGTGGAAGCGGCGCGCATCATCCTCGGCGTCCTCGCCGATCACGGTGCCCTCGGGGATCACGCAGCTGCGGTCGATGACCACCTTCTTCAGGCGGCAGTGGCGGTTGATCTGCACATCGGGCAGCACCACCGCCTGCTCGATCGTGCTGTAGGAGCGCACCAGCACGTTGGAGAACAGCACCGACTGGCGCACCGTCGAGCCCGAGACGATGCAGCCGCCCGACACCAGCGCGTTGATCGCCTCGCCGCGGCGGCCGTCCAGGTCATGGACGAACTTGGCCGGCGGCAGCTGCTCCTGGTAGGTCCAGATCGGCCAGTCCTTGTCGTACATGTTGAGCGCGGGCGTGGTCGAGGCGAGGTCGAGGTTGGCCGCCCAGTAGGCGTCCACCGTGCCAACGTCGCGCCAGTAGGGGCCGGAGAAGGGCGGGGCGGCGATCGCCGAGAGCGTGAACGGGTGGGCGAGCGCCTGGTGCTCGGCCACCGCGCGCGGGATCAGGTCCTTGCCGAAGTCGTGGCTGGAGTCCGGATTCTTCGCGTCGTCCTCGAGCAGGTGGTAGAGGTAATCGGCCGAGAACACGTAGATGCCCATGCTGGCGAGCGACAGCTCCGGGTTGCCCGGCATCGGCGGCGGGTCGGCGGGCTTCTCGACGAAGGCGGTGATGTGGCGACGCTCGTCGATCGCCATCACGCCGAAGGCCTTGGCCTCCTCGCGCGGCACGTCGATGCAGCCCACGGTGACGCCACGACCGCTGGCGACGTGGTCCTCGAGCATGATCGAGTAGTCCATCTTGTACACATGGTCGCCGGCGAGCACCACGATGTAGTCGGGCGGGGTGGAGTTGCGGATGATGTCCAGGTTCTGGAACACCGCGTCGGCCGTGCCCTGGTACCAGTGTTCCTCGTCGGTGCGCTGCTGCGCCGGCAGCAGGTCGACGAACTCGCCCATCTCGTTGCGCAGGAAGCTCCAGCCGCGCTGCAGGTGGCGCAGCAGCGAGTGCGACTTGTACTGGGTGATCACGCCGATGCGGCGCAGGCCCGAGTTCATGCAGTTCGACAGCGCGAAGTCGATGATGCGGAACTTGCCGCCGAAGTGTACCGCCGGCTTGGCGCGCACGTTGGTGAGATCGCGCAGGCGCGAGCCGCGCCCGCCGGCGAGCACGAGGGCGAGGGTGCGGCGCGTGAGGATCCGTCGTCGGTTGGCAGCTTCGGCAGGCATGATCAGGACTCCTGGTGGTGTTGTGCGGATTCGAGCAGGACGAGCACGGCGCGCGCGGGCAGCGTGTGTTCGACGGGATTCGTTGCGTGGCCGGGCGGCTGCGGCGCCGGGCGGCCGTCGGCCCGGACGCTGTCGAAGACCGCCGACCATTCGCCCGCGGGCAGGCGGAAGCGGCACGCCTCCGCCACGGGGTTGATGAGCAGCAGCACGCTGCGCGCGGGCGCGGCGGCATCCGGCGACGACGTGGCGG
>NZ_AMXF01000075.1 GCF_000310225.1 Thauera phenylacetica B4P
GCGACGCGCAGCGGCGGCGAAGGCCGCGGCCGACTTGGCGGTGGAGGCGCGCGCCGGCTTCTTCTCGGCGGGCGCGGCGGTCTTCTCGTCCTCGCGGCGTGCGCGCCACACGACGAGGATGCTGCCGATGTGTTGCACCGGGGCGGCGTCCACCGCGGTGCACAGCTCCTGCATCAAGGCCTCGCGCTGCTCGCGTTCGGCGCCCTGGACCTTGACCTTGATGAGCTCGTGCGCCTGCAGGGCGCGCTCGATCTCGGCGAGGACGGCCGGCGTGAGGCCGTTGCCGGCGACGGTCACGACGGGATTCAGGTGGTGGGCGCGGGCGCGAAGGTCGCTGCGCTCGGCCGGGGTAAGCTCGGTCATTGCAAATCTCTGGATGGGTGAAGCCCGGGACGCGGATTCTACCCCGTGCGTGCCATGCATGGCCGTCGCGGATGGAGCAAGGGATGAAGAAGAACAAGACCAGCCGTGCCTGGGTGCACGATCATGTGAACGATCCCTGGGTGCAGCGCGCCCAGGCCGAGGGCTATCGTGCGCGCGCCGCCTTCAAGCTGCTCGAGATCGACGAGCGCGACCGCCTGCTGCGGCCCGGCGCGGTGGTGGTGGATCTGGGCGCGGCGCCCGGCTCCTGGTGCCAGGTCGCGGTCAGGCGCTGCGGCCCGAAGGCGCGCATCTTCGCCCTCGATCTGCTGCCGATGGAGCCGGTGGCGGGGGTGGATTTCCTGCTCGGCGACTTCACCGAGGACGCGGTGCTCGAGGAGCTTGAGTCGCGCCTCGGCGGCGCGAGCGTCGACGTGGTGCTTTCGGACATGGCGCCGAACCTTTCCGGGGTCGCGACGGTCGACCAGGCACGTTCGGTCAATCTCTGCGAGCTGGCGCTCGATTTCGCGGCGCGTCACCTCAAGCCGGGCGGGCAGTTTGTGGTCAAGGTGTTCCAGGGCGAGGGCTTCATGGAGTTTCGCAAGCAGATGGAAGCGGCGTTCGCCTCGGTGCAGGTGCGCAAGCCCAAGGCCTCGCGCGACCGCAGCGCCGAGGTCTATCTGCTCGGCAAGGGGCCGCGCCGGCCCTGAACCGGCTTGCCGGGGGAGCGATTGGGCCGCGCTATGCGCTCCATTGGTTTGCCCATGGGAACATTCGCCACTAGAATCGGTCAGTCGCGTACAGGCCGCAATGGCTTTCGGGGAACAGAACGTTGAACAATCTCTTCAAGAATCTCGCGATCTGGATGGTCATCGGTGTCGTGCTGATGACCGTATTCAACCAGTTCAACACGCGCCAGACGCCGACCAGCACCATGGAATACTCCCAGTTCCTGGAGGAAGCCAAGGCGGGCAGGATCGCGCGCGCGACCGTCGACGGCCGGGTGCTCAAGGCCACCACCCAGGAGGGTCGCACGATCACGGTGTATACACCGGGCGTGCAGGACATCTGGATGATCTCGGACCTGATGCGCTACGGCGTGCAGATCAACGCCAGCAAGCCGGAAGAGGAGCAGTCCTTCCTCGCCAGCGTGTTCGTGTCCTGGTTCCCTATGCTGCTGCTGATCGGCGTGTGGATCTTCTTCATGCGCCAGATGCAGGGCGGCGGCAAGGGTGGGGCGTTCTCGTTCGGCAAGAGCAAGGCGCGCATGCTCGACGAGTCCGCCAACACCATCACCTTCGCCGACGTCGCCGGTTGCGACGAGGCCAAGGAGGAGGTCTTCGAGCTGGTCGAGTTCCTGCGTGATCCGTCCAAGTTCCAGAAGCTCGGCGGCCGCATCCCCAAGGGCGTGCTCATGGTCGGCTCGCCGGGTACCGGCAAGACGCTGCTTGCCAAGGCGATCGCGGGCGAGGCCAAGGTGCCCTTCTTCTCGATCTCCGGCTCCGACTTCGTCGAGATGTTCGTCGGCGTAGGCGCGGCGCGCGTGCGCGACATGTTCGAGCAGGCCAAGAAACAGGCGCCGTGCATCATCTTCATCGACGAGATCGACGCGGTCGGCCGCCAGCGTGGCGCCGGCCTCGGCGGCGGCAACGACGAGCGCGAGCAGACGCTCAACCAGCTGCTGGTCGAGATGGACGGCTTCGAGGGCCAGACCGGCGTGATCGTGATCGCGGCGACCAACCGTCCCGACGTGCTCGACCCCGCGCTGTTGCGCCCGGGCCGCTTCGACCGCCAGGTCGTCGTGTCGCTGCCCGACATCCGCGGCCGCGAGCAGATCCTCAAGGTGCACATGCGCAAGGTGCCGATCGCGCCCGACGTCGATCCGCAGGTGCTGGCGCGCGGCACGCCGGGCTTCGCCGGTGCCGACCTCGCCAACCTGGTGAATGAGGCCGCGCTGTTCGCCGCGCGCGGCAACAAGCGCCTGGTCGACATGGATGACTTCGAGCGCGCCAAGGACAAGATCATGATGGGCGCCGAGCGCCGCTCGGTCGTCATGCCCGAGGAGGAGCGCCGCAACACCGCCTACCACGAGTCCGGCCACGCGGTGGTGGCGCGCCTGCTCGACAAGACCGACCCGGTGCACAAGGTCACCATCATCCCGCGCGGTCGTGCGCTGGGCGTGACCATGCAGCTGCCGACCGAGGATCGCTATAGCCAGGATCGCGAGCGCCTGTTGCAGACGATCACGGTGCTGTTCGGCGGCCGCATCGCCGAAGAGATCTTTATGAAGCAGATGACCACCGGCGCGTCGAACGACTTCGCCCGCGCCACCGACCTCGCGCGCCGGATGGTGACGCAGTGGGGCATGTCCGACACGCTCGGGCCGATGGTGTATGGCGAGGAGGAGGGCGAGATCTTCCTCGGCCGCCAGGTCACCACGCACCGCAACGTGTCCGAGGCGACGATGCAGAAGGTCGATGGGGAGATCCGCCGCATCATCGACCAGCAGTACTCGCTGGCGCGACGCCTGCTCGAGGAGAACAGCGACAAGGTCGAGGCGATGACGGCCGCGTTGCTGGAATGGGAGACCATCGATGCCGAGCAGGTGAACGACATCATGGCCGGCCGGCCGCCGCGTCCGCCCAAGCCGGCCTCGGTTCCGCCCAGCCGCCCGAAGGACGATGCACCGGGCGCGGCTCCCACCGCGCCGGCGCCAGCCGCCTGAGTTCGACAGATCCGCTTCACGGGGGCCGGCCAGACCGGCCCCTTTTCATTCCTGCGTCCGCAAGCCCCGTGCGGACGCCCCGACCTCGACGAGGTTCCGATGTCCGTCCTGCAATGCGGCCGCTTTCGGCTCGATCTGTCTCAGCCCCGGGTGATGGCGATCATCAACCTGACCGATGACTCCTTCTCCGGCGACGGCCTGCGCGGCGATCTCGCCCGCGCGCTGGCGCGCGCCGAGCGCGCGCTCGAGGAGGGCGCGGAGATGCTCGACATCGGCGCCGAATCCACCCGGCCGGGGTCGGACCCGGTGCCCGAGGCGCAGGAGCTCGAGCGCGTGGTGCGCTTCGTCGAGGCCGCGCGCGACTGGAAGGTGCCGCTGTCGATCGACACCGTGAAGCCGGCGGTGATGCGCGCCGCGCTCGCGGCGGGTGCGGACATGATCAACGACATCAACGCCTTCCGCGAGCCGGGCGCGATCGAGGCGGTCGCCGCGGGCGAGTCCGGGGTGTGCGTGATGCACATGCTCGGCCAGCCGCGCACCATGCAGCAGGACCCGCGCTACGCCGACGTGGTGGGCGAGGTGATCGGCTTCCTCGACGAGCGCGTGGCCGCCCTGCAGGCGGCGGGCGTGGGCCGCGAGCGCGTCGTGCTCGACCCCGGCTTCGGCTTCGGCAAGCGCGTCGAGCACAACTACGCGCTGCTGCGCGAGCTCGCGCGTTTCGGCGCGGGTGGGCTGCCGGTGCTCGCCGGGCTGTCGCGCAAGTCCATGCTCGGCGCGGTGACCGGCCGCGCGGTCGGCGAACGCCTCGCCGCCAGCGTCGCCGGCGCGCTGATCGCCGTGCAGAACGGCGCGGGCATCGTTCGGGTTCACGACGTCGCCGCCACCCGGGATGTGCTGGCCGTCTGGAAGGCGACCGTGACCGGATGCTGAGCAAGGCACCGCCTGGGGTGTCATAATCCGCGCTTTGTAAAGCTGCTGGAGCGAAGATGGCGCGCAAGTATTTCGGTACCGATGGGGTGCGCGGCAAGGTCGGCGACGCGCCGATCACGCCGGAGTTCGTGATGAGGCTGGGCTATGCGGCGGGGGTGACCCTGGTCGCGCGCGAGAAGCTGCCCGCGGGCGAACACCCCGCGGTGCTGATCGGCAAGGACACGCGGATCTCCGGTTACCTGCTCGAAGCCGCGCTCGAGGCCGGCTTCGCCGCCGCAGGCGTGGACGTGATGCTGGCCGGGCCGATCCCGACCCCGGCGGTGGCCTACCTCACGCGCGCGCTGCGCCTGCAGGCCGGCGTGGTGATCTCGGCCTCGCACAACCCCTTCTACGACAACGGGATCAAGTTCTTCTCGGCCGACGGCAGCAAGCTGCCCGATGCGCTCGAGGCCGAGATCGAGGCGCACCTCGACGAGCCGATGGGCTGCGTGGACTCCGCCCGCCTGGGCAGGGCGCGCCGCATCGACGATGCCGCCGGGCGCTACATCGAGTTCTGCAAGAGCACCTTCCCCAACGAGCTCGACCTGCGTGGCATGCGTATCGCGGTGGACTGCGCCCACGGCGCCGCCTACCAGATCGCGCCCAAGGTCTTCCATGAGCTCGGCGCCGAGATCATCCCGGTGGGCGTGGAGCCCAACGGCCTCAACATCAACGATGGCGTCGGCGCGACCCGGCCGGAGAACCTGCGCCAGGCGGTGCTCAAGCACGGCGCCCACCTCGGCATCGCGCTCGACGGCGACGCCGACCGCCTGATCATGGTGGATCACCGCGGCGAGATCTACGACGGCGACAAGCTGCTCTACGTGGTGGCCTGCGCGCGCCATGCCGAGGGCCGCCTCGACGGCGTGGTCGGCACGCTGATGAGCAACCTCGGCTTCGAGCACGCGATCGAGCGCCTTGGCGCGCCCTTCGCGCGTGCCAAGGTGGGCGACCGCTACGTGCTCGAGCTGCTGCAGGAGCGTGGCTGGAAGATCGGCGGCGAGAACTCGGGCCACATCATCTGCCTCGACCGCCACACCACCGGCGACGGCATCGTCTCGGCGCTGCAGGTGCTGGCCGCGCTCAAGCAGCGCGGGCTTTCCCTCGCCGACGCGTGCGCGGACCTGGTGTTCTACCCCCAACGCCTGATCAACGTGCGCATGCCGGCCGGATTCGACTGGCGCGCGGACGGCTCGATCGCGACGGCGCAGGCGAAGGCGGAGCAGACGCTCGGCGAGAGCGGGCGCGTGCTGCTGCGCCCCTCCGGCACCGAGCCCCTGCTGCGCGTGATGGTGGAAGGCCGCGATGGCGACTTGGTCGAGCGCCTCGCGCGCGAGATCGCCGGCGTGGTCGAGGAAGCGATCGCCTGATTCTGCAGGCATGAGGTCCGCGGACGGGGTGCAAGACTCCGTCCGCAAGCGGGAGGAGGGCAAATCTTCCCGTTCGATGACACGCAACGTGGCTGTAACAATCGCTTGCTACCTTACGGGCTCAGTCTTCCAACCCCGAGGTAGTCACCATGCGTTTCTCCACCAAGTTTGCCGTCGCCGCGTGTTCGTCCGTGCTGTTCGCCGCCAGCGCCCACGCTGCCGACATCACCGGTGCTGGCGCGACCTTTCCCGCGCCGATCTACGCGAAGTGGGCCGATGCCTACCAGAAGGCCACCGGCAACCGCGTGAATTACCAGTCGATCGGCTCGGGTGGCGGCATCCGCCAGATCGGCGCCAAGACGGTGGACTTCGGCGCTTCCGACATGCCGCTGACCCCCGAGAAGCTCGCGGAAGGCGGTTTGCAGCAGTTCCCCACGGTGATCGGCGCGGTCGTTCCGGTCGTCAACCTCGAAGGCATCAAGCCCGGCGACATGAAGCTCACCGGCGAGGTGCTCGCCGCGATCTACCACGGCAAGATCACCAAGTGGAACGATCCGGCGATCGTCGCGCTGAACCCCGATCTCAAGCTCTCCGACCAGGATATCGGCGTCGTCCGCCGTGCCGACGGTTCGGGCACCACCTTCGTGTTCACCAACTACCTCTCCAAGGTCTCCTCCGAGTGGAAGGAGAAGATCGGTGAAGGCACCGCGGTGCAGTGGCCGGTGGGTCTGGGTGGCAAGGGCAACGAGGGCGTGTCGGCCTTCGTGCAGCGCCTGCCGGGTTCGATCGGCTACGTCGAGTACGCCTACGCCAAGCAGAACAAGCTCTCCCACGCGATCATGCAGAACAGGGAAGGCCAGTTCGTCGAGCCGAGCGCCGAGTCCTTCGCCGCAGCCGCCGAGGGGGCCGACTGGTCCAAGTCGGCGTTCTACGAGATCCTGACCAACGAGCCGGGTGCGAAGTCGTGGCCGATCACCAGCGCCACCTTCATCCTGATGCACAAGACGCAGGACAAGCCGGCGCAGGCCGCCGAGGTGCTGAAGTTCTTCGACTGGGCGTACGCGAACGGCGGTGACATGGCGCTCGAGCTGGAATACGTGCCGCTGCCGAAGGCGACCGTCGAGCTGATCCGCGCCTCCTGGGGCGAGATGAAGGACAGCGCCGGCAACCCGGTCTTCTCCGCCAAGTAAGCCGGAGTCGGCCTCGTGGCTCGATCCAGCGTCCAGCCAGGGCCCTCCGGGGCCCTTGGCCACAAACTTTCCGCGGGGGGCGGCGCAGATGCGGCCGCCCTTTCTGGTGGCTCCATGCAAACGACCGGATTCAAGTCGTCGGCCTCGATGAAGTTCGGCGACAGACTGTTCGGTACCCTGGCGAAGTCCTTCGCCTGGCTTACCCTGATCCTGCTCGCCGGGATCATCCTTGCCCTGGTCTACGCCTCCTGGCCCAGCCTCCAGGCCTTCGGTATCGGTTTCCTGTTCTCGGACGCGTGGAACCCGCCGATGGAGGACTTCGGTGGCCTGATCCCGATCTACGGCACGCTCGTCACCTCGGTGATCGCGCTGCTGATTGCCGTGCCGGTGAGCTTCGGCATCGCGCTCTTCCTGACCGAGATGGCGCCCGCCTGGCTGCGCCGCCCGCTCGGCACCGCGATCGAGCTGCTCGCGGCCATCCCCTCGATCGTGTATGGCATGTGGGGCCTGCTGGTGTTCGCGCCGATCTTCGCCAAATACATCCAGCCTGGCCTGCAGTCCTCGATCGGCCACGTTCCGGTGATCGGCAAGCTCTTCGCCGGTGCGCCGCTCGGCATCGGCCTGCTCGCCGCGGGCATCATCCTGGCGATCATGATCATTCCCTACATCGCCTCGGTGATGCGCGACGTCTTCGAGGTGACCCCGCCGATGCTCAAGGAGTCGGCCTACGGCGTCGGCTGCACCACCTGGGAAGTGATGTGGGGGGTTGTGCTGCCATACACCAAGACCGGCGTGATCGGTGGCGTCATGCTTGGCCTCGGGCGTGCGCTCGGCGAGACCATGGCGGTGACCTTCGTGATCGGCAACACCAACTTCCTCGACTCGGCGTCGCTGTTCGCGCCGGGCAACAGCATCACCTCGGCACTGGCCAACGAGTTCGCGGAAGCGGACCCCGGCCTGCATACCGCGGCACTGATGGAACTGGGCCTGATCCTGTTCGTGATCACCCTGGTCGTGCTGGTGGTGTCGAAGCTGCTGCTGAATCGTCTCGCCAAGGGCGAGGGTACGAAGGGCTGACCGGGGACCGACATGAACCTTCTCGCTAGACGCAAACTGACCAACCGCGTGGCGCTGACGCTTTCGTTGTCCGCCATGGCCTTCGGACTGTTCTGGCTCGCCTGGATCCTGTGGACCGTGCTCGAGCTCGGGATCTCGGGGCTCTCGCTGACGCTCTTCACCGAGATGACGCCGCCGCCGGGGGCCGACGTGGGTGGCCTCGCCAACGCGATCGCCGGCAGCCTGATCATGGTGGTGCTCGCGACCCTGCTCGGTACCCCGATCGGCATCCTCGCCGGGGTGTATCTCGCCGAGTACGGCCGCAACCACTGGCTGGGCTCGACCACCCGCTTCATCAACGACCTGCTGCTGTCGGCGCCGTCGATCGTGATCGGCCTCTTCGTGTATGCGGTGGTGGTGGCGCAGACCGGCAAGTTCTCCGCCTGGTCCGGGGTGCTCGCGCTCGCGCTGATTGTGCTGCCGGTGGTGGTGCGCACCACCGAGAACATGCTGCAGCTGATCCCGAACACGCTGCGCGAGGCGGCCTTCGCGCTCGGCGCGCCGAAGAGCGTGGTGATCTCCAAGGTCACCCTGCGTGCGGCGCGTGCGGGAGTGCTCACCGGTGTGCTGCTGGCTGTGGCGCGCATCGCCGGCGAGACCGCGCCGCTGCTCTTCACCGCGCTGTCCAACCAGTTCTGGTCGCTGAACCTGAACGAGCCGATGGCCAACCTGCCGGTCACGATCTTCAAGTTCGCCATGAGCCCCTTCACCAACTGGCAGGAGCTGGCCTGGGCCGGCGTGTTCCTGATCACGATGGGTGTGCTCGTGCTCAACATCATCGCGCGCGTCTTCCTGCGCGCCGAGAAAGTGAACTAAGGATCGACCAAGGATCAAACCCGGCATCCGCCGCACGCAATCCGCGCCTGCCCTCGTGCGGGCCGGGATTGGAGAAAAGAATGGAAATCACCGACGCGCAAATCGAGTTCAAGGACTTCAACTTCTATTACGGGAAGTTCCACGCGCTCAAGAACATCAACTTCAAGATGGCGCGCCACAAGTGCACCGCCTTCATCGGTCCCTCGGGCTGCGGCAAGTCGACGCTGCTGCGCACGATCAACCGCATGTACGACCTCTACCCCGAGCAGCGCGCCGACGGACAGCTGCTGTTCGACGGCCGCAACCTGCTCGGCTCGGACATCGACGTCAGCGTGCTGCGCGCACGCATCGGCATGGTGTTCCAGAAACCCACCCCGTTCCCGATGTCGATCTACGACAACATCGCCTTCGGGGTGAAGCTGCACGAGAAGCTCTCGAGCAGCGAGATGGACAACCGCGTCGAGTGGGCGCTGCGCAAGGCGGCGCTGTGGGACGAGGTCAAGGACAAGCTCAAGCAGAGCGGCATGAGCCTCTCCGGCGGCCAGCAGCAGCGCCTGTGCATCGCACGCGGGATCGCGGTGAAGCCCGAGGTCATCCTGCTCGACGAACCGACCTCCGCGCTCGACCCGATCTCGACGGCGCGCATCGAGGAGCTGATCGATGAGCTCAAGGAGGAATTCACCATCGTCATCGTCACCCACAACATGCAGCAGGCGGCGCGGATCTCCGACTACACCGCCTACATGTACCTGGGCGAGATGGTGGAGTTCGGGGTAACCGACGAGCTGTTCGTGAAGCCGAAGAAGAAGGAGACCGAGGACTACATCACCGGTCGCTTCGGCTGACAGATCGGGCGGAAGAGGGCGCGGTACGCCTTCTCCGCCCTTTTTGCGACCAACGTTTCAAGATTACTTGGAAAGACGTGCGGGGGCTTCCCGCATCCGGCGGAGTCTTAGCGCCGCTGCGGCAGGTGCTGAAAGGCTGCGCCGGGGCCGCGTCGACACGCGGAAATCCGGCGCAAACATGGGGCGCGTTGCGGCTGATCGTCCGCAAGCCTTATAATCCTGCGGTTTATCTCCCCGGACATTCCCCGACCCATGACCAGACTCGTTGCCGGTAACTGGAAGATGAACGGCAGCCTCGCCGCCAATCGCGACCTGCTCGACGGCCTCGTGTCGGTCCCGGGGACGGAAGCGGCCGTCTGCGTGCCCTATCCCTATCTCGCCCAGGCGCAGCAGCGGCCAGCGGGCGTGGCCCTCGGCGCGCAGGACGTGTCGGAGTACGACGCCGGTGCCTACACGGGCGAGGTGAGCGCGGCCATGCTAATGGAATTCGGTTGCCGCTACGCCATCGTCGGCCATTCCGAGCGCCGCGCGCTCTTCGGCGAGGACGACGCCACGGCGGGTCGGAAGGCCGGGGCGGCGCTGCGGGCCGGGCTGGTGCCCATCGTCTGCGTGGGCGAGACCCTCCCCGAGCGTGACGAGGGGCGGGTCATGGAGGTGATCGGTCGCCAGCTCGAGGCGGTGCGCGAGGTGCTCGGGGGCGCGGCGATGGGCGAGATCGTGCTCGCCTACGAGCCGGTGTGGGCGATCGGTACCGGGCGCTCGGCGAGCGTGGCGCAGGTCGCCGAAGTGCACGCCGCGATCCGCGCCTGGCTGAAGGCGCACGGCGTGGCGGGGGGCGTGCGCATCCTCTACGGTGGCAGCGTCAAGCCGGACAATGCCGCGGCGATCTTCGCCGTGGCGGACGTCGACGGCGGGCTGATCGGCGGCGCCTCGCTCGCCGCGGCGGATTTCATGGCCATCTGCCGCGCCGCGGCCGGTGGGGTCTGAGTTTTCAACGATTCGTATCTTTCAGGATTCAAGATGGGTGACTATCTCTTCTCTCTCGTGCTCACCGTGCATGTGCTGGTAGGTCTCGGTGTGATCGGGCTCGTGCTCGTCCAGCACGGCAAGGGCGCCGACATGGGTGCTGCATTCGGCGGCGGCGCATCCGGCAGCCTCTTCGGCGCGTCGGGTTCGGCGAACTTCCTCAGCCGCACCACGGCGGTGCTGGCAACGGTGTTCTTCCTGACCAGCCTGGGGCTGAGCTTCCTCGCCAGCAACAAGCCGGCGGCTCCGGGCAGCGTCATGGAAGGGGCGCAGACGGCGCCTGCGACGACCCCCGCACCGGCGGCGCCGGTCGAGTCCTCGCCGGCCCAGTCGATCCCGAAATAATTGGTTGCGAGCCCTTTGCGCAGTGCGGGAAAACACTTATAATTATCGCGCTGTCAGAACGAAGCGCCGACGTGGTGAAATTGGTAGACACGCTATCTTGAGGGGGTAGTGGCGAAAGCCGTATGAGTTCGAGTCTCATCGTCGGCACCACATTCCGGGAACGCCCGCAGTAGCGGGCGTTTCTACGCAGAGCCGAGCAATAACAATAATTGCGGCGCGCCAATGACGCCGCGGACTTCAAATGGGGGTTTCCGGACATGCTGGAAAATTATTTTCCCGTCCTGATGTTCATGCTCGTCGGCCTCGGCTTCGGCCTTGCGCCCGTCATCCTCGGGCGACTCATCGCCCCCTATCGGCCCGATTCCGAAAAGAATTCTCCCTACGAGTGCGGCTTCGAGGCGTTTGAAGACGCCCGCATGAAGTTCGACGTCCGCTACTACCTGATCGCCATTCTCTTCATCCTGTTCGACCTCGAAATCGCCTTCCTCTTTCCGTGGGCGACGGTCTTCCAGGAGTTCATCGCCGCCGGCGAAATCGCCTGGTTCGTATTCGGCTCGGTGATGGTTTTTCTGGCGGTTCTGGTTATTGGCTATATCGTCGAGTGGAAAAACGGCGCACTCGACTGGGAGTAATGCATGAGCATTGAGGGCGTCTTCCGCGAGGGGTTCGTCACCACCTCGCTCGATGCGGTCATCAACTGGACGCGCACCGGCTCGCTGTGGCCGATGACCTTCGGTCTGGCCTGTTGCGCGGTCGAGATGATCCATGCGGGCTGTTCCCGCTACGACCTGGACCGCTTCGGCGTGGTGTTCCGGCCGAGTCCGCGCCAGTCCGACCTGATGATCGTCGCCGGCACCTTGTGCAACAAGATGGCGCCGGCGCTGCGCAAGGTCTACGACCAGATGTCGGAGCCGCGCTGGGTCATCTCCATGGGCTCCTGCGCCAACGGCGGCGGCTACTACCACTACTCGTACTCGGTCGTGCGCGGTTGCGACCGCATCGTGCCGGTCGACGTCTATGTGCCGGGCTGTCCGCCCACCGCCGAGGCGCTGATCTACGGCATTCTCCAGCTTCAGAACAAGATCAAGCGCACGAACACGATTGCGCGCTGACGGGTGTCCCAGACATGAGTGCCAAGCTAGAACGCCTCAGCCAGACCTTGCGCGACGTTTTCGGTAACCGGATCCAGTCGCTCGTGCTCGATCGCGGTGAAGTGACGATCGAGGTCTCTGCTGCAGAATATCCCCGCGTCGCCCGCCAGCTGCGCGACCATGCCGATCTGCGCTTCGAGCAGCTGATCGACATCTCGGGTCTCGACTACTCCGCGTATGGCAACGCGGTCTGGGAAGGCAAGCGCTTCGCGTCCGTCGCCCACCTGACCTCGGTCAAGCACAACTGGCGGCTGCGCCTCCGTGTGTTCGCCGACGAAGACGCCTTCCCGGTGATCGATTCGCTCGTCGATGTGTGGCCGAGCGCCAACTGGTACGAGCGCGAGTCCTTCGATCTCTACGGGATCCTGTACTCGGGCCACCCGGACCTGCGCCGCATCCTGACCGACTACGGCTTCGTGGGCCATCCGTTCCGCAAGGACTTCCCGGTTTCCGGGTACGTCGAAATGCGCTACGACCCGGAGCAGGGCAGGGTCGTCTATCAGCCGGTGAGCATCGAGCCGCGCGAGAACACGCCGCGCATCGTGCGCGAAGAGAATTACGGGGACGTCGGCCATGGCTGAGATCCGCAACTACACGATCAACTTCGGTCCGCAGCACCCCTCGGCGCACGGCGTGCTCCGCCTGGTGCTCGAGCTCGACGGCGAAGTCGTCGAGCGCGCCGACCCGCACATCGGCCTGCTGCACCGCGGCACCGAGAAGCTCGCCGAGACGCGCACCTGGGTGCAGTCGGTGCCCTACATGGACCGTCTCGACTACGTGTCCATGATGTGCAACGAGCACGCCTACTGCATGGCGATCGAGAAGCTGCTCGGCGTCGAGGTGCCGCTGCGGGCCCAGTACATCCGGGTGATGTTCGACGAGATCACCCGCGTCCTGAACCATCTGCTCAACATCGGTACCCACGCGCTCGACATCGGCGCGATGACCATGGTGCTGTACACCTTCCGTGAGCGCGAAGACCTGATGGACGTCTATGAGGCCGTCTCGGGCGCACGCATGCACGCGGCGTACTACCGTCCGGGTGGCGTCTATCGCGACCTGCCGGACCGCATGCCGAAGTACGAAGTGAACAAGTTCAAGAACGAGAAGATGGTGCGCGAGCTCAACGCCAACCGCGAAGGCTCGATGCTCGACTTCCTCGAGGACTTCACCAACCGCTTCCCGACCTACTGCGACGAATACGAGACCCTGCTGACCGACAACCGCATCTGGAAGCAGCGCACCGTCGGCATCGGCGTGGTGTCTCCGGAGCAGGCGCTGGCCTGGGGCTTCACGGGCCCGATGCTGCGCGGCTCGGGCATCGCCTGGGACCTGCGCAGGAAGCAGCCCTACGAGGTCTACGATCAGGTCGATTTCGACGTGCCGATCGGCAAGAACGGCGACTGCTACGACCGGTACCTGTGCCGCATGGAAGAGATGCGCCAGTCGAACCGGATCATCAAGCAGTGCATCGACTGGCTGCGCAAGAACCCCGGTCCGGTCATGACCGACAACCACAAGGTCGCGCCGCCTTCTCGCGAGGCGATGAAGACCAACATGGAAGAGCTGATCCACCACTTCAAGCTCTTCACCGAAGGCATGCACGTGCCCAAGGGCGAGGTGTACGCGGCGGTCGAGCATCCCAAGGGCGAGTTCGGCGTGTATGCGGTGTCGGACGGGGCGAACAAGCCCTACCGGCTGAAGCTGCGCGCGCCGGGCTTCGCGCACCTCGCGGCGATGGACGACATCGCTCGTGGCCACATGATCGCCGACGTGGTCGCGATCATCGGCACGATGGACGTGGTGTTCGGCGAGATCGACCGCTGAGCGCGCCCGCGCGCAACAGCGGATGGGCGCCTGCGGGCGCCGCGGTATCAAACAAGAATCGGCAGGCTATCCGGAAGATCAAGACGACATGCTGAGCCAGGAATCGCTGCAACAGATCGATCGAGAGATCGCCAAGTATCCGCCCGATCAGACGCAGTCCGCGGTCATGGCCGCGCTGCGGATCGCGCAGGTCGAGAAGGGCTGGCTGCCCAAGGAACTCATCGAGTTCGTGGCCAGGTACCTCGGCATGCCGCCGATCGCCGCCTTCGAGGTCGCGAGCTTCTACAACATGTACGACCTCGCGCCGGTCGGACGGCACAAGATCACCGTGTGCACGAACCTGCCGTGCGCGCTGTCCGGCGGCGTCCATGCGGCGGACTACATCAAGGAAAAGCTCGGCATCGACTTCAACGAGACCACGCCCGACGGCAAGTTCACGCTGAAGGAAGGCGAGTGCATGGGCGCCTGTGGCGACGCCCCGGTGCTGCTGGTGAATAACCATCACATGTGCAGCTGGATGACCACCGAGAAGATCGACCAGATGCTGGCCGAGCTGGACAAGAAATGAGCACGCAAGGAATGATCCTCGCCGGCTGTGACGGCGACCGCACCTGGCGGCTCCAGGACTACGTCGCCCGCGGCGGTTATTCGGCGCTCCGCAAGATCCTCGCCGAGAAGATCCCGCAGGACGCGATCATCGCCGAGCTCAAGACCTCGGTGTTGCGCGGCCGTGGGGGCGCGGGCTTCCCGACCGGCCTGAAGTGGAGCTTCATGCCGCGCTCCTTCCCGGGCGACAAATACCTCGCGTGCAACTCCGACGAGGGCGAGCCGGGGACCTTCAAGGACCGCGACATCCTGCGCTACAACCCGCACAGCGTCATCGAGGGCATGGCGATCGCCGCCTACGCGATGGGCGCCGCGCGTGGCTACAACTACATCCACGGCGAGATCTTCGAGACCTACTCGCGCTTCGAGGAGGCACTCGCCGAGGCGCGCGAGGCCGGCTTCATCGGCCGCAACATCCTCGGCAGCGACTTCTCCTTCGAGCTCTTCGCGCACCACGGCTACGGCGCCTACATCTGTGGCGAGGAGACCGCGCTGCTCGAGTCGATCGAGGGAAAGAAGGGCCAGCCGCGCTTCAAGCCGCCTTTCCCGGCGAGCTACGGCCTCTATGGCAAGCCGACCACGATCAACAACACCGAGACCTTCGCGTCCGTCCCGTTCATCATGAACATGGGCGGCGAGGCCTTCCTGAATCTCGGCAAGCCCAACAACGGCGGCATGAAGCTGTTCTCGGTCTCGGGCCACGTCAATCGCCCGGGCAACTACGAGATCCCGCTCGGCACGCCCTTCGCCGAGCTGCTCGAGATGGCCGGCGGCATGCGCGGCGGGCGCAAGATCAAGGCGGTCATCCCCGGCGGCTCGTCCGCGCCGGTCGTTCCCGGCAGCGTGATGATGGACTGCACGATGGACTACGACTCGATCTCCAAGGCGGGATCGATGCTCGGTTCCGGCGCGGTCATCGTCATGGACGAGACCACCTGCATGGTCAAGGCCCTCGAGCGCCTGTCCTACTTCTACTTCGAGGAGTCCTGCGGCCAGTGCACGCCCTGCCGCGAGGGCACCGGCTGGCTGTACCGCGTGGTGCATCGCATCGAGCACGGCCTCGGCCGGCCCGACGACCTCGACCTGCTGAACTCGGTGACCACCAACATCATGGGCCGCACGATCTGCGCCCTCGGCGACGCCGCCTCGATGCCGGTGCAGAGTTTCGTCAAGCACTTCGGCAGCGAGTTCGAATACCACATCGAAAACAAGAAGTGCCTCGTGCCGCCCGAAGTGCAGCGCGCTGGCAGTCAAATCTACGTGAGCCCGTCATGCTAGAGATCGAAATCGACGGCAAGCAGGTCCAGGTCAACGACGGCAGCACGGTGATCGAGGCTGCAGCGGTTGCCGGGTCCTACATTCCGCACTTCTGCTACCACAAGAAGCTGTCCATCGCGGCCAGCTGCCGGATGTGCCTGGTGCAGGTCGAGAAGGCGCCCAAGCCGCTGCCCGCCTGCGCGACGCCCGTTACCAACGGCATGAAGGTCTGGACCCACTCCGAGCTCGCCGTGAAGGCGCAGAAGGGGGTGATGGAGTTCCTGCTGATCAACCACCCGCTCGACTGTCCGATCTGCGACCAGGGCGGCGAGTGCCAGCTGCAGGACCTCGCGGTGGGTTACGGTTCGACCGCCTCGCGCTACCAGGAAGAGAAGCGCGTGGTGTTCAACAAGAACCTCGGCGCGCTGGTGTCGACCGACATGACGCGCTGCATCAACTGCACGCGCTGTGTCCGCTTCACCACCGAGATCGCCGGTGAGATGGAGCTCGGCCAGGCCTTCCGCGGCGAGCACGCGGAGATCATGCCCTTCATCGAGAAGACGGTCGATTCCGAGCTCTCCGGCAACATCATCGACCTCTGCCCGGTCGGTGCGCTGACCTCGAAGCCTTTCCGCTTCGCCGCGCGCACCTGGGAGCTCTCCCGCCGCAAGTCGGTGAGCCCGCACGACTCCCTCGGCGCCAACCTGATCGTCCAGACCAAGCACGACGTGGTCAAGCGCGTGTTGCCCTTCGAGAACGAAGACGTCAACGAGTGCTGGCTGTCCGACAAGGACCGCTTCTCCTACGAGGCCCTGTCCAGCGAGCAGCGTCTCGGCGCGCCGATGATCCGCCACGGCGGGCAGTGGAAGCAGGTCGAGTGGCAGGCCGCCCTCGAGTTCGTCGCCACCGGCCTGCGCGGCATCGAGCGTGATCATGGCGCCGCCTCGATCGGCGCGCTGGCCTCGCCGCACGCCACGATCGAGGAGCTTTACCTGCTGCAGAAGCTGATGCGCGGGCTCGGTAGCGAGAACATCGATTTCCGCCTGCGCCAGGCCGACTTCCGTGCCGACGGCAAGCGCGCCGGCGCACCGTGGCTGGGGATGCCGATCGCCGGCGTCAAGGACCTCACCCGCCTGCTCGTGGTCGGCAGCTTCCTGCGCAAGGACGCGCCGCTGCTGGCACAGCGCGTGCGCCAGGCCGCCAAGAAGGGCCTGCACGTGAGCGCCGTCGGCCCCAACGCCGAAGAGTGGCTTGTCCCGGTACGCAACCGCGCGCTGGTTGCGCCGTCGGCGATGGTCGCCACGCTCGGCCAGGTCGTGGTCGCGCTGGCGAAGGAGAAGGGCGCCGATGTGAGCGTCGCGCTGCTCGGCAAGCTGCCCGAGGCGGTGAGCGACGAAGCGCTCGCGATCGCGCAGAGCCTCGCGAGCGGCCGCAAGGTCGCCGTGTGGCTCGGCAACCTCGCCGCGCAGCACGCCCGCGCCTCCGAGCTGCAGATGCTCGCGCAGGAGATCGCCCGTCTCACCGACGGCAGCTTCGGCTTCATCGGCGAGGCCGCCAACAGCGTTGGCGGCTACCTTGCCGGCGCGGTCCCTGGTGACGGTGGTCTGAACGCCGCCGCGATGATCGAGCAGGCGCGCAAGGCCTACGTGACCCTGAACCTCGAGCCCGAACTCGACCACGCCAATCCGGCGGCGGCGATGGCGGCCCTCGACGGTGCACAACTGGTGGTGGCGCTCACGAGCTTCGACTCGCCTTCGCTGCGCCAGGTCGCGGATGTGATGCTGCCGATCGCCCCCTTCACCGAGACTTCCGGCACCTTCGTCAACTGCGAAGGCCGGGCGCAGAGCTTCACGGCGGTGGCCAAGCCCTTCGCCGACGTGCGTCCGGGCTGGAAGGTGCTGCGTGTGCTCGGCAACCTGCTCGCGCTCGAGGGCTTCGCCCAGGCCGACTCCGAGGCCGTGCGCGCCGAAGCGCTCGCGGGCGATCTCGCCAGCCGGCTGGACAATGGCGTAGAGGGCATCGTGGTCTCCTCGGCCACCGGCGCGGCCGGGGCGCTCGAGCGCGTCGCCGACGTGCCGATCCACTTCGCCGACCCGATCGCGCGCCGCGCGCCCTCGCTGCAGAAGACGCGCGATGCCGCGGCCCCCACGGCGCGCGTCGCGCCGGCCACGCTCGCGGCGCTCG
>NZ_AMXF01000076.1 GCF_000310225.1 Thauera phenylacetica B4P
CGGGCCTTGCGGGCGAGCTGCGCTGGCGCAGCCGGGTGCCGCACCTGCCGCCCGCCTACCTGCAGCAGCGCGAGGGCCGCCTCGGCGCCTGGCGGTTGCGTGGCGCCGAGCCCGAGTTCGTGGTGCTGCCCGAGGCCCAGGCCGGCCGTGCCGCCGCGGTGGACTGGCCGGCAGACGCGCAGGTGGTGGACGAGGGGCGCTTCGCGATCGGCCTGCAGGCGCCGGCCGACGCGGCCGGGGGCGCGCGTTGAACGGCTTCTACCGGCGGCTGATCGACAATCATCCGCTCGCCAACATCGCCTTCCTGATGGTGCTGCTGGGCGGGCTTTTCAGCTACCTCTCCATGCCGCGGGCGCAGGACCCGGAGATCAACTTCAACTGGGTCAGCATCGTCACCGCGCTGCCCGGCGCCTCGGCGGAGGACGTGGAGCGCGACCTCACCGGGCCGCTCGAGGACGCGATCAAGCAGGTCAAGGACATCCGCTTCAGCTCCTCGTCCAGCCGCGAGGGCGTGTCCTCCATCCTGGTGCGCTTCGAGGAGCTCCCCGAGCGGACATTCGACAAGCGCGTGAACGACCTGCGCCGCGAGATCCAGAACAAGGCCTCGGCCGAGCTGCCGCCGGACGCGACCGACCCGGTGGTGGTCGAATTCACCAGCTCGAACGGCTTCCCGACCGCGATCCTGGTGCTGCACGGCGCGGGCGGCGAGGCGCTGCGGCGCGCCGGCTTCGTGATGAAGAAGGAGCTCGAGGGCCTCGACGGCGTGGACCAGGTCATTGCCGCCGGCCTGGAGGATGCGCAGCTGCATGTCGACTTCGACCCCGCCCGGGTGGCGGCGGCCGGGCTGTCGCCGGTGCAGGTCGCCGACGGCGTGGCGGCCTGGTTCCGCAACACCCTCGCCGGCCGCGTGCGGGTGCAGGACCGCGAGTGGCTGGTGCGCATGGAGGGCAAGACGCCCGACCCCGAGGTGCTCGCCCAGGCCGCGGTGGTGACGCCGGCGGGCCGGGTGGCGCTCGACGAGCTCGCCAGCGTGGCGCGCGGCCACGAGCGCCCCGGCCAGCTCGTGAGCTACAACGGTGCGCCGGCGCTGATGCTGTCGATCACCAAGGACGCCGACGCCAACACGCTCGAGCTGGTCGAGCACCTGCAGGACTTCGCCGCCCGGCGCAACCCGCTGCTCGCCGACCAGGGCGTGCAGCTGCGCCTGATCGACGACCAGACCCACGCCACCCGCCACGCCATCGGGGTGATGGAGTCGAACGCGGTGTTCGGCCTGTTCGCGGTGCTGGCGATGTGCTGGGTCTTCCTCGGCTCGCGGCTGGCCCTGCTGGTCGGGCTGGGCGTGCCCTTCGCGCTCGCCGGCACCTTCATCGCGGTGGACCTGATCGGCTCCACGCTCAACCTCACGGTGCTGCTCGGCGTGGTGATCGCGCTCGGCATGCTGGTCGACGACGCGGTGGTGATCGTCGAGGCGATCTACTATCGCCTGCAGCGCGGCGATCCGCCGCACGAGGCGGTGGTGGGCGGGGTGGAGGAGGTCGGCCTGCCGGTGCTGTCCTCGGTGCTGACCACGATCGCCGCCTTCCTGCCGCTGATGCTGCTGCCCGGCATCCTGGGCAAGTTCATGTTCGTGGTGCCCTTCGTGGTCACGGTCGGCCTGCTCGTGAGCCTGGTCGAGGCCTACTGGATCCTGCCCACGCACATCCTCGCGCTGCGCCCGCAGCCCTCGCAACGACCCTCGCGTGCGCAGGCGCTGCGCGAGCGCTTCACGCTGCGCATCCGCATCGGCTATGCGCGTGCCCTGGTGGCGGTGATGCGCCGCCGCCGCCTTACGACCGCGGTCCTGCTGCTGATGATGGCGGGCGCGGGTGCGGCGGTGGTGACCGGCCTCGTGCGCGTGCAGTTCTTCGCCTTCGACTCGATGCGGCTCTTCTATGTGAACGTCGACATGCCCGCGGGCGTGGTGCCGGAGCGCACGCTGGCCGAGGCCGAGCGCGCGGTGAAGGCGCTGGGCGAGACGATCGGCGCCGACGAGCTGCGCTCGGTCGCGGCCTATGCCGGCCTGAAGTTCACCGAGACCGAGCCGGTGTATGGCGACCAGTACGCCCAGGTGCTGGTCTCGCTGCTGCCGCGCGCGGCCGACGGGCGCGACACCGCCGAGGTCATCGCCGCGGTGCGTCCGGGCATCGAGGCGCTCGCCGGCGAGGCGAAGTTCTCCTTCATGGAGATGAAGGGCGGGCCGCCGACCGCGAAGCCGATCTCGGTGAAGATGAAGTCCGACGACTACCCGCAGCTGCGCGTCGCCGCCGATGCGCTGCTCGCCGAGGCGGCGAAGCTGCCCGGGGTGCGCGACCTCACCGACGACGACGTCGCGGGGCGCGGCGAGATGCGCCTGGCGCTCGACCGCGAGAAGCTCGCGCGCGCCGGGGTGCAGCCGGCCGAGGTGGCGCGCCTGCTACGCCTGTATGGCGAGGGCGAGATCGTCGCCACCACGCGCGACGGCGGCGAGAAGCTGGAGGTGGTGGTGCGCGCCCGCCAGGAGAGCCTGGACGACGTCACCGGCCTGCTGCAGCGTCCGGTGCCGCTCGCCGACGGGCGCAGCGTGCAGCTCGGCGAGCTGGTGAGCCACCAGCTGCTGCTGTCCAAGGGCTACATCCGCCACTACCAGCTCACGCGCGCGATCACCGTCGAGGCCGAGCTCGACCGCGAGCGCCTCGACACCGTGGAGGCCAACGATCGCCTGAAGGCGGCGTGGGCGCAGCTGCAGCCGCGCTTCCCGGGCGTGGAGCTGGATTTCTCCGGCGAGCTGGAGGACATCCAGGAGAGCCTGGACGCGATGGGCAAGCTGTTCGCGCTCGGCGTCGGGCTGATCTACCTGATCCTCGCCACCCAGTTCCGCAGCTACTGGCAGCCGCTGATCATCCTGCTGACCGTGCCGCTCGCCTTCACCGGGGTGGTGCTCGGCCTGCTGGTGTCGGGCAATCCGCTGTCGCTGTACACGCTGTACGGGGTGATCGCGCTCACCGGGATCGCGGTGAACTCGGCGATCGTGCTCATCGACGCCGCCAACGAGCGCCGCGCCGCCGGCATGAGCGTGCAGCACGCCGCGATCTACGCCGCGCGCCGGCGCGTGGTGCCGATCCTGATCACCACCACCACCACCATCGGCGGGCTGCTCTCGCTCGCCATCGGGCTGGGTGGGAAGTCGCTGATGTGGGGGCCGGTGGCGGCGAGCATCGTGTGGGGGCTGGGCTTCTCCACCGTGCTGACCCTGTTCGCGGTGCCGCTGGTGTATCGGATGGCGATGCAACGCGGCGGCCGATAGAATGCTGCGCCGCGGCAGGCTCGCCGCCCCAGCCCCACACCGACCCTGCCCGCCATGGACGCCTTCCTCGTCTCCACCGCCATCGTCGCCCTCGCCGAGATCGGCGACAAGACGCAGCTGCTCGCCTTCATCCTCGCCGCGCGCTTCCGCCGGCCGTGGCCGATCGTGGCCGGCATCCTGGTCGCCACGCTGGCCAACCACGCCTTCGCCGCCGCGGTGGGCACCTGGCTGACCACGCTGATGGGACCGCACACCCTGCGCTGGGTGCTCGGGCTGTCCTTCATCGCGATGGCGGCGTGGACGCTGATCCCCGACAAGCTCGACGAGGAAGAGGCCAGGCTGCCGCGCCTGGGCGTGTTCGGTGCCACGCTGGTGGCCTTCTTCCTCGCCGAGATGGGCGACAAGACGCAGATCGCCACGGTTGCGCTGGCGGCGCAGTACCAGGCCCTGGTCGCGGTGGTGGCCGGCACCACGCTGGGCATGATGATCGCCAACGTGCCCGCGGTGCTGCTCGGCGACCGCATCGCCACGCGCATGCCGGTGAAGCTGGTGCACGGCATCGCCGCGGCCATTTTCCTCGGCCTGGGCATCGCGACCCTGGCCGGCGCCGGCGAGGGGCTGGGCTTCTGAGCACCCCGCGGTGGTGAGGGGGGGCGGACGCAGGCGGGCGAGGGCTGCTATGCTTGAGCGCTTTTGCGATCCGGCCTGATGGAATCCTCCTTTCGCCGCGGTGCCCGGGAGGGCATGCGCGACTTCCTGCCGCTCTCGGTGGGCCTTGTGCCGTGGGCGATGGTCACGGGCATCGCGATGCGCTCGATCGGCATGTCGCCGCTCGAGGCCATGGGCATGAACCTGCTGGTCTATGCCGGCACCGCCCAGCTCGGCACCCTGCCGCTGATCGGCAGCGGTGCAACGCTGTGGCTGATCTTCCTGACCGCGATGGTGCTCAACCTGCGCTTCGTCATCTTCAGCGCGACGCTGGCGCCGGTCTTTCATGATCACCGCTTCATGCGCCGGCTGGCGTCGAGCTATCTGCTCGTCGATGGCATGTTCGCGGTCGGCGCGGACAAGCTGCAAAGATCCGACGATCCGCACTGGCGCTGGGGCTACTACATCGTGCCATCGGTGTATTGCTGGCTGCTCTGGCAGCTCTGCGGCATCGTGGGTGTGTTCGGCGCCGCGGTGATTCCGCAGGACTGGTCGCTGGAGTTCATGACCACGATCGCGCTGACGGTGATGATGATCCCGATGTTGCGCGAGCGGCCGATGTGGGTGGCCGCGCTGGTGGGAGGGCTGGG
Organism: Thauera phenylacetica B4P; assembly: GCF_000310225.1. Classification (GTDB taxonomy): domain Bacteria; phylum Pseudomonadota; class Gammaproteobacteria; order Burkholderiales; family Rhodocyclaceae; genus Thauera; species Thauera phenylacetica. The sequence continues at coordinate 4,624 of NZ_AMXF01000076.1, forward strand.
GGCGGTGCTGCTGCGCGAGCTGCCGCTGCGCCTGGGGCTGATCGCCGGCATCGCGCTCGGCATCGCAGCGGGCTTCGTCGCCGAGCGCGCGCTGTCGGGGAGGGCGTCGCGATGAGCGAAGCGGTGATGAGCGAGGGCCTGTGGCTGTGGTTGACGCTGCTGGCGATCGGCTCGACGACGATCATGACGCGCGGCAGCTTCATCCTTGCCGGCGAGAAGGGCCGCCTGCCGCCTGCGTTGCAGCGTGCGCTGCGCTATGCGCCGGCGGCGGCGCTGTCGGCGCTGGTCATGCCCGACCTGCTGCTCGACGGCGCCGGCTTCGATCCCTTCAACCCCAAGCTGGCGGCCGGGCTGGTGGTCATCGTGGTGGCCACGCGCTGGCGCAACCCCTGGCTGCCCTTCATCCTCGGGATGGGGGTGCTGCTGGTGCTGCGCAAGGGGGCCGGCTGGTAGGGCCTGCGGACGAAAAACGCCGCGCCCACCTCGCGGCGGTACACGGCGTTCGGGCACGAGGTCCGCGGGCGGCCATCGGCGACCGCCCGCGGTGCGCGATCACTCGATCGCGGAGGCCGACTTGGCCATCTCGCGCAGGGCGAACTTCTGGATCTTGCCGGTCGAGGTCTTGGGCAGCACGCAGAACTCGATGAACTTGGGCACCTTGTAGCGCGCCAGGTGTTCGCGGCAGTGCGCGACGATGTCGTCGGCCGTTACCCCGGCGCCTTCCTTGACCTCGATGTAGGCCGCCGGTACCTCGCCCCACTTCTCGTCGGGCTTGGCGACCACCGCCGCGGTCAGCACCGCCGGGTGGCGGTACAGCACCTCTTCCACCTCGAGCGAGGAGATGTTCTCGCCGCCGGAGATGATCACGTCCTTGGAGCGGTCCTTGATCTTGACGTAGCCGTCCGGGTGCATGACCGCGAGGTCGCCGGTGTGGAACCAGCCGCCGGCGAAGGACTCCTGGGTGGCCTTCTCGTTCTTGAGGTAGCCCTTCATCACCAGGTTGCCGCGGAACATGATCTCGCCCATGGTCTCGCCGTCGGCGGGGACGGGTTCCATGGTGACCGGGTCGAGCACCGTGATCGCTTCCTGCATGTGGTAGCGCACGCCCTGGCGGCCGTTGCGCTCGGCGCGGCGGTCGATCGGGAGCGCGTCCCACTCGGGGTGCTTGGCGCACACCGAGGCCGGGCCGTAGGTTTCGGTCAGGCCATAGACGTGGGTGATGTCGAAGCCGATCTTCTCGGCGCCCTCGATGATCGCGGCCGGGGGCGCGGCACCCGCGATGAGGCCGGCGACGCTGTGCTCGATGCCGGCGCGCAGACCGTCGGGGGCGTTGATGAGCATGCCGTAGACGATCGGCGCGCCGCACATGTGGGTGACCTTGTGGCGGCGGATGAGCTCGTAGATCAGCGCCGGGTCGACCTTGCGCAGGCAGACGTTGATGCCGGCGTTGGCCGCCATGGTCCACGGGAAGCACCAGCCGTTGCAGTGGAACATCGGCAGCGTCCACAGGTAGGACGAGTGCTGCGGCATGCCCCAGCTGATGATGTTGGAGGCGGCGTTCAGGTAGGCGCCGCGGTGGTGGTAGACCACGCCCTTCGGGTTGCCGGTGGTGCCCGAGGTGTAGTTGAGCGCGATCGCGTCCCACTCGTCGGCGGGAAGCTTCCACTGGAAGTCGGGGTTGCCGCCGGCGAGGAAGTCCTCGTAGAGCAGGGTGCCGACGCGTTCGGAGCCCGGGTACTCGGGGTCGAGGGCGTCGATCACCAGGGGCTTGTCGCCGGGCAGCAGCTCGAGCGCGGCGCGGACCACGCCGGCGAACTCGGGGTCGGTGATCAGCACCTTGGCTTCGCCGTGCTGCAGCATGAAGGCGATGGCGTCGGCGTCGAGGCGGGTGTTGAGGGTGTTGAGGACCGCGCCGGTCATCGGCACGCCGAAGTGCGCCTCGAACATCGACGGCACGTTGGGCAGCATGCACGCGACCGTGTCGCCCTTCTTCACGCCGTGCGCGACCAGGGCGCTCGCCAGGCGGCGGCAGCGCTCGTAGGTCTGGCTCCAGGTGTAGGCGAGCGTGCCATGGACGACGCTGGTGCGCGTCGGATAGACCATGGCGGTGCGCTCGATGAAGCTCAGCGGCGACAGCGGTACGTAGTTGGCCGCGTTCTTGTCGAGGCCTTGCTGATATGCGTTTTGCGACATCCTTTTCCTCTCCCGTTCATATGAAGACAAACTGGTCGGGCCGGCGTCCCGCGCGGGATTCGGTCCATACCGTATAGTATGGAGGATGGCGTCGATCTTGTCTGCAGTTCTCCTGCGCGCAAGGCCTGTGAAAGCAGCCTGAGGCGCTCAGGCGGGCTGCACCCAGATGTGGCGCGACACCGCGTGCTCGATCGCGAGCTCGACGTGCTCGCACAATAGCACCGTCATCGGCTGCTGTTGCAGCACCTTCACCGCATGCGCGGCGGACAGCCCGTAGGCATGGAGCTGCTCGCGCTGCAGCGGGTCGATCTCGTCGCCGAAGTCGTCGATCCGCACCATGCGCCCGACCGGGGTGCCGATCAGGCGGATGCGCTCGTGGGGCTGCGGGATGGGCTTGGAGGGGGTGGCGTTCATGGCGCGGACTCGTCAGAAGATCAGGCGCAGGCCGTGGTTGAGCAGGCCGCCGATCAGGAAGGCGGTGGGGATGATCATCGCCAGCATGAGCGCGGCGACCTTCATGCCCTGCTCCTTGATGATCATCATCAGGCTGGCGATGCAGGGCACGAAGAGCGTGATCGTGACCATGCCGACCACGGCCTGGATCATCGACAGCTCGCTTTGCAGCGCAAAGAGCCCACTGGCGCCGAAGTCGCGGCGCAGGAAGCCCATCACGAAGGCCGCGCTCGCCTCCGGCGGCAGGCCGAGCCAGCCCACCACCAGCGGCTTGCCCGCCTCGATGATCCACGGCAGCGCGCCGCTGCGGTCGAGCCCGAACATGATCAGCGTGCCGATCAGGAACAGCGGGATGACCTCGATCAGGTACCACTTCAGGCGGCCGCCGGTCTTCTTGAGCACATTGCCCAGCACCGGCATGCGCATCGGCGGCAGCTCGGTGACGAGCGGGACGCGCTTGCCGGGCACGACCTTGCTCGCCAGCCAGCCGGTGAACAGCAGCACGCCGACGATCGCCAGCACCCAGATCACCGTGGCCCCGAAGGAGATGCCGCCGAGCAGGCCGAGCACCACGCCGAGCTGCGCCGAGCACGGGATCGCCAGTGCCATCAGGTAGATGGTGATCAGGCGCTCGCGCGGGGTGTGCAGGATGCGGGTGGTGAGCGTGGCCATGGTCACGCAGCCCAGGCCGAGCACCATCGGCAGCACCGCGCGGCCGTTGAGGCCGATCGCGGCGAACATGCGGTTGGCGATCACCGACAGGCGCGAGAAATAGCCGGAGTCCTCCAGCACGCCGAAGGCGAGGAAGAAGGTGGTGACGATGGGCAGGATCAGCGCCAGCGCGTAGGTCATGCCCATGGTCCACAGGCCGTATTCGCCGACGATGAGGTCGGCCAGCCAGGGCGTGGAGATGTGGCGCGTGACGAAGTCGGTGACCGCCGGGTTGAGCACCTCGCCGAAGAAGTCTTCTTCGAGCAGCCCGACCAGGGTGCTGGCGCCGAAATCGCCGACGAAGAGATACACCAGGTACAGCACGCCGAGCAGCATCGGCCAGCCCCACAGGCGGTGCACCGCGACACGGCCGAGCAGCATCGACAGCGTGCGGTCCTTGCCTGCGGCCTGGCGGGTGACGGTGCGCGCGAGCGCCTCGGCCGCGCTGCTGCGTTCGCGGGCGAGGCGCGCGGGCAGGGTGTCGCGGCCGGTTGGCGCGGTGAGTTCGGCGAGCGCGGTACGTACGTCGGCGCTGCCGGGCTGGGCGGCGAGCCAGTCGGCAACCTCGGAGTCGCGGCCGATCGCGAGGATGGCCAGGCCACGTGCGGCCAGGCGCGGATGCGGGCAGTTGGCCAGGATGAGCTGCTCGACGCGGGCGATGTCGCGCTCGAGCACCGGGTCGTAGCGCAGCAGCGGCGCGGGCACCGCCGCGCGCGACAGCGCGTCGGTAAGCGCCGCAATCCCTTCGCCGCCGGTCGCCACGGTGGCCACCACCGGCACGCCGAGGGCCTCGGCCAGCGCGCCGGCATCCACCGTGACCCCGCGCGCCTTGGCCTCGTCGGTCATGTTGAGCGCCATCACCATCGGCACGCCGAGTTCGGCCAGCAGCGCGGTGAGATTGAGCGTGCGGCGCAGGTTCTTGGCGTCACCGACCTGGATCAGCGTGCGCATGTCCTCATTGAGCAGCGCGCGCATGGTGGCGCGCTCGTCGTCGCTGCGCGAGGGCAGGGCGAGCACGCCCGGCGTGTCGAGCAGCGAGGCCTCGCGGTCGAAGCGCGGGGTGGCGCGCGAGACCTCGACCGTGGTGCCCGGGTAGTTGGACACCGTGACGTAGGTGCCGGTGAGGCGGTGGAACAGCACCGACTTGCCGACGTTGGGGTGGCCGACGAGGGCCAGGGTGCGCAGCACGGCGGCGGTGGCGGGGGAGGGCGAAGTGGCGCAGTCCATGAACTCGGGTGTCCGGAGGGCGGGGTAAGCCTAGAACGATAATGGGTCGCATTATTTCCGGTGCTGATCCAGCTCAAATGTGCTGCGGATGACGCCTCCTCGGTGTGCCTGGGCCTGCAGTGATCCAGGCGCTTGACAGGCGCCCGGATTTTAACGATATTGCGAATCATTCGCAAAACGGAGACCGTGATGACCCAGCCTTCCTCGCATGAGCAGACCCGCTTGCTCGCCGGCGTGATTGCCCACGTCTCGCGCTATCTCGATACCGGCTGCCCCCGTGCCGCGCACCAGGCGGCGCTGTTGCTGCGTTGCCTGGATGGCGGAGCCCTGGATCCGGAGCTGATGACGTCGTGCGAAGAGCTCGACCGCGTGATCTCCCTCCCGCGTCCTCCGCAGTGCGCGGGCGCCACCCGCACATCCCCGGCTTCGCGGCGTCCTCGCGTGCGCTCTATGCCTGCTTCGGCCTCCGTGGCTGCCTTTCCGAACTGACTCGAGGAGAACGACTTGTCCCGTTACACCGGCCCCCGCCTGAAAGTGATGCGCGCCCTCGGCACCGAGCTGCCGGGTCTGTCGCGCAAGCCGCTGGGTGAGCGCAACTATCCGCCCGGCCAGCATGGCCGGCGTCCGAAGCGCAAGTCCGGCTTCGGCGTGCAGCTGATCGAGAAGCAGAAGCTGCGCTTCAACTATGGTCTCGGCGAGAAGCAGATCCAGCGCCTGTTCCGCGAGGCCAAGCGCGACCGCGGTCCTACCGGCGACAAGCTGCTCGAGCTGCTCGAGCGCCGCCTCGACAACCTCGTGTTCCGCGCCGGCTTCGCACCGACCGCGGTGGCGGCGCGCCAGCTCGTCCGCCACAAGCACGTGCTGCTCAACGGGCGGGCGGTGAACATCCCCTCCATCCGCATCCGGCCAGGCGACCGCGTTCAGCTCGCCGAGCGTGCGCGCAGCATCCCGGTGGTGGTGGAGTCGCTCGCCGAGCCGGCGCTGATCCGTCCCGAGTGGCTCGTCTTCGATGCGGCGGAATTCGCAGCGACGGTGACGCGAACTCCTGCGCCCGACGAGGTCCCGTTCCCGGTCGACGTCCAGCAGGTCGTCGAGTACTACGCGGTGCGGCTGTGAGCGCGCAAACGTCTGCCGGCTGGCGCAGCGCGGCCGTGACCGAGGGGCCCGAGTACGACACCGACCCGGAGCTCGCGCTGGCGGCGGCGCTGCAGCTGTTGTCGCGTTTTCCGGCACGGCGCTCGCCGGCCCTGGCGCACGCGATCGCCAGTCATTTCCGCGTGATCGGCAGCGATCCTCGCCTCTCCGCGTGCTTGCGCGAGTGCGCCGCCCGGCTCGTCCAGGACTGGGAGGCCTATGCGGTGCTCGGCGAGGCCGATGACGTCAGCCAGGGTTCGCGGGTGCTGCACTGAACGGCGCGCTTCGGCGCGGTCCATCTTTCCCTTTCACCAGGAGAAACCGATGAGCAAGAAATGCTGCAAGAAGGACAAGCCCTGCAAGGGATGTCCGCGGCGCGCGAAGTAAGCCCTCATTCGCGGCAATCGGGACAGCATTGATATTCATCAAATGATAACGATTGTCATTGCTGCTACGATTTTGCAACTGCTCCCGAGGGTCCGTTGACGCTGCCGCGTCGCCGCAACGGAGCCGCTACCGACTACAAGGAAATCCCATGAAAAGCCTGATCCTCGCCGCCACGCTGGCTCTCGTCCCGCTTGCCACCCCCGTGTGGGCGTCGGGCGCGGGCGAGCGGAGTGCCCACTTCGAGGGCAAGCCCTCCGCGACCCTGGCGCAGGCGGTCGCCAACTTCAACGAGTACAACCTCAAGCTGAAGGCGATCCTCGACGGCAAGGTCACCGACTCGGACATGGCCGAGGTGCACCAGCTCACCTACACGCTCGAGAACGCGCTCAAGAAGATCAACGAGGAGATGAGCGCACTCGCCGGTACGCTCGAAGAGGTGCACATCGCTTCCGAGAAGCTCGATCGTGATGCGGTGCTCAAACACGGCCGCGCCTACCTTTCGGTCTCCGGCCAGGTCGTCAAGTAAGAACTCCCCCGGGCGCATGCGGGCACGTCCGAGGCGCGAGCGTCCGGCGTTCCTGTCGCATCGACGGGCTGCGGGCGGGTGATCGTCTCGCAGCCCCGGTCGCCGGGGATCACTCATCCTTTTCGGGCCGCTCGTGTGGGCGGCCCGTCTTTGTCCACCCCTCCCTGCAAAGGAATCGTCATGTCTCATCGCAAGTCCGGGCTGCGCCCGATCGTGCTGGCCTCGCTGTTCGCCTTCTGCTCCGCTCCGGCCTTCGCCGAGCGCCCGATGGCGGTGGATGACGCCGGCACGCTCGAGCGCGGTGGCGCCAAGCTCGAGTTCGGCTGGAGTCGCGACGATGCGGTGCGCGGCTACGAGGGTGCGGCGGGCTTCGGTCCGATCGACAACGTCGAGGTGGAGTGGAGGTGGGCTTCGGGCGTGCCAAGGATCGCGATGCCGACCCCGACGCGAAGATCCATGCCGTCGGCGCGGCGATCAAGTGGGTGCCGCTGCAGTCCGAGACCGGGCTGTCGGCCGGCCTGAAGTACGAATACGGCCGCGAGCGCGTCAGCGGCGAGGACTCGACCCGTGTCGACGCGCTCGCCGGCCTGGCGACCTGGGCGTTCGAGCAGGGACCGCGGGTGCATGTAAACCTCGGCCGCGAGTGGGTGCGCGACGACGAGGACGTCAATTTCTGGGGTGTCGGTCTCGACCTGCCGCTCTCCGAGCAGCTCGACTTCGTCGTCGAGACCTTCGGTGCGGAGCATTCCGGCCCGGACCGCCAGGTCGGCCTGCGCTACACGATCGCCGAGGGCGTGAAGGTCTCGGGCGCGGTCGGGCGCGGCAACGATCGCAACATCGCCAACGTCGGCGTGGCCTGGGAGTTCTGAGCGCCCGGCGCGCTCGACGAGGGGTAAGTTCGATGGTTTCGTTCAAGGAGTTGCGCGGCTTCCTGCGCGACGTGCGCATCGCCCACCACATCCGCGGGCGGATCCGGCTCAAGCTCGATGGTCGGGTGGTCTCGATCGACGTGCCCAGGGTCGAGGCCGGAGCTTTCCAAACGCTGCTCGACCGCACGCCGGGCGTGCGCTCGGTGCAGGTAAACCTGCTCGCGCGCTCGTGCACCGTCCATTACGACCCCGAGGTGATCCCCGAGCACGCGTGGGGGGATTTCCTCGCCGGTGCGGCGTCAGAGGCCGCGGCCGTCCTCGAGCGCATCCTGCACGACAGCTACCGGGAGATCGGCAATGCAGAACTACGATGAGTTCATCCTGCGCGCGCAACGCATCGACCCGCGCGCGCCTTATCCGGTGGTGCACCAGGCGGTGCGGATCGCGCTGTACGACGAGTACGCCGCGCGCAGCTTCTATGCGCGCGTGGCCGAAGCCTTCGGCGCACGTCCTCCCTTCGCCAACATCGTCCGTTCCGAGGAACAACACATCGCGGTCTTGCTCGGGCTGTGCGAGCGCTTCGGCATCCCGCGCCCGCTGGATCCCTTCCCGCAGGAAACCAACGTCGCGCCGACCTGGCTGGCCAATTGCCAGCGTGCGGTCAATGGCGAAATCGCCAACGTTCACCTGTACGCGTACCTGCTGACCCAGGTGGCGGAGCCGGAAATCCGTCAGGTGTTCCAGCGCCTGCAGGCGGCCTCGCTGCAGAACCACCTGCCCGCATTCCGTCAGGCTGCCTCCGCTGCGCAGGCGCAGGAGAGCTACCACGCCGCCCACGGCATCCCGCCGCAGCAGGCCTACGTGAGGCATGGGCCGCTGTCCGACTTTCTCGAGACGGCCTTCTCGCAGCTCGGGCCCCATGCCGGGCCGCTCGGCCTCTTCAGTCCGCTTCTGCGCCGTGCACACCCCGCCATGCTGGCCGGCATGGTTGCAGGGGGCGCAGGAGTCTATCTGTTGAAAGACGGGATCGGCCGTCATCGCAAGGAGAGCTGAAATGTTCCCGCTCTTTCCCTTCGTCGCAGGGGTGCTGACCGGCGCCGTCGCCCTCCGCCTCATCAAGACCGACAAGACCAAGGCCGGGCTGGACAAGGCGCAGGACAAGCTGCGTGACGCCACGGTGTCCAGCCTGGAAGCCATCGAGCACGCCTCTGCGCGCGCCCGCAAGCGCCTGACCGCCGCCGAGGCGGACGAAGACGGCGAATCGATGCCGGCAGAGGCCGCCGAGCCATCCGCACCTGCGGCGTGCAAGCGTGCGCCGCGTGCCGCGAAGGCCGCGCCCAAGGCGGACGCCGCCGCACGCAAGGAGGACGCCGAGTCATGAGAACCCCGATCCTGCCCCATCTACCCTCGGCGCCGGTTGTCACGGTGAGCCGCGCCGCGGGCGGCGGCTTCGTCCAGGGATTCGTCGCCGCCGGCTGCGTGTCCGCTTTCCAGGATCACCCCGCGCCGGCGTGCGCAGTCGATCTGAAGCGGGTGCTGCGCCACGCCCTGCAGGGTGGCGCCGCGCTGGCCGCGGGCAGCCAGGCTGCAATGGCGGTACGCCGGCAGGATTACACCGGGGCTTTGGTCGCGACCGCGGCCGGTGCAGCCGGCGTGCTGCTGATCGAACGACTGCTGCGCGATTCCGCGAAAGCCGTACAGGAGAAGAAGGATGTCTAAGAAACACAAGAAGGCCCATCGCCGTGGCGACCGCGGGATGCAGGGCGCTGGTGGGCCGATGAACCAGGGCCATTACGGGCAATATGGCCAGTACGGGATGGGCGGCATGGGCGCCGACCCGGCTGCCGGCATGTACGCGGCGGAGGCCGCGTTCGCGCAGGGCCCCGGCGCGGGCTACGGCCCGGGTGCCGGGGCCTGGCCGGGCGGCCTGCAGGCGGGTCTTCAGGCGGGCCTCGGGCCGACCGGCCTCGACGGTGGCCTGTTGCAAGGCATGCCGGCCTTCCTGCGCACGCGCAACAGCGAGCAGTTCCTGCTCGGCGCCCTGATCGGTGCCGCGGCGGCCTGGGTGCTGAGCGACGAGGAGTTGCGCGGCAAGATCGTCAAGTCGGCGATGAAGCTTTATGCCGGTGTGGCCGGCGGCTTCGAGGAGATGAAGGAGCAGATGGCCGACATCCGCGCCGAAGTCGAAGCGGAGCAGCACGGAGACGCATGATGAGCGGCGGCTGGGTGTCCGCGCTGGAGCCGGCGCATGCCACGCGTGGCCGCGTGCGCTGGCGCTACGCTTGTCGCCCGGGGGCGCCGTCCGACCCGCATGCGCTGGAGCGGGCGGTGGCGACCGTGGACGGTGTGCGCAAGGTGCGGATCAACGCTGCCGCGCGCGCGCTGGTGGTCGAGTTCGATGCTGCGCAAACCTCCGCGGAGCGCATCGCCCTCGACATCCTGCGCATGGTGCCCGCGCAAGCCCGCAAGGCGGGTGCGCGCAACGGCGAGCCCAGCGTCGCGCCGGTCGCGCTGAGTGCGGCGACCCTGCTGGCGACGCGTTCGCTGCAGCCCGGCCTGCAGGCGCCGGTGGCCTTCGGTACGGCAATCCCGCTGCTTGGCGAGGCGGTCGATGACTTCCTCGAGAAGGGTGTCACCTCGCACGTGCTCGAGGCGATGGCGGTGGCGATCTCGATCGGGCGGCGCGATTACCTCGCCGCCAACACCACCTCCTTCCTGCTCGCGCTCGGCGAGTACATGGAGTCCTCGATCGAGCGCCGCTCCGACGACCTGCTCAAGCACCTGCTGAAACCCGCGGTGGACGAGATCTGGGTGGAGCGCGACGGTGCCGAGATCCAGATCGAGGCCGGGGAGGTCCGCGTCGGCGACACGGTGATCGCCGCCACCGGCACCGTGATCCCGGTCGATGGCACGGTGCTGGGTGGCGAGGCCATGGTCAACGAGGCCACCATGACCGGCGAGAGCGTGCCGGTGGCGCGCCGCCGTGGCGACGCGGTGCTGTCCGGCACGCTGGTCGAGGAAGGCCGGCTGCGCATCTACGCCGAGAAGGTTGGCGCGCAGGCCGCGGCAGCCCGCATCGCGGACTTCGTCGAGCAGTCGCTTGCGGTCAAGAGCAAGACCCAACTCGAAGCCTCGCGCATGGCCGATCGCCTGGTGCCGATGGTGCTGGGCCTGGCGGGTGCGACCTGGCTGGTGTCGCGCGACTGGGAGCGCGTGGCGGCAGTGCTGCAGGCGGACTATTCCTGCGCGCTCAAGCTGTCGACCCCGGTCGCCTTCAAATCGGCGATGTACGCCGCCGGCAAGTCGGGCATGCTGGTCAAGGGCGCCAAGGCGCTCGAGCGCCTGGCCGAGGCCGACACCTTCGTATTCGACAAGACCGGCACCCTGAGCACCGGCAAGCTCGAGGTGACCGACTCGGTCGCCTTCAAGCCGGGCTATTCGCCCGAGGACCTGATCAACCTGGCGGCCTCGGTGGAGGAGCATTACTTCCACCCGCTTGCGCTCGCGGTGGTCGAGGCCTCCCGGCGTCTGGACAGCCCGCGCCATTTCGACCACAAGGAGGTCGAGTTCATCGTCGCCCACGGCGTGGCCAGCGTCATCGATGGGCGTCGCATCGTGGTCGGCTCGCGCCACTTCGTCGAGGACGACGAGGGCATTCCCGTGGCTGAGCATCGCGAGGTCATCGACCGGCTCCACCTCGAGGGCAAGACGCTGCTCTACATCGGCTTCGGTGGCGAGCTGCTCGGCGTGCTGGCGCTGCGCGACGGCCTGCGCGCCAACAGCGCAGGGACCATCCGCCGCCTGCGCCGACTCGGCGTGAAGCGCGTGCTGATGCTGACCGGCGACCATCCCGAGCGCGCGCGCGCGATGGCGGAGGAACTCGGCCTCGACGACTTCCACGCCGGCCTGCTGCCACAGGACAAGGCGGACATCCTGCAGCGCCTGGCTGCAGAGGGCGCGCGCATCGCCTTCGTCGGCGACGGCGTCAATGACGCGCCCGCGCTCAGCGGCGCCCACGTCGGCATCTCGATGCACAACGGCGCCGATGTTGCGCGGCTGGCGTCGGACCTTGCGCTGCTCGAGGACGACATCGCCCGCGTCGCCGACGCCAAGGCGCTGGCGCTCGCCACGCGCCGCCTGATCGACAGCAACTTCAAGCTCACGGTGGGGCTCAATACCACGATCCTGTCGGCCGCCGCGTTCGGCCTGCTGACCCCGATCGCGGCCTCCGCCCTGCACAACGGCACGACGATCGCGATCCTGCTGCGCGCGCTCGCCGGGGCCGGCCTGCCGCGCGATCGACGCACGGGGCCTGTGGCCACCCGGCGCGGCAAGGTGTCCGCATGAACAGCCCGAACCGTTCCGATGCCTTTCCGCTGGCGATGGCCGCCGAGGGCGAAGCCGTCCGCGTCGTTGCGATCCTTGGCGGGTCGGGCATGGCGCTGCGCGTCGCCGAACTCGGCCTGAACGTCGGCAGCGAGCTCGTGGTGCGCCAGCGCCAGGGCGGCGGCTTGGTGGTCGGGCGCGGCGAGACGCGCTTCGCGCTCGGCGGCGGCATGGCGCACAAGATCCTCGTGGCGCGGCTGCAGGGCTGAGCCGCGACGCTTTCGAACCGTGCCGGGCCGCTTGGCCTGGCATTCACGTCAGTTGGAGTAGGTCGGATGATGCTCAAGCAACTCGCGGTCGGCGACCGCGCGAAGGTCAGCGGCTTTGCCGAGGCGGGCGGTCCCTACCGTCGCAAGCTCCTGTCCATGGGGCTCACGCCGGGGGCCGAGCTGGAGGTCGTGCGCGTGGCGCCGATGGGCGACCCGGTGGAGATCCGCGTGCGTGGCTTCGCGCTCACACTGCGCAAGGGCGAAGCCGATGCCCTGAACGTCGACAAGCTGTGATGAAGATTCCCGTAATGAAGAACGAACATCTCATCGCCCTGGTGGGCAACCCGAACTGCGGCAAGACCACCCTGTTCAACGCCCTCACCGGCTCGCGCCAGCGCGTGGGCAACTGGCCCGGCGTCACGGTCGAGAAGAAGAGCGGCGAATACCGCCAGGACGGCCTGCGCTTCGAGGTCGTCGACCTGCCCGGCACCTACTCGCTGGACGTCGTCGACCGCGAGGTCTCGCTCGACGAGAGCGTCGCGCGCGACTACGTCCATGGCAACGAGGCCGAGCTCGTCGTCAATATCGTCGATGCCGCCAACCTTGAGCGCAACCTGTATCTGACCACCCAGCTCGTCGAGATGCGGGTGCCGCTGCTGGTGGTGCTCAACATGGTCGACGTGGCCCAGGCCAAGGGGCTCGCGATCGACGTCGAGGCGCTTGCGCACAAGCTCGGTTGCCCGGTGGTCCCGGTGGTGGCGTCCGAGGGGCGCGGCGTCGATGCGCTCAAGGCGGCGATCCTCGCCGCCGTGAAGGCGCGCAAGCCGGCCAGCGCCCGGGTGGACTACCAGGTGGCGCTCGAGCAGGCGGTCGCCGCGCTACTGCCGCGGCTCGAGTCGGCCGCGCAGGCGGCGGGGACGTCGGCCCGCTGGCTGGCCGTGCGCCTGCTCGAGGGCGACGACCTCGCGCTCGGCGCCG
>NZ_AMXF01000077.1 GCF_000310225.1 Thauera phenylacetica B4P
AGCCCTGCGTCCGCAGGCCCTCGGCGAGGCCCGCCACGCGCGGGTCGTCGGCGCGGAAGGCCGCCGCCGCGATGGCGTCGTCGCTCTCGTAAAGCGCCGCGGCCGCAAAGCCGAGGCGCTGCGCGAGCGCGCGGAAGACCGCGGTGTTGGAGCGCGCCTCGCCGAGCGGCGCGATCGCCGGCCGGTTGTCCACCACGTAGAAATGGCCGTAGGCCTTGTGCACGTCGCGGTGCTCGAGCTGGCTGGTGGCGGGCAGCAGGAGGTCGGCGTAGTCGGCGGTGTCGGTCTGGAACTGCTCGTGCACCACGCAGAAGAGGTCCTCGCGCGCGAAGCCGGCGCGCACCCGGTGGCTGTCGGGTGCGACCGCCACCGGGTTGGCGTTATAGACGTGGATCGCGCGCACCGGCGGGTCGCGGGTGTCGAGCAGCACGTCGCCGATGAAGGACATGTTGAGCGCGCGCGGCGGGAAGCGCTTCGCATCGGGATAGAGGTCGGGGCGGGCGAGCGCCTGCGCATCGACCGGAAAATTGCCCGAGGTCGACAGCAGCGCGCCGCAGCCGGGATGCCGCCAGGCGCCGGTGAGCGCGGGCAGGCAGGCGACGTTGCGCACCGCCATGCCGCCACCGGCGCAGCGGTTGAGGCCGTAGTTGAGCCGGATCAGGCTGCGCGCGCTGCGCCCGTATTCGATGGCGAGGCTGCGGATGGCCGCGGCGGCGAGGCCGGTGAGCGGCGCCGCCCACTCCGGCGTGCAGGTGCGCACGCGCGCTACGAGCTCGTCGAAGCCCAGCGTGTGGCGGGCGATGTACTCGCGGTCGAGCAGGCCCTCGGCGATCAGCACCTGCATCATCGCGAGCGCGAGCGCGCCGTCGGTGCCCGGCAGCGGGGCGAGGTGGAGGTCGCACTTCTTCGCGGTATCCGTGCGGCGCGGGTCGATGCAGACCAGGCGGGCGCCACGCCGCTTCGCCTCCTGCAGGTGGCGCCAGCCGTGCAGGTTGGAGACCACCGGGTTGGCGCCCCAGATGAGGATCAGGCTGGCCTCGGTGGCGGCCTCGGGGTCGGCACCGAGCATGGCGCCCACGGTGGACTTCCAGCCGTGCGCGCCGGCGGTGGCGCAGATCGTGCGTTCGAGCAGGGACGCGCCGAGGCGGTGGAAGAAGCGCCGGTCCAGGCTCTCGCCCTGCACCAGGCCCATGGTGCCGCAGTAGCTGTACGGCAGGATCGCGCGAGGGTCCTCGGCAGCGATCTCGCGGTATTTCGCCGCGATGGTATCGAGCGCCTCATCCCAGGAGATGCGCTCGAAGCGGCCCTCACCCTTGCGCCCCACCCGCTTCATCGGATGCAGCAGGCGGCGCCCGGAATACACGCGCTCGAGGTAGTGGGCGACCTTGGTGCACAGCGCGCCGTTGGTGAAGGGCATGTCGGCCGCGCCGCGGACCTTCACCGCGCGGCCGTCGGCGACCGTGACCTCCATTGCGCAGGTGTCGGGGCAGTCGTGCGGGCAGGCCGCACGCACGCGGACTTCGGTGGGGATCGACGGGGGCATCGCGGCCTCGTGTTGCGGCCGCCCGGCCCGGCCGGGCCGCACGGCGAAAGACTCAACGCCGCGGCATCGGCGGGATGCGCGCGGACTCGGGCGCCGAGGTGAGCTCGACGTAGCGGCGACGGTGCTCCTCGAAACGCTCGACCACCGCGCTGCGCTCGCGCAGCTTGGCCGCGACCACGGAGGACTGGACGGCGATCTCGCTGTCGAGCAGACGGATGTCGGCCTCCAGGCTGGCCGCGACGTCGCTCTTGTCGGTATGCGTGGCTTCGTCGATCATCGCGCGCTGGCGCTCGATCAGCTCGGACTCGCGCGCGCGCAGCTCGCGGATGCTGCGGTCGAGATCGCGCAGCTCGCGGTCGCGCCGGCTGTCGAGGTCCTGCACGCTGCGGTAGGTCTCGAGCAGGGCCTGGTCGAGGCGCAGCTGGCGCATGCGCTCGGCCTCCTCGGCGCGACGCTTGTGCTCGGCCGCCGCGCGCTGGGCGATCTCGTCGGCGGTGAGCGGCGCAGGCACGGTGCGGCGCACGATGCCCGAGGGGCTCATCTCGCGATAGGCGCGACCGTAGCAGGCGGCGGGCAGGATGTCGCCGCACACCGGCTGGCCGCCGACATCGCAGCAATAGATCGAGGCGGCACCCGCCGGCTGCGCCGCCAGCGTGCCGGAAGATACCGTCAGCGCGAGGGCGCAACTGAAGCCGGCGAGGACGCGTTCAGCGCGAGGAAATCCCATACTGTTCCCGATAGGCCTGGACGGCGCCGAGGTTGGCCGCAAGTTCGGGACTGTCCGCCAGGTAGGCGATGAGGTCTTCGAGCGTGGCCACCGCGACGACCGGAATGCCGAAATTCTCCTTGACCTCCTCGACCGCGGACAAGGCACTTTTACCGCGTTCCATGCGATCGAGCGCGATCACCACGCCGGCGGGCTCGGCGCCTGCAGCGCGGATCAGCTCGACGGATTCGCGCACCGAGGTGCCGGCCGAGATCACGTCGTCGAGGATCAGCACCTTGCCGCGCAGCGGCGCGCCGATCAGCGTGCCGCCCTCACCGTGGTCCTTGGCCTCCTTGCGGTTGAAGGCGAAGGGCAGGTCGACCCCCTCCTCTGCCAGCCGGATCGCGGTACCGGCGACGAGCGGGATGCCCTTGTAGGCCGGGCCGAACAGCATGTCGCAGGCGATGCCCGCGGCGCGGATGGTGCGCGCGTAGTAGCCGCACAACTCGCGGAACGAGGCGCCGTCGTCGAACAGGCCGGCGTTGAAGAAATACGGCGAGTTACGTCCCGCCTTGGTGACGAAGGCGCCGAAGCGCAGCACACCCTTGCGACACGCGAGGGCGATGAAATCCCGGCTAAAATCCACGGTTTTTTGGCTGCCTGGCAGCGAAACTGGAAACCGACGATGTTACGCATCATCACCCTGAACCTCAACGGGATCCGCTCGGCCTGCACCAAGGGCCTGCTCGACTGGCTGCCTGCGCAGCAGGCCGACTTCCTGTGCGTGCAGGAGCTCAAGGCGCAGGACGCCGACCTGCGCCCCGAGATGCGCGCGCCCGCGGGCATGCGGGGCTGGTTCCACGCGGCGGAGAAGAAGGGCTACAGCGGGGTGGGCATCTACAGCCGGCACACGCCGGACCGCGTCGTCGAAGGTCTAGGCATCCCCGCGATCGACGCCGAGGGCCGCTTCCTGCAGCTCGACTTCGGCAAGCTCTCGGTGGTGTCGCTCTACCTGCCCTCGGGCTCGAGCTCGGAGGAGCGCCAGCAGGTGAAGTTCGACTTCATGGACCGCTTCCTGCCGCACATGGACCAGCTCTTCCAGAGCGGGCAGGAGGTCGTGGTGTGCGGCGACTGGAACATCGCCCACCGCGAGGCGGACCTGAAGAACTGGAAGTCGAACCAGAAGAACTCCGGCTTCCTGCCCGAGGAGCGCGCGTGGCTGAGCCGCCTGTTCGACGAGCAGGGCTGGATCGACGTCTATCGTCGCCTGCACCCCGAGGCCACCGCGGACTGCTACACGTGGTGGTCGAACCGCGGCCAGGCGTGGGCGAAGAACGTGGGCTGGCGGCTGGACTACCAGGTCGCCACGCCGGGGCTGGCTGCGAGCGCGCAAGCGGCCGAGGTCTACAAGGCGCAGCGCTTCTCCGACCACGCGCCGCTGACGGTGGATTACGACTGGACTCTGTAGGGGCCGCGCCGCGGCGGCCGACCGCCCCTGACGCGCCGCCTCAGCGCTCCCAGCCGCAGCCCTCGAGCGCGCTCCCTGCGGCCGGCACCAGCGCCGCGCGCCAGCCGGTAAGCATCTTGCCGTCGCCCGTCCGGCACAGGCCGGGCGTGAAGCTCAGCGCCACGCCTTCGGCCTCGATCCGGCGCGCGCCCTGGTCGTCCTTCACCGCGTCGTAGGTCGTGCGCAGCTCGGGCGCGTCGGCGCGCTCGACCCGCAGCGCGCCCGCACCGGCCGCCGCCGCCCACTCGGCCTGCAGGCCGAGCGCGCGCCAGTCTTCCTCGTTCTCGGCTTCGCCGAGGCAGCGTGCGCCGGCATGGGCGAAATTGAGCCCCGACACGCGCAGCAGGCCGCCCTCCTGCACGCCCATCAGCTCGACGTAGAGGTTGTTTCCAGGCGCCAGGCCGAAGTCGCGCAGCGCGGCGAGCACCGTGCCTCCCTCGGAGACGTCTTCCACGTTGACATAGCTGCGATCCCGGCAGGGCGCCATGAACACCCGCCCCTCGTGCAGCAGCAACAGGCCGCGGGCGATCCTGGGCTGCGCGGGCGCGGCGGCGGCGGGAAGCTGCGCCATCGGCGTCGTCGGCACCACCGAGGTCGTCGGCACCATCGGCGCAATCGGCGCGAGCTCCGCGGCCAGCGCGGGCAGGGCGGCCATCGACAGGCCGGCAACGAGTGCGGAAAGCAGAATCTTCATCGGTTCCCCTGAAATCCTTGCGGAGCCGCCGGGCAAGCAGCCCGGCGACTTGAAAAAGCGGGAGTGTACTTAATGCGCGGGCCGTCCGTCCGCGCCCTCCTCCAGCACCAGCCGGAAGCTCACGAAGTCGAAGCGGGCGGTCGGCCGGCAGTGCATGTGGCGCTTGCTGCAGCGCGCGAAGCCCGCAGGATGCGTCCACGCGCCGCCGCGCAGCAGGCGCGCCGGGCCGCTGGCCTGGTAGTGCGGATTCTCGGCCTCGTGATGCAGGTAAGCGTCGGCCGCATAGACGTCCGACACCCACTCCCACAGGTTGCCGCTCATGTCGTGGATGCCGAGCGCGTTGGGCGCATAGCTCCCCACGGCCAGGCTGCCGTCGCCCTCGAGCTCGGCGCGTTCGGCAGTGTTCGCCCCCTCGGGTGCGGCCTCGCCGCCGAAGCGCTCCGCGCGCCCGGCGCCGCGGCAGGCGTACTCCCACTCGGCCTCGGTGGGGAGGCGGAACACCCGGCCGGGGTTCTTCTCGCCCAGCCGACGCACGAACTCGGCGATGTCGGCCTGGTTGACGCTGTCGACCGGATGCGCCGGCGAGGTGGCGAACACCGACAGGTTGTAGTCCATCAGCCGGGTCCATTGCTCCTGGGTGACCTCGTGGCGGCCAATCCAGTAAGGCGTCATGCATACCTTGTGCACCGGGCGCTCGTTGGTCTCGCCGTCGCCGAAGGTGTCGCCCATGTCGAAGCAGCCCCCCGGCACGCGGACGAACTCCATGCCGGTCGCCGGCTCCCGCCACACCGCCGCCTCCTCGGCGGCGGCGAGCGGCGCCGCAACCACGAGCGCGACGCAGAGCGCGGCGCGCAGGCGGGCGCAGGTCGATGAGAGAAATTCAGCCCTGTTTTTCTGGATTGAATCCGGTTTATTCAAAAGAGAATTTCCTTGCCTCATTTCCCGTCCATTCATTGAAATCTCCGAATACCCCGAGAACGCGGAGCGGGTTTTCAGGCGGCAGCGGGCTTCGTTCCGAGATGAATCGCGGCAATCCCGAAACTGAGGTTTTTCCAGCGTACCGCAGAAAAGCCGGCCGCCTCGATCATCGCCGCGAAGCGCTGCTGATCGGGGAAATTTCGGATCGATTCGATCAGGTATTGATACGCCGCCGGATTGGCGGCGACCCAGGCACCGAGGCGCGGGATCACGTGGAAGGAATAGGGATCGTAGAACACCCGGAGCCACTTCATCGGCCGCGAGAACTCCAGGCAGGCGAAGGTGCCGCCGGGCGCCAGCACGCGCGCGGCCTCGGCGAGCGCAGCGTCGAGCCGGGTGGTGTTGCGCAGGCCAAAGGAGACGGTCAGCGCCTGCACCGAGCCGTCGGCGAAGGGCAGGCGCTCGGCCTCGCCGGCGATCCAGCGCACCGCGGCCGCGTCGGCGCGCGTGCCGCCCTCGCGCATCATCGGGATCGACGGGTCGACCACGACCACCCGCCGGGCCGGCTTGCGCGCCAGGAGGGCTGCAACGTCGCCGGTTCCGCCGGCAAGATCGACGAACAGCCCCTGATCCGGCAGGCCGGCCACGAAGCGACGCTTCCACAGGCGGTGGATGCCGAAGCTCATCAGGTCGTTCATCAGGTCGTAGCGCGAGGCGATGTGGTTGAACACGTCGCGGATGCGCTGCCGGCGTTCGTCGGTCGAGACCGACTGGCGGCCGAAGGTGGTGTCGAGCGGCTTGTCGCCGTCGTGATGCGTGCTCATGGCGTTTCCGGGAGATCGGGGACCGCCCCCGCGCAGGGGTGTGGTCGCAATGCTAGGAGGATCGCTTTTAACTTGATCCAGATCAAATTCAATCAGCCGGCAATTCAACTGCTTGCCGGCAATGGGCAGGCAGTTTAGAGGCCACTACGCCATTTTTCCACAGCATCCTCGAGCGGGGCGTGCACTTGATCCATATCAAGCTTGCCTGTCGATAAGGAGTCGATAATTCGGGCACGCCAGCAACGGAGGTCGACGCTGCGGCAATGGGAAAAGTTTCACGCCCGTGATCCGCAGGAATATTCGGGCCGTGTTCGGTGAATGTGGCACGCAGCCCCTGGAGTCCGCACGCGTGCGGACACACGACCTCCAGGCCGTACGGGGGATGGCCGAGTTGGGCCGCAAGGGTGAAGGCAGTTCGAGACTGTTGTTTCTACGGGAGTTTCCAAAATGAAAAAATTCGCAGTAAAGACCACGGCCCTGCTCATCGCGGCGGGCCTCGGCGTGGGTGCGGCCGGCTCGGCGTTCGCCGCGGAGTCGCTGCAGGACGTCATGAAGCGCCGCAACCTCACCCAGCAGGACCTGCTGGCCGCGGCCAAGACCTACACCCCGACCGGCGGCCGCGACGAGTTCCTCGCCTTCGCCTCGGGCGGCCAGTCCGGCCAGATGATCGTCTACGGCGTCCCGTCGATGCGCATCCTGAAGTACATCGGCGTGTTCACGCCCGAACCCTGGCAGGGCTACGGCTTCGACGAGGAGTCGAAGAAGGTGCTCGCCGGCGGCAACATCGACGGCAAGTCGATCACCTGGGGCGACACCCACCACCCGGCGATCTCCGAGACCAACGGCGAGTACGACGGCCAGTTCCTGTTCATCAACGACAAGTCGAACCCGCGCCTGGCCGTGATCGACCTGCGCGACTTCGAGACCAAGCAGATCGTCGCCAACCCGATCATGAAGTCGGAGCACGGCGGCGCATTCGCGACCCCGAACACCGAGTACATCATCGAGGCCTCGCAGTACGCCTCGCCGCTCGAGAACCAGAAGTTCTATCCGCTCGAGCAGTTCAACGAGAAATACCGCGGCGCCGTCACCTACTGGAAGTTCGACCGCGAGCACGGCCAGCTGAAGGCCGACCAGTCCTTCTCGCTCGAGCTGCCGCCCTACTCGCAGGACCTCTCCGACGCCGGCAAGCTGGACTCCGACGGCTGGTCCTTCACCAACAGCTTCTGCACGGAACGCTACGTCGGCGGCATCGAGAAGGGTCGCCCTCCGTATGAGGCCGGTTGCTCCGCCAAGGACACCGACTACATGCACGTGGTCAACTGGAAGCGTGCCGCAGAGATCGCGAAGGACGACAAGAACGTCAAGATCATCAACAACCATCGCGTCATCCCGATGGAAGTGGCGATCCGCGAAGGCATCCTGTTCCTGATCCCCGAGCCCAAGAGCCCGCACGGCGTCGACGTGACCCCGAACGGCAAGTTCATCGTGGTGTCCGGCAAGCTCGACACCCACGTGTCCGTGTATTCCTTCGAGAAGATCATGGACGCGATCAAGAACAAGCGCTTCGAGTCCAAGGACCCGTACGGCATCCCCGTCATCGGCATGAAGGACGCGCTGCACACCCAGGTCCAGCTCGGCCTCGGCCCGCTGCACACCCAGTTCGACTCCAAGGAGTGCGTGGCCTACACCTCGCTGTACGTCGACTCGATGGTCGCGAAGTGGAACTTCTGCGAAGGCAAGCTGCTGGACAAGATCGCCATCCACTACAACATCGGCCACCTGATGACGATGGAAGGCGACACCACCAAGCCCAAGGGCAAGTACCTGGTGGCGCTCAACAAGCTGTCGATCGACCGCTTCAACCCGGTGGGCCCCCTGCACCCGCAGAACCACCAGCTGATCGACATCAGCAACGACAAGATGCAGCTGCTGTACGACATGCCGCTGCCGCTGGGCGAGCCGCACTACGTCGTCGGCATCCAGGCCGACAAGCTCAAGCCCGCGATCCGCTACAAGGTCGGCACCAACAGCCGTACCGACCAGCAGCACGAAGGCAAGGTGCGCGCGGGTGAGGAGAAGACCGTCCGCGAAGGCAACCAGGTCAAGGTGTATGGCACGCTGATCCGCTCGCACATCACCCCGGAGACCATCGAGGTCGAGCAGGGCGACGAGGTCACGATCTACCTGACCAACCTCGAGCGCGCGCAGGACGAGACCCACGGCTTCACCGTCTCGACCTACAACGTGCATGCGTCGGTCGAGCCCGGCAAGACCATCTCGGTCAAGTTCAAGGCCGACAAGGAAGGCGTGTATCCGTACTACTGCACCGAGTTCTGCTCGGCGCTGCACCTCGAGATGCAGGGTTACCTGCTCGTCAAGCCGAAGGGCTGGAAGGCCGAGGAAGGCGCGCAGCTCGCCGCCGCCAACTACACCGAAACCGACTACAAGAACACCTTGAAGAAGGTTGCGGACACCCAGGCGGTGCTCGATCAGGTCGTCGGCTACATCACCTCGGTGAACTACAAGGCCTATCCGGAAGTCGTCGCGCTGATGGAAGACGCCACCGACCAGCTCGGCAAGATGCCGGACGCCAAGGCCAAGCACGAGGCCGCCGCTGCCAAGCAGGACTGGGAGCAGGCGAACCTGTGGGCCGAGCAGGTGTGGCAGTACCAGGTCAAGGCAGCCGACATCGGTCTGCGTGCCAAGACCTTCCTTGAGCAGAAGGGCGCCAAGTAAGGCCGGCCCCCTCGGAGTTGAATCGATAATCCGGTAGTCCGCGTCGGGGAGCGAAGCCAGAGGCGAGCTCCCCGACACTTTAGAAGGAACAGGAATCCATGAAGCTGATCGTCTCCCTGCTGCTGGCGGCCACCGTGTCCGCTCCCGCGTTCGCCGCCCTCGACGGCGCCAAGCTCTACGCCGAGAAGACCTGCAACGCCTGTCACGGCGCCGACGCCAAGAAGGCGCTGCTGCCCACCTATCCCAAGCTCGCCGGCCAGAACGCGGCCTATGCCGAGCAGCAGATGAAGGACATCAAGAGCGGCGCGCGCAACAACGGCCAGACCGCCGCGATGAAGGGCGTCATGCACCTCGTCAACGACGAAGAGATCAAGGCGATCGCCGTCTGGCTCGAAAGCCTGAAGTAAGACTCCACGCGGCCGCGCGCCCCCTCGGTGCGCGGCCGCGCGAGCCCAGCGACGGACCGCCCCCCTCCGTCCCATCTCCCTAGAGGACCAAAATCATGAAGATCACCGTTCTGCTCGCCGCCCTCCTCTCCGCCAGCGTCGCCTTCGCTGGACCTCCCGCTCCGAAGAAGACCGGCATCGAGGGCGAAGGCTATGTCTGGAACGCCCAGGAAGGCGAAAAGATGGAGGCCCTTCACCTGAAGGGCGACGTCGTCAATGGCGAGGAAGCCTATGAGATCTGCGGCGCCTGTCACCTGCCCTCCGGTGCCGGCCGTCCCGATGGCACCTTCCCTCAGCTCGCCGGCCAGCACACCACCGTGCTGATCAAGCAGATGGCCGACATCCGCGCCGGCCTGCGCGACAACCCGACCATGTATCCGTTCGCCGTCACCCTGGTCGACCCGCAGGAGCTCGCCGACGTCTCCGCCTACATCGAGAGCCTGTGCATCCCCACCGAGCACGGCAAGTACGAGGGTGCCGACGTCGCGATGCAGGTCGCCAAGGGCAAGGACTTGTACGAGAAGCAGTGCAAGGAGTGCCACGGCGCCAACGGCGAGGGCGACAAGGCCAAGTTCTACCCGGTCATCGCCGGCCAGCACTACAAGTATCTGCTGCGCCAGATGACCGAGATCCGTGACGGGCACCGCCGCAACGCCAACCCCGACATGGTCAAGGTCATCAAGCCCTACACCGATGACCAGCTGGTGGCGATCTCCGCCTACCAGGCGAGCCTGAAGATGCCGGGCTCGATGTGCGGCGACAAGAAGTAAGCCGCTGAGGCCGCTGCCGTACCGCCCGTCTCGCACCGGGGTGCGCGTGCACTCGCGCGCGCCCCCGGGGCTTCCAACCCCTCCCCTTGCGACCGGAGCTTGAAATGTCCGCAACCCAAAACAAGAACGGCCTGATCGCCGGCCTCACGTTCGTGGCGCTGGTGGCGATGGTCGCCGCCTACTTCGCCCCCCTGTGGTGGGTGTCGCTGACCGCCCCGAACTACCCCGAGGACGCCTTCCCCGACGGCATCCGCATCCACTTCCACTTCGACGGCGTCAAGAACGGCTGCTCGACGCCGCCCAAGACCTCCCGTCTCGCCGAAGAGACCATGGCCGAGGACATGGGTGAGGGCACCGGCCGCTTCAACCCGATTCTCGCCGAGCAGACCACGCTGACCGGCAAGGCCACCGCGCTCGATTGCGTTCACGAGATGAACACGATCAACCACTACGTCGGCATGTACCCGATCGCCACCGGCGGTCCGGTCGAGACCAAGCTCTCCAAGTTCTTCGTCACCTTCTTCGCGGTCATGCTGCTCACCTTCGCGGTGCGCGACCGCAAGCTGCGCCTGGGCATCATGGGCGTCGGCTTCGGCGGCCTGGCCGCATGGATGATCGTGGACCAGTTCGTCATGGGCAACCTCGCCGCCCACGTCAAGCACTACATGGACGAGTCCGCGACCTTCTTCAACGACCCCGAACGCATCGCCGCCTGGGGCAAGAACGTCGAGGTGATCTCCAAGGTCGCCATCTTTGGCATGATCGCTGCCATGGGCGTGGTGATCTTCGGTGTGCTCAAGCTGCGCAACTTCGAGCTGCTGCTCGCGCTGATCCCCGGACTGCTGCCGCTGTTCTACCTGATCGAATATTCGGGCTGGCTGTGGTTCTTCGGCCACAACCTGCACCCCTGGGGCGCCTTCACGGTCAAGCCCTTCATGCCCACCGTGTTCGGCGAGGGCAAGGTGGCGCAGTTCTCCACCTACTCCTATCCGCATTGGGGCTACGGCCTGCTGATGGTGGTCTTCTTCTGCCTGATGCTCGCCCTGCTGCTGCGCCGCAAGCAGCTGCGCGAGGAGCAGGCCCAGGGCAGCGCCCGGTAAGGATGACCCCTCGTGAGCCTCCTTCACCGCCTGACATTGCTCGCCGCGGCAGTGGCCTTGGCCCTGCCCGCGGCCCAGGCCCGGGACACCGACGATGAAGACCGGGCCCGCGGGCCCGGTTCCGGCGCCGACTTCTCCACCGCGCCCCGGGTCGACGTCCATAAGCCGGTCCAGCTGATCCCGCTCTACCTGCGCGACAAGCGCATCCACGGCCTGCAGCCCTTCCAGGAACTGGTCGACAAGGCAGCCGAAGGCAGCGTGCTCCAGGTCCCCGCCGGCAGGTACTCCGGCCCGGTGCACCTGAAGAAGCGGCTGACGGTCGAGGGGCAGGGCGAGGTCGTCATCGATGGTGGCGACAAGGGCACGGTGTTCGTCCTCGAGACCAACGAGGCGACCCTGCGCAACCTGACCATCACCGGCTCGGGCGAGTCGCACGACGCCGACGACACCTGCCTGAACATCCGCGGCCACGGCAACCTGGTCGAGAACGTGAACATCGCCGACTGCCTGTTCGGCATCGACCTCAAGCAGTCCGACCACAACATCGTGCGCAACAACAAGGTGCGCTCGAAGGACTTCGAGCTCGGCGTGCGCGGCGACGGCATCCGCCTGTGGTACAGCCACGACAACCTGATCGAAAACAACCTCGTCACCGACACGCGCGACATGGTGGCCTGGTACTCGCACCGCAACATCTACCGCGGCAACGAGGGCCGGCGCAGCCGCTACTCGATCCACTTCATGTTCGCCAACGACAACATCGTCGAGAACAACCGCTTCTACGACAACGCCGTCGGCATCTATTTCATGTACATGGAGGGCGGCGCAGCGCGCAACAACATCATCTCGCACGCCACCGGCGCCACCGGCATGGGCCTCGGCTTCAAGGAGTCCTCGGACATCCTGCTCGAGAACAACGAGATCATCTACTGCGCCGTCGGCGTGGGCTCCGACCTCTCGCCCTTCCAGCCCGACACCACGATCCGCTTCGTCAACAACCGCTTCGCGTTCAACGGCATCGCCATCCAGCTGACCAGCGAACTCGGCGGCAACGAGATGCACGGCAACACCTTCGAGGGCAACCTCACCGACGTCTTCCAGGCCGGCCGCGGCCGCGCGGAAGGCGTCAAGAACAAGTGGGAAGGGAACTACTTCGACACCTACCAGGGGTTCGACCGCGACGAGGACGGCGTCGGCGACACCCCGCACGAAGAATATGCCTACGCGGACCGGATCTGGATGGAGATCCCCAACGCGCGCTTCTTCAAGACCTCGCCCGTCCTCGAAATGCTCGATTTCCTCGAGCGCCTCGCGCCGTTCTCGACCCCCGACCTGCAGGCGAGGGACCCCAAGCCCCTCTACATCAAGCCTGAGCGGCGCATCGAAGGGAGTGCATCATGAGCGAGAAGGAAAACGCCCCCGCAGCCGCGCCCGCCAAGGGCGAGGTGCCGGTCTCGCGCGAACGCGCGCGCCAGGGCCGGCGCAAGGTCCTGCGCACCATCCTGCTGACCGGCGGCGTGCTCGGCGCCGGCCTGTCGGGTTACCTGCCGCTGGTCTATGCGCGAACCAGCCGCCTGCGCCCGCCCGGCGCGCTCGACGAGAAGGACTTCCTCTCGTCCTGCATCAAGTGCGGCCAGTGCGTGCAGGTGTGCCCGGTCAACGCGATCAAGCTCGCCGACCTGATCGACGGCTTCGGCGTCGGCGTGCCCTACATCGACGCGCGCGCGCAGGCCTGCGACTTCTCCTGCGACGCGGTGCAGTGCATCCTCGCCTGCCCCACCGGTTCGCTGACCTATCACAAGCCGGACTTCCTGCCGGTGCGCGAGGGCGCGGAGCTGTCGCAGAAGCCCACGCTGATCGCCAAGATGAACGACCCCGAGCCCACGCTCAACATGACCGAGCGCATGGGCGTGGCGCGCCTCACCCGGCCCGAGTCCTGCCTCGCGATGAAGGGCGAGGGCTTTAAGGGCCAGGCCCGCGGCCCCGACTTCAAGGGCACGATGCGCTACATCAAGGTGGATCGCTGGAAGCCCATCCCGGTGGCCGATCACCCCTACGACCTGCCGCTGTGCGACCTGTGCATGCGTGAATGCCCGATCGCCGGCGCCATCTCGCTGGAGAAATTCACCGGCCCCGACGGCCAGACGCGCGCGCGCCCGATCGTGCATGAGAACTGCGTCGGCTGTGGCGTGTGCGAGATGATCTGCCCGACCGAACCCGCCTCGATCACCATCATCCCGCGTGAGGTGTGGAAATCATGAGCAAGCTGCTGACCCGCCGCTACATCGACCAGATCAAGGCGATGTTCGGCAAGGAACCCGCGAAGCCGACCGAGATTTCCCCGGCCGCGCAGAAGATCCACTTCTACAAGAAGAACAACCGCGACGAGATCGGCGAACTCAAGCACCGGCGCGCGCACGAGAAGCCGAGCCACAAGTGGCGCAACCGCCGCTGGGCGACGCTGATCTTCGCCAACCTGCTGTTCGTGTTCTCCTACTGGCTCGACATCCAGGTGCTCGAGGGCGCGCTCACCGCGTCGCGCTTCGTCGGCTTCCACATGGCCGACCTCAACTCGGCCCTGCAGGTGATGCTCGCGCACAAGCACATCATCACCAACCTGCTGATCGGCACCGCCACCGTGCTGCTGCTGTGGGCCCTGCTCGGCGGACGAACCTTCTGCTCCTGGGTGTGTCCGTATCACCTGGTTGCCGAATGGGCGGAGAAGATCCACCTGTACCTGGCCAAGAAGAAGCTGGTCACCGACCAGCCGATCGACCGCCGCCTGCGTACCGTGTTCTGGATCGTGTTCGCGGTGCTCGCCGTGGTGACCGGCTACACGGTGTTCGAGGCCATCTCGCCGACGGGTATCCTGTCGCGCGCGCTGATCTACGGCGCCGGCCTGTCGCTGCTGTGGGTGGTGGCCCTGCTCGTGTTCGAGATCTTCTTCTCGCGCCGCGCGTGGTGCCGCTACGCCTGCCCGATCGGGCTGACCTACGGTGTTGTCGGCATCCTGTCGCCGGTGCGCATCAAGTACAAGCTGGAGGGCTGCTTCCACGAGGGCGACTGCCGCAAGGTCTGCCTGGTGCCGCACGTGCTCGAAACGGTCATCAAGGGCCGTGCGGTCGAGCCCGAGGTGGCGCTCGGCCCGGACTGCACGCGCTGCGGCCTGTGCGTGGACACCTGCCCGACCGGTTCGCTGAGCTTCGAAGTCAAGGGGCTGTCCAAGCTGCTGTGAGGCAGCCCGGGCCCCCGACCCCGGTGATTCCGCAACACATAACAAGAGTCGATAGATGATCCGACTACAGAACGTCCGCAAGACCTTCCGCAGCGCGCGGGTGCTGGACGGCATTTCCCTCGAGGTGGGCCTCGGCGAGCGCATCGCGCTGATCGGCTCGAACGGCGCCGGCAAGACCACGCTGATCCGCTGCCTGCTGGGTGAATACGTCCACGACGGCGAGATCAGCGTAGACGGCGTGAATCCGCGCCGCGAGCGCGCCACCGTGCTGGCCAACGTGGGCTTCGTGCCGCAGCTGCCGCCGCCGCTGAAGATGCCGGTCGGCCAGCTCATCGACTTCGCCGCCGGCCTGTGCGGCACCGAGCCGGCGCGCATCGACGACATCGCGCGCCGGCTCGGCCTCGAGATCGACGCCATCCGCTCGCGCCAGTTCGTCCGCCTGTCGGGCGGCATGAAGCAGAAGCTGCTGATCGCGATCGCCCTCGGCCGCGACGCCAGGCTGCTGATCATGGACGAGCCCGCCGCCAACCTCGACCCCGAGGCGCGCAAGATCTTCTTCGACCTGCTCGCCGAGCGTGTGCAGAACGCCACCATGCTGATCTCCAGCCACCGCCTCGACGAGGTCTCGGCGCTGGTCAACCGCGTGATCGAGATGGACACCGGCCGCATCGTGCTCGACGACAAGGTCGCCGACATGGGCACGCTGCACAGCCGGCTCGACTGCCGCATCGTGCTCAAGCAGCCCGACCCCGCGATCGCCAAGGCCCTGCAGGGCTGGAAGTTCGCCTTCGACGCCGAGGACACCACCTGGACCGGGGAGATCGCCGGCGCCGACCGCCTGCGCTTCCTCGGCGTGGTCTCCCGCTACACCGGCCTGGTCACCAAGCTGGACATGACCGAAAGGCCCCACTGACCATGTGCAACCAGCATCGACGCCAGTTCCTCGGGCGCCTGGCGACGCGGGGGCTATTGCTCACGCCGCTCGCCGCCGCGCTGTCCGGTTGCACCGACGACAAGTGGCCCGAGGGCATGAAATCCATCATCTGGGACCGCGACACCTGCGTGCGCTGCAACATGGCGATCTCCGACCGCCGCTTCGCCGCCGAGCTGCGCGGCGGTCCCAAGGACACCGTGTTCAAGTTCGACGACCCGGGCTGCCTGGTGTTCTGGCTGGAGGAAAAGCGCGAGCGTTTCCCGTGGATGGACGACGCCTCGACCCGGCTGTGGGTCGCGGACTACAACAGCAAGAGCCGCGACGAGATGGTCTGGCATGACCCGCGCCAGGTGCGTTACGTCACGCGCACCTCGCCGATGGGCTACAACTACGCCGCCGCCAGCGAGGCAGGCACGGACAGCCTCAGTTACGACGAAATGCGGCAGCAGACGCTGGCGAAGGGAAAATAAGGCAAATGAAACAGTTCTGGCTCACCGCACGTCTGGACATCGTCGAGTCGCTCCGCGCCCGCTGGTTCCAGGTCTACACCCTGGTGTTCGGCGGCATCGTCGCCCTGCTCTTCCTGTTCGGCCTCACCGAGTCGCGCGTGCTCGGCTTCATCGGCCTGTCGCGCCTACTGGTCACCTACATCCAGCTCACCATGGCCATCCTGCCGATCTTCGTGCTCATCACCACGGTACGCTCGGTGGCGGGCGACCGCGAGGCCGGCGTGTTCGAATACCTGCTGTCGCTGCCGGTCTCGCTGTGGGCCTGGTTCTGGGGCAAGTTCGTCGGCCGCTACCTCGTCATCTTCATGCCGGTATTCGCCGCCATGGCGCTGGCCGTCGCCTGGGCGACCGTGCAGGGCATCGAGGTGCCGTGGGAGATGTTCGCCTACTACACCGCGCTGATCGCGGCGATGGCGATGTGCTTCCTCGGCTTCGGCATGCTGATCTCGTCGATCGCGCGCAGCACCGACGTCGCCCAGGGCGCGGCCTTCCTGGTGTGGCTGATCTTCCTGCTCTTCCTCGACCTGATCCTGCTCGGCGTGATGATCCAGGAGCGTGTCTCCCCCGAGATCGCCGTCACGATCGCGCTCGCCAACCCGCTGCAGGTCTTCCGCACCGCCGCGCTGTCGATGTTCGACCCGCAGCTGATCGTGCTCGGCCCCTCGGCCTACGTGATCCTCGACCTCTTCGGCGTCGCCGGCTACAAGGTGTTCGCGGTCGCCTACCCCGCCGCGCTCGGCGTGGTGAGCGCGACGCTCGGCTTCCTCGTCTTCCGCCGCGGCGACCTGCCCTGATCGACGGCCTGCGCGCATGAGCGTCGACAAGTCCCTCCCCGAGCCTGTCCGCGACCCGTTCCCGAACGCGTTCGCGCGCTACCTCGCGGCGACGCGGCCGGCCTTCCTGACGGTGACCTTCGCCGGCTCGCTGATCGGCCTGGGCACCGCCTTCGCGGATGGGGTCGCGATCGACTGGGCGCGCGCGCTGGTCACGATCCTGTTCGCGCTCGTCGCCCACGCGGGCGCGAACGTGGTCAACGACTACTTCGACGCCCTCAACGGCACCGACGCGCTCAACACCGAGCTGCTGCATCCCTACACCGGCGGCAGCCGCTTCATCCAGAACGGCTACCTGAGCCTGGCCGAGATGCGCCGCTTCGGCTACCTGCTGCTCGCCGCGGTGATCCCGGGCGGGCTATGGCTCACCCTCGGCTCCGGCCCCGGCCTGCTCGCGATCGGGCTGGCCGGCCTGCTGGTGGCCTGGGCCTACTCGGCCCCGCCCTTCAAGCTGATGTCGCGCGGCATGGGCGAGCTCGCGATCACCGCGGGCTGGCTGCTGGTGGTGCTGGGCACCGACTACGTGCAGCGCGGCGAGCTCGCCGCCCTGCCGCTGGTCGCCGGGCTGCCCTTCGCGCTGCTGGTGGCGGCGATCCTGTACATCAACCAGTTCCCCGACCGGCGTGCGG
>NZ_AMXF01000078.1 GCF_000310225.1 Thauera phenylacetica B4P
CGAGCTCGGCCTGGGCGCGCTCGAGCGCGCCGGGGTGGATCGCGGTGTCGGCGAGGCGGGCGGGCGGCAGCGCGCGCTGCAGCTGGGCGAGGCTCTCGATGCCGCACAGGCCGCAGCCGGTGCGCCCGGCGAGCGCGCGGCGGCGTTCGCGCATGGCGGAGAAGCGTTCGCCGGCGAGCGCCATGCGCACCTCGCAGCCGAGGGCGTGCTCGACGACGTCGATGTCGTGGAGTTCGCGTGCGCTCGCGGCGATGCCCTCGCTGAGCGTGAAGCCGAGCGCGAAGTCTTCGAGGTCCTGCGGGGTGGCGAGCATCACCGCATGGGAGAAGCCGTTATAGACGAGGGCGACCGGCGCCTCTTCGGCGACCGCATCCTCGCCGAGGATCGCGGAGTCGGTGCCCCGGCGTTCGACGCCGTAGCTGCGGTGCGCGCCGCTTGCGGGGTAAGGGTGGTCGAGCATGGGGACCTCCTGTCGGGACGAGCCGCAAGAGGATCGTGCCGCGGCTTGATTCGATGATACAAAAAAATATCAAAAAATCAAACAAAACGTATCAAAAAAACGGTAAACAAAACTAAAACAGATAGTTAAAGATAGTTAGATATCCACGAATAAGATCTTGAATGATCCCTTCCTATGCGCAGCTCTGCATAGGCGAGGGGCGCATGGGGCGCTCCCGGCGATCCGTGCTTGCCGTGCTGGGGAGGGCGTTCAGGGTCTGCCGAGGCGGCGATTCACGGCGGCCAGGTCGGACGGCGTGTCGATGTCCTGCCAGCCCGCGTCGTCGTCGACAGCGAGTTCGAGCAGCGCCCCGCGGTGGCGGGCGAGCACGGCGCGCGCGCCCTCGTCGCCTTCGAGGGCGCGCAGCTCGTCGCCGAAGCGTGCGGCGAAGCCCACCGGATGGCCGCGGCGACCCTGGCAGACCGGGGCGACGATGTCGGCGCCGGCGCGCAGCGCGTCGGCGACCAGGCGGTGCTGGGAGCTCGGTATCAGGGGCATGTCGCCGAGCGCGACCAGCCAGCCTGCGGCGTCGGCGCTGGCGGATACGCCGCAGGCGATGCTGACGCCCATGCCGGGCGCCGCCGTGTCGCAGCGCACCACCTCGGCGCCCGCCGCACGCAGCGCGTCCTCGAGCGCGCCGGGCTGCGCGGGGATGACTGCCACCACGCGATCGACCGCCGGCAGCAGGTGGGCACAGGCGGTCTCGGCCACGCCGCGACCGTCGGCCAGGCGGGCGACGAGCTTGCCGCCACCGAAGCGGCTTCCCGCGCCGGCGGCGAGGAGGACGCCGACGATCAGGCCGCGCGTGCGAGCGGGCATGCGGCGGACTCGGTCGCGGGGCGCTCGACGGTGGCCGTCAGGCTCGCGCCGTTGCGGCGCGCGGTGAGGTCGGCGACGATCGCGAGCGCGATCTCGGGCGGCGTGCGGCTGCCCAGCGGCAGGCCTGCCGGCGCATGCAGGCGGGCGATCTGCGCGTCGTCGAGATCGAACAGGCGCAGGCGCTCGCGGCGGGTGGCGCTGGTGGCCCGCGAGCCCACCGCGCCGATGTAGAAGGCGTCGGTGCGCAGCGCGTCGATGAGGGCGAGGTCGTCGAGCTTGGGGTCGTGGGCGGCGGCGAGGATCACGCTGCGGCGGTCGGGCCGCATCGCGGCGACCGCATCGTCGGGCATCTCGGTGGTGATCTCCACCCCCGGCAGCGTCCAGCTGTCGCGGTACTCGACGCGCGGTTCGCTGAGCGTGACGCGGTAGTCGAGGGCGAGCGCGAACTGGGCGAGATAGGCGGAGAGCTGGCCGGCGCCGACGATCAGCATGCGCCAGCGCGGCCCGAAGGCCGCGGTGAGCTGGGTGTCGTCGAACACCACCGCGGTGTCGGGGGCGGTATCGAGCAGCTCCACCGCGCCGCTGACCAGATTGACCCGGCGCGCGAGCAGCTCGCCGCGCTCGATGCGGGCGAGCGCCTCGGCGAGCCGGCTGCCGGCGTGCAGCGGCTCGAGCACCAGGCTGAGGGATCCGCCGCAGGGCAGCTGGAAGCGCCGGGTCTGGTCGGCGGTGATGCCGTAGGTGACGACCTCGGGACGTTGGAGCCCTTGCGTGCGCAGCCGGTCGCCGAGGTCGTCCTCGATGCAGCCACCCGACACCGAGCCGGCGAGCCGGCCGTCGCCGCAGATCGCCAGCAGCGCCCCTTCCGGTCGCGGCGAAGAGCCCCAGGTACGCACTACGGTGGCGAGCGTGACCGGCAGGCCGGCCGCCTGCCAGGCGACGGCTTGTCGCAGGGTCTCGAGATTGACGCTGTCCATGTCGGTTCCTCGGGCACGGAAATGTTAGGCTGCTGAATATTGGATATCAAACTATTACACTCCGAAGTGTAGCAGGGTGACCGGACCTTGCAAGCCCGCCCGCAGTGCCGCGGGAAATCCCGCATCCTCACGTCCTCGCCGCGCCGCAGGGGGCGCCGGGCTCGTCGCGGACGACGCGCTTGCGCTAACCTCGCACGGGGCCGGCACGATGGCGGCAAGACAGCGGCACGACGGCGGAAAACATGGAGAGCGGGCGGGCGATGCGCAGGATCAGGCTGAACTATGTACTCGGCGCGGACACGGGGTCCGCACCGCTCCACAACCCCCTGCTCGATCTCCTGCAGGCGGTGCGTGAGCAGGGCTCGATCTCCGCCGCCGCGCGCGTGCTGGAGCTCTCCTATCGCCATGTCTGGGGCGAGCTCAAGCGCTGGGAGCTCGAGCTCGGCCAGCCGCTGATCCTGTGGGAGAAGGGCCAGGCCGCCCGCCTGTCCGAGTTCGGCACCAAGCTGCTGCTCGCCGAGCGCCAGGTGCAGGCCCGCCTGCTGCCGCAGATCGAGGCGCTGCGCGCGGATCTCGAGCGCGCGTTCGCGATCGCCTTCGACGACTCGGTGCATGTGCTGGCCTTTCACGCCAGCCACGACGAGGCGCTCGCCGCGCTCGGCGAGCAGGCGCGCACGCGCGGCCTGCACCTGGACATCCGCTTCACCGGCAGCGTCGACGCGATCCGTGCATTGAACGAGGGCCGCTGCACCATGGCCGGCTTCCACGTGCGCCTGCCGGCGGCGCCCGCGTCGCTGTCGCAGCGCACCTACAAGCCGCTGCTGCGCCCCGGCCTGCACAAGCTGATCGGCTTCGCCCGCCGCAGCCAGGGCCTGATCGTCGCGCGCGGCAATCCGCGCGGCCTGCAGGGTCTCGCCGACCTGGCGCGCCCTGGCGTGCGCTTCGTCAATCGCGCGCGCGGCACCGGCACGCGGGTGCTGTTCGACGAGCTGCTCGGCGAGCTCGGCCTCGCCCCCGCGGCGATCGCCGGCTACGCCACCGACGAGCCCTCGCACGCCGCGGTCGCGCAGGCGGTGGCGAGCGGCCAGGCCGACGCCGGCTTCGGCATCGAGGCGAGCGCGCGCAGCCGCGGGCTGGATTTCGTGCCGCTGGTCGAGGAGGCCTACTTCCTCGCCTGCCTCAAGTCCACGCTGGAGCACGACGCCACCCGCGCCCTGCTCGCGCTGCTGCGTACCGCCGCGTGGCAGGAGCGCCTCGCCGCCCTGCCCGGCTACGCGCCGATGCAGAGCGGCGAGGTGCTGTCGATGAGCCGCGTGCTGCCGTGGTGGCGCTTCGGGGGGCGTGGTCGCGACGACAGGCAATAAGCTGATGTTTGAATTGCAATTTTCCGTGAAACATCAGCGCGGAACCTGGCCGCTCGCGTCCGAAGCGCGTAGAATCCTGCCCCTTGTTCACGCATTGCAGCACGGAGCGCGCCATGCTCTACCCCACCCGTTTCGATGTCATCGTGGTCGGCGGCGGTCACGCCGGGACCGAGGCTGCGCTCGCCGCGGCGCGCATGGGCGCGGCCACGCTGCTGCTCACCCACAACATCGAGACGCTCGGCGCGATGAGCTGCAACCCCTCGATCGGCGGCATCGGCAAGGGCCATCTGGTCAAGGAGGTCGATGCGCTCGGCGGCGCGATGGCGGCGGCCACCGACGAGGGCGGTATCCAGTTCCGCATCCTCAACGCCTCCAAGGGTCCGGCGGTGCGCGCTACCCGCGCCCAGGCCGACCGCGTGCTGTACAAGGCGGCGATCCGGCGGCGGCTGGAGAACCAGCCGAACCTGTGGCTGTTCCAGCAGGCGGTGGACGACCTCACCGTGGTCGGCGACCGCGTCACCGGCGTGGTCACCCAGATCGGCCTGCGCTTCGAGGCGCCGGCGGTGGTGCTGACCGCGGGCACCTTCCTCAACGGCCTGGTGCACGTGGGGATGCAGAACTACTCCGCCGGGCGCGCGGGTGATCCGCCGGCGATCTCGCTCGGCGCGCGGTTGAAGGAGCTGGCCTTGCCGCAGGGCCGGCTCAAGACCGGCACGCCGCCACGGCTGGACGCGCGCACGATCGACTTCTCGGTGATGACGGTGCAGCCGGGCGACGACCCGGTGCCGGTGTTCAGCTTCCTCGGCCATGCCGGCCAGCACCCGCGCCAGTTGCCGTGCTGGATGACGCAGACCAACGCGCGCACGCACGACGTGATCCGCGCCAACCTCGACCGCTCGCCGATGTATTCCGGCGTGATCGAGGGCGTGGGGCCGCGTTACTGCCCGTCGATCGAGGACAAGATCCACCGCTTCGCCGACAAGGACCAGCACAACATCTTCCTCGAGCCGGAAGGGCTGGAGACGCACGAGATCTACCCGAACGGGATCTCGACCTCGCTGCCCTTCGACGTGCAGCTGCAGATCGTGCGCAGCATCCGCGGCCTGGAGAACGCCCACATCCTGCGCCCCGGCTACGCGATCGAGTATGACTACTTCGACCCGCGCAACCTCAAGTCCTCGCTGGAGACCAAGTCCATCGGCGGGCTCTTCTTTGCCGGCCAGATCAACGGCACCACCGGCTATGAGGAAGCGGCGGCGCAAGGCCTGCTCGCGGGCGCCAACGCCGCGCTGCAGGTGCAGGGCCGCGAGCCCTGGTGCCCGCGCCGCGACGAGGCCTACCTCGGCGTGCTGGTGGACGACCTGATCACGCGCGGCGTGTCCGAGCCCTACCGCATGTTCACCTCGCGCGCCGAATATCGGCTGAGCCTGCGCGAGGACAACGCCGACCTGCGCCTGACCGAGAAGGGGCGCGAGCTCGGCCTGGTGGACAACGCACGCTGGGCCGCCTTCTCCGCCAAGCGCGAGGCGATCGAGCGCGGCACGGCGCAACTCAAGGCGGCGTGGGCGCGGCCGGAGGCGATTCCTGCCGACGACCAGGCGCGCGTGCTCGGCAAGGCGCTCGAGCGCGAGCAGCGCTACTTCGAGCTGCTGCGCCGGCCCGAGACCAGCTACGCATCGCTGATGAGCCTGCCCGGCGCGCCGGACGAGCGCGAGACCGACGCGCAGGTGATCGAGCAGATCGAGATCGCCGCCAAGTACCAGGGCTACATCGACCGCCAGCAGGATGAAGTCGCCAGGCAGACACAGGCGGAATCCACCCGCCTGCCGGTCGAGCTCGACTATGCCCAGGTGCGAGGCCTGTCCAAGGAAGTGCAGCAGAAGCTGAACCAGCACAAGCCCGAGACCATCGGCCAGGCCGGTCGCATCCAGGGCGTGACCCCGGCGGCGATCTCGCTGCTGCTGGTGTGGCTCAAGCGCCGCGACCTGGCGGCGCGCGCGGGCGCTGTGGCGACCGAGGCTGCGGCGTCGGCGAACGCCGCCGACGACGTTGCGCGGAGGCCGGCGGCATGAGCGCGCTCGCATCGCGGATGGAAGGCAGGCGCACACATCCTTTGGTGAAGGGCTTGCGCTGTAACGGGAGGGGCGTGCAGTGAGCGGACGCCTGCAGCCCTACGCCACCCAGCTCGCCGACGGCATCGCCGCGCTCGGCCTCGCCCTGCCGCAGGAGACCATCGACCGCCTGCTCGCCTTCGGCGAGCTGCTGCTGAAGTGGAACAAGGTCTATAACCTCACCGCGATCCGCAGCCCGCAGGAGCTGATCACCCATCACCTGCTCGACTCGCTCGCGGTGCTGCCGCAACTGGCGGCGGTGAACCGGCTCGCCGACATCGGCTCCGGCGGCGGCCTGCCGGGCGTGGTGCTAGCGATCGTGCGGCCGGGGCTGGTGGTGAGCTCGATCGAGACTGTCGGCAAGAAGGCGAGCTTCCAGCAGCAAGCGAAGATCGAGCTCGGCCTGGGCAATTTCACCGTGCTGAACAAGCGCGTCGAGCAGGTGCTGCCGGATGCGCTGCCTGGCGGCGCGCCGGAGGGCGTGATCTCGCGCGCCTTCTCCAGCCTGGCGGACTTCGTCACGCTGTCCGGCCACCTCGTCGCCGAGGGCGGTGCGCTGTACGCGATGAAGGGCGTCGATCCGGTCGACGAGGTCGCCGCGCTGCCCGCAGGCTGGGTGCTGGCCGGGACTCATGCGCTGACGGTGCCGGGGCTGGGCGCCGAGCGTCACCTGCTGGTCATCCGGCGGGCGTGACACTGCGACCCTGAGACGCGTCGTGCATGTTGCATCGCCGCATTGAAGTACACTCCAGGGTTTGCACCGTGCGTGCGAGCCCTGCAACCGGAACAGCCTGAACCGACATGGCCAAGATATTCTGCGTCGCCAACCAGAAGGGCGGGGTGGGCAAGACCACCACCTGCGTCAATCTCGCCGCCGCACTGCACCAGGCCGGGCAGCGCGTGCTGCTGATCGACCTCGATCCGCAGGGCAACGCCACCATGGGCAGCGGGGTCGACAAGCGCGACCTCAAGAGCTCGGTGTATCACCTGCTCGTCGGCATGGTCGACCTCGCCGGGGTGCGGGTGGTCTCGCCCACTGGCGGCTACGACGTGCTGCCGGCCAACCGCGACCTCGCCGGCGCCGAGGTCGAGCTGGTCAACCTCGACCAGCGCGAGAAGCGCCTGCGCAACGCGCTCGCCGCCTTCGGCGACGACTACGACTTCGTCCTCATCGACTGCCCGCCCTCGCTGTCGATGCTCACCCTCAACGGGCTGTGCTGCGCCACCGGGGTGATCATCCCGATGCAGTGCGAGTATTACGCGCTCGAGGGGCTGTCCGACCTGGTCAACACGATCAAGAAGGTGCACGCCAACCTCAACCGCGACCTCAAGATCATCGGCCTGCTGCGGGTGATGTTCGACCCGCGCGTGACCCTGCAGCAGCAGGTGTCGAACCAGCTCGAGGGCCACTTCGGCGACAAGGTGTTCCGCGCCATCGTGCCGCGCAACGTGCGCCTGGCCGAGGCGCCCAGCCACGGCATGCCGGGCGTGGTGTTCGACAAGGCCGCCAAGGGTGCGCAGGCCTACATGGCCTTCGCGCACGAGATGATCGAGCGCGCGAAGACCTTCTGAATTCCGGAACCGACATGAACAAACCCAGACTCAAGGGCCTCGGCCGCGGACTCGACGCGCTGCTGGCCGCGAACCAGGAAGAGGAAGTCGAGAAGGGCGAGCTGCAGTCCCTGCCCACGATCGCGCTGCAGCCCGGCAAGTACCAGCCGCGCACGCGCATGGACCCGGGCTCGCTCGAGGAGCTCGCGGCCTCGATCAAGGCCCAGGGCGTGATGCAGCCGATCATGGTGCGGCCGGTGGCCGAGGACGCGTACGAGATCATCGCCGGCGAACGGCGCTGGCGCGCGGCGCAGATCGCCGGGCTCGTCGAGGTGCCCTGCCTGGTGCGCGAGATCCCCGACGAGGCCGCGCTGGCGATGTCGCTGATCGAGAACATCCAGCGCGAGGACCTCAACCCGCTGGAAGAAGCCGGCGGCATCCAGCGCCTGATCGACGAGTTCGACATGACCCACCAGCAGGCGGCCGATGCGGTCGGTCGCTCGCGTCCGGCGGCGTCCAACCTGCTGCGCCTGCTCAACCTCGCCAAGCCGGTGCAGGAGCTGCTGATGGCGGGTGACCTCGACATGGGGCATGCGCGCGCGCTACTCCCGCTCGACGGCGCGAGCCAGATCCAGCTCGGCAACCAGGTGGCCGCGCGCCAGCTCTCGGTGCGCGACACCGAGCGCCTGGTGCAGCAGATCCTCAACCCGCGCCAGAAGAAGCCCCTGCCCCCGCCCGACCGCGACCTGCTGCGGCTGGAGGAGGAGATCGCCGACGCGATCGGCGCTACGGTGAAGATCAAGGCCAACAAGAAGGGGGCGGGCGAGCTGACCATCCGTTTCGGCAGTCTCGATCAGCTCGACGGCGTGCTCGGCAGGCTGCGGTGACCCGTCCCGGCGTGAAATCGACGCATGAGGGCGGGGCCCGTCTTTTCGCCGCTTCGACCGCGGTCTCCGCGCGGGATCCGGGCGCTCGCGAGGGCTTCCTGTCGAGCGCCGCCGCCGCTGGGCAGGCCCGCTATGTTATGTCTTCTATAAGACACAACAGCAATGCGTTTACGCTTGCTGCAGCGCATCCAAGGTTTGACTTTGCTGCGGTTAACCCCTACTATCCGCGGGATTTTAGGCGGTCGCGAGCGTCCTGGACGCGCATGCGATAACACCGAATGCTTAAAGCTGTCATACTGCAGTTGATCGCGACACTCGTCGCAGCGGCCCTCTCGGGAGCGCTCTTCGGAGTGAGCGGTGCGATCTCCGCCGCAGGGGCAGGCTTGGCATGCGTATTGCCCAGCGGGCTCTTCGCGTTGCGCCTCGCGGCGATCACGCGCAGGGTCGGTACGGCGAGTGTGACTGCCTTCGTCGCAGGCGAGTTCCTCAAGATCGCCTCGATAGTGGGATTGTTGGTGCTGGTGTGGGCCGTCTATCCTGACCTCCATTGGGGGGGCATGCTGGTCGGTCTCATCCTGGCGCTTAAGGCGAATTTGTTTGCATTTTTGGTAAAGACCTGACCATGGCTACAGAAGGGCACGCCCCCACCGCATCCGAGTACGTCATTCACCACCTGACGCACCTCAACAACACCGGACACGCGCAAGAAAACATCATCGACTGGAGCGTCATCAACATCGATTCGATGTTCTATTCGATCGTGATCGGTGCGCTCACCGTCTTCCTGCTCTGGCTTGCCGCGCGCAAGGCCACCTCGGGTGTCCCGGGGCGCTTCCAGGGGATCGTCGAGATTCTCGTCGATATGGTCGCCGACCAGGCCAAGGGGATCGTCCACAGTGCCGAGTCGCGCCGCTTCGTGGCCCCGCTCGCGCTGACCGTGTTCGTGTGGATCTTCCTGATGAACGCGATGGACCTGCTGCCGGTCGATCTGCTGCCGCGCATCTGGGAAGGCATGTACGCCGCCGGCGGCGGCGATCCCGCCCACGCCTACATGCGCGTGGTGGCGACCGCCGACCTCTCCGCGGCGCTCGGCATGTCCACCGGCGTGCTGCTGCTGTGCCTCTACTACAACATCAAGATCAAGGGTGTCGGCGGCTGGGTGCATGAGCTCTTCACCGCGCCCTTCGGCAGCCACCCGCTGCTTTACCCGATCAACTTCGCGATGCAGATCATCGAGTTCGTCGCCAAGACCGTCTCGCACGGCATGCGACTGTTCGGCAACATGTACGCCGGCGAGCTGATCTTCATCCTGATCGCGCTGCTGGGCAGTACCGCCACCGTGTTCGGCTTCCTCGGCCACGTGATCGCGGGCTCGATCTGGGCGATCTTCCATATCCTGATCATCACCCTCCAGGCCTTCATCTTCATGATGCTGACGCTGGTGTATGTCGGTCAGGCGCACGAGAGCCACTAAGAGTTTCGGTTTCACCTTCAGCGTAGTACCTGGTTTTTAAACTCACTTCCCCACTAAGGAGTCGTCATGGAAAACGTTCTGGGTTTTGTTGCTCTGGCTGCTGGTCTGATCATCGGTCTGGGTGCGATCGGTGCTTGTATCGGTATCGGCATCATGGGTTCCAAGTACCTTGAGGCGTCGGCTCGTCAGCCCGAGCTGATGAACGCCCTGCAGACCAAGATGTTCCTCCTGGCCGGTCTGATCGACGCCGCGTTCCTGATCGGTGTCGGTATCGCCATGATGTTCGCCTTCGCCAACCCGTTCCAGCTCTGATCGGTTCGAGTTCATCCTTTTTTGAACCAACCTGAGGGCCAAGA
Organism: Thauera phenylacetica B4P; assembly: GCF_000310225.1. Taxonomy (GTDB): domain Bacteria; phylum Pseudomonadota; class Gammaproteobacteria; order Burkholderiales; family Rhodocyclaceae; genus Thauera; species Thauera phenylacetica. Next base: position 10,039 of record NZ_AMXF01000078.1, read on the forward strand.
ACCGTGAATTTGAACGCAACCCTGATAGCCCAGCTCGTTGTGTTCTTCATTCTGGCGTGGTTCACGATGAAATTCGTGTGGCCGCCCATCGTGAAGGCACTGGACGAGCGTGCGAACAAAATCGCAGACGGGCTGGCAGCTGCGGACAAGGCCAAGGCTGATCTGGCACTCGCCGAGAAGAAGGTCGTCGAGGAACTGCGCAAGGCCCGCGAATCTGCGGGTGATGTGCGGACCTCCGCTGAAAAGCAGGCGAGCCAGCTGATCGACGAGGCCCGCGCCGAAGCCAGCCGCATCATCGCCGCCGCCCGCGAGGCCGCCGAGCACGAAGCCGGTGCCGCCACGCAGCGTGCCAAGGAAGCCCTGCGCGACCAGGTCGCCCATCTGGCTGTCGCCGGCGCGGAGAAGATCCTGCGCCGCGAGATCGACGCCAAGGTGCACGCGAAGCTGCTTGCCAACCTGAAACAGGAACTGCAATAAGTCATGGCCGAGAACGTCACCATCGCGCGCCCCTATGCGGATGCCGCCTTCGAGCTGGCCCGCGGGGCAGGTGCGCTGGGGCCTTGGTCGGAAGCGCTGGATCGGCTTGCCCTCGTGGCGGCCGATTCCGGCATGACGGCGTGCTTCAGCGATCCCAACCTGTCCGCCGAGCAGCTCTATCAGCTCGTTCTGGGCGTTTCGGGTGACCTGACCGCCGAACAGCAGAACTTCGTCCGCGTCCTCGTGGAAAACGAACGTCTGCAGGTGCTTCCGGAGATCCGTGACCTGTTCGTTGCTCTCAAGAACGAACACGAAGGCGTCCGCGAGGCGCAAATCGCCTCTGCCTTCCCGCTCGACGATGCCGCTCTGGCCGCGTTGAAGGCCGACCTCGAAGCCCGCTTCAAGGCCGCCGTCAATGTCACGGTCAGCATCGACCCCGAACTGATCGGTGGGGTCCGCATCGCCGTCGGCGACGAAGTCATCGACGCCTCGGTCCGCGGCAAGCTCGCGAACATGGCCGCTGCGCTCAAGAACTAGGAGTTATCGCAAAATGCAACTCAACCCCTCTGAAATCAGTGATCTGATTAAGAGCCGGATTCAGAACCTGCAGCTCGCCGCCACGTCGCGCAACGAGGGCACGGTAGTCTCCGTCACCGACGGGATCTGCCGCGTCCACGGTCTGACCGACGTCATGCAGGGCGAAATGCTGGAGTTCCCCGGCAACACCTACGGCATGGCTCTGAACCTCGAGCGTGACTCCGTGGGCGCAGTGGTGCTCGGCGAGTACGAGCACATCACCGAAGGCGACACCGTCAAGGCCACCGGCCGCATTCTCGAAGTGCCCGTCGGCCCCGAGCTGATCGGCCGCGTCGTGAATGCCCTCGGTCAGCCGATCGACGGCAAGGGCCCGATCAACGCGAAGCTCACCGACAAGATCGAGAAGGTCGCACCGGGCGTCATCGCCCGTAAGTCCGTCTCGCAGCCGGTGCAGACCGGCCTCAAGTCGGTCGACTCCATGGTGCCGATCGGCCGTGGCCAGCGCGAGCTGATCATCGGCGACCGCCAGACCGGCAAGACCGCCGTCGCGGTCGACGCGATCATCAACCAGAAGGGCCAGGACATGTACTGCGTGTACGTGGCCATCGGCCAGAAGGCCTCGACCGTCGCCAACGTCGTGCGCAAGCTCGAAGAGAACGGCGCGATGGAATTCACCATCGTCGTTGCCGCCACCGCATCCGAATCGGCCGCCATGCAGTACCTGGCCGCCTACGCCGGCTGCACGATGGGCGAGTACTTCCGCGACCGCGGCATGGACGCGCTGATCGTCTATGACGACCTCACCAAGCAGGCCTGGGCCTATCGCCAGGTTTCGCTGCTGCTGCGCCGTCCGCCGGGCCGTGAAGCCTACCCGGGCGACGTGTTCTACCTGCACTCCCGCCTGCTCGAGCGCGCTGCACGCGTCAATGAGGACTACGTCGAGAAGTTCACCAACGGCGAAGTCAAGGGCAAGACTGGTTCGCTGACCGCCCTTCCGGTCATCGAGACCCAGGCCGGCGACGTGTCCGCGTTCGTTCCGACCAACGTGATCTCGATTACCGACGGCCAGATCTTCCTCGAGACCGACCTGTTCAACGCCGGTATCCGTCCCGCGATCAACGCCGGTATCTCGGTGTCCCGCGTCGGTGGCGCTGCCCAGACCAAGGTCGTCAAGAAGCTCTCCGGCGGTATCCGTACCGACCTCGCGCAGTATCGCGAGCTCGCCGCCTTCGCCCAGTTCGCCTCCGACCTGGACGACGCCACCCGCAAGCAGCTCGAGCGCGGCCGTCGCGTCACCGAGCTGATGAAGCAGGCCCAGTACTCGCCGATGTCGATCGCCGACATGGCCATCGTGCTGTACGCGGTGAACAACGGCTACTTCGACGATGTCGACGTGGGTCGCGTGCTGGCCTTCGAGGCCGCCATGATCCAGTTCGTCAAGACCAAGCAGTCCGCTCTGGTCTCCTCGATCCTGAGCAAGAAGGAACTGGACGCCGACGGCGAAAAGACCCTGGCTGCCGCGATCGCCGAGTTCAAGAAGAGCTGGGCCTAAGGCCGGCGAGGGAGACGGAAAATGGCTAGCGGTAAGGAAATCCGTACCAAGATCAAGAGCGTGCAAAACACGCGCAAGATCACCAAGGCCATGGAGATGGTGGCTGCATCCAAGATGCGCAAGGCGCAGGACCGGATGCGCAGCGCCCGCCCCTTTGCCGAAAAGATCCGCCGACTCGCCGCGAACCTGTCCCAGGCCAATGTGACCGACTACAAGCACCCCTTCCTGGTCCGCAAGGACCAGGTCAAGCGGGTGGGCCTGATCCTGGTGACCACCGACAAGGGTTTGTGCGGTGGCCTCAACACCAACGTCCAGCGTATTGCGCTCAACGCCATGAAGGACTGGGAGTCCTCGGGCGTGACCGAGATCCGTGCCTGCTGCATCGGCAACAAGGGCCTCGGCTTCATGCAGCGCATGGGCGCCAAGGTGGTGTCGAACGTCACCCAGCTCGGTGACACGCCGCACCTGGAGAAGTTGATCGGTCCGGTCAAGGTCATGCTCGATGCGTTCCAGAACGACGAGCTCGACGCGGTTTACGTGGCATACACGCGCTTCATCAACACGATGAAACAGGAACCGGTGCTCGAACAGCTGCTGCCGCTTACCGGCGATCAGCTGGGCACGCCGGAGAGCTCCTGGGACTATCTCTACGAGCCGGACCCGCAGGTCGTCATCGACGAGTTGCTGGTGCGTTACGTCGAGGCGCTGGTGTACCAGGCTGTGGCCGAGAACATGGCATCCGAACAGAGTGCGCGCATGGTGGCGATGAAGGCCGCGTCCGACAATGCCAAGAACGTGATCGGCGAGCTGCAACTGGTCTACAACAAGACCCGTCAGGCTGCGATCACCAAGGAGCTGTCGGAAATCGTCGGCGGCGCCGCCGCGGTGTAAGGCATTATTGAATTAAGGATATGACGATGAGTCAAGGTACGATCGTTCAGTGCATCGGCGCCGTGGTGGACATCCAGTTCCCGCGTGATTCGATGCCCAAGGTATATGACGCCCTGAAGCTCGAGGACGTGGCCGACTCCTTCGCCGAAGCGAACCTCACGTTCGAGGTTCAGCAGCAGCTCGGTGATGGGGTGGTGCGCACGATTGCGATGGGTTCTTCCGACGGCCTGCGCCGCGGGATGAAGGTTGCCAACACCGGCAAGCAGATCTCCGTGCCGGTCGGCATGGGCACGCTCGGCCGCATCATGGACGTGCTGGGTCGCCCGATCGACGACGCCGGCCCGATCGAGACCGACGAGCTGCGCGCCATTCACCAGAAAGCGCCGAAGTTCGACGAGCTGTCGCCATCGGTGGAACTGCTCGAAACCGGCATCAAGGTCATCGACCTGATCTGCCCGTTCGCCAAGGGCGGCAAGGTGGGTCTGTTCGGTGGCGCCGGCGTCGGCAAGACCGTGAACATGATGGAGCTGATCAACAACATCGCGAAGCAGCACTCCGGTCTGTCGGTGTTCGCTGGCGTGGGTGAGCGTACCCGTGAGGGCAACGACTTCTACCACGAGATGAAGGACTCCAACGTTCTCGACAAGGTCGCGATGGTGTTCGGCCAGATGAACGAGCCCCCCGGCAACCGTCTGCGCGTCGCGCTGACCGGCCTGACCATGGCCGAGCGCTTCCGTGACGAAGGCCGCGACATCCTGTTCTTCGTGGATAACATCTACCGCTACACCCTGGCCGGTACCGAAGTGTCCGCGCTGCTGGGCCGTATGCCTTCCGCGGTGGGTTACCAGCCGACGCTGGCGGAAGAGATGGGCCGCCTGCAGGAGCGCATCACCTCGACCAAGGTCGGCTCGATCACCTCGATCCAGGCCGTGTATGTGCCCGCGGACGACCTGACCGACCCGTCGCCTGCCACCACCTTCCTGCACCTCGACTCCACCGTCGTGCTGTCGCGTGACATCGCCGCGCTGGGTATCTACCCGGCCGTCGATCCGCTCGACTCCACCTCGCGCCAGCTCGATCCGCTGGTCGTGGGCGAAGAGCACTACAACGTGGCGCGTCAGGTTCAGATGACGCTGCAGAAGTACAAGGAACTGCGTGACATCATCGCGATTCTGGGTATGGACGAACTGTCGCCGGAAGACAAGCTCGCCGTCGCCCGCGCGCGCAAGATCCAGCGCTTCCTGTCGCAGCCCTTCCACGTCGCGGAAGTGTTCACCGGCTCGCCGGGCAAGTACGTCTCGCTGAAGGACACGATCAAGGGCTTCAAGATGATCGTTTCCGGTGAGCTCGACAGCCTGCCGGAACAGGCCTTCTACATGGTCGGCGGCATCGACGAGGCCATCGAGAAGGCGAAGAAGCTCCAGTAACGAGGTCGCCCGCGCGTCGTGCAAGCGGCGCGCGGGACATCAAGGGGAAACACAATGGCTATGACGGTTCATGTCGACATCGTCAGCGCGGAAGAGCAGATCTTCTCCGGGCTGGCCGAGTTTGTCGCATTGCCGGGCGAAGCGGGCGAGCTGGGCATCCTGCCCGGCCACATGCCGCTGATGACCCGGATCAAGCCGGGTGCCGTACGCGTGCGTGCCCAGAACGCGACCGAAGAGGAACTGATCTTCGTTGCGGGCGGCCTGCTGGAGGTTCAGCCGGGTCTGGTGACGGTGCTCGCCGACACCGCGATCCGCGGCAAGGACCTCGACGAGGCGAAGGCGCTCGAAGCCAAGCGCAAGGCCGAGGAAGCCATGGCGAACCAGACCGCACGTCTGGACTATGCCAAGGCCCAGGCCGAACTCATGGAAGCGGTGGCGCAGCTCGCCGCGATCCAGCGTCTGCGCAAGCGCGGTCACTGAGACCGGAGCGCGCCGGCCCGCCGGTGCGTTCGACATCCCGAAAGCAGCTCTCGCCGAGCTGCTTTTTTTTCGTGCACGCCCCGGCGCGGGCGCACACGAGCGGGCGCGATGCGGGGCTCCCGCTTTAGCGGATCGGGTGCCACGCCGCGCGCTCGTCAGCGCCGCTTTTCCAGCCTCGCCACGCGCTTGTCCAGGCGCGCCACCGCGTCGCGCAGCGCCACCACCTCTTCGGCGAATGCGGGCAGCGCCTTGCGCGGGACGAGCAGGGTGGATTCCTCCGTGAGGTATTCGACCACGTTGCCGCTCGCGCGCTCCAGGCTGCGGCGGCCCTCGTCCACCACCTTGCGCCCGCCTTCCACCAGGCGGTGGGCGGCGATGTCGCCGAACAGACGCGACAGGTCCTCCTCGGCATCCCAGCGCAGGTGGCGGAAGACGAAGCCGAGCGCCTCGGCGAACTCGGCGTTGCCCTCGATGCGGACGTGGCGCATCGCGGTCTCCAGCCCATCCACCAGCAGTCGCGGAAGGTCGGCCACCGCGAGGCGCAGGCTCACCTCGGGCGCTTCCTCACCGCTCCACTCGGCGAGCTGGCCATCGTTGGCGACGGAAAAGTCGATCTCGGCCACCGGGCTGAGCACCAGCCGCGCCGTGCGTCCGGCATGCGGCTGCAGGCGCTGGCGTGCCCACCCGGCCTGCGCGAGCAGGTGGTTGGTGGCCGACAGGAAGAGGCTGGAGATCATGATGGGGGCTCCGGAGAAGGGGGCGTGCAGGAGAAGTCCCCAAGGATACTCAGCCGAGGGCGATCCTGTCGGGGCGGGGCGCTGAAGACACCGCGGGCCTGCCGATGCCTCCTGGGAGACACGGGCAGGCCCGCGACACGGCGGGGGCACGCGACGCGTGCCCGCCGACGGCTTAGTGCGACTGCTGGATCCCGGCGATCAGCCAGCCACCGCTGCCTGCAAGCGGCTTGCTCAGGTGCCAGATCTCGTCGAAGGCTTCGGGCGCGGCGTCGGCCTGTTCGCGCAGCAGTCCGGTGAAGCGGACGCTGACGACGTAGCGATCGTTCTCTTCGGCGACGTCGATCACCTGGGCGTTGAGCTCCACCACGTCGGTGCGCTGCTCGGCCCCCTTGCGCTCGTTGAGCTGCATGCACAGCTCGGCGAACACTTCGGGGGTGGTGAATTCGCGCAGGTCGTCGAGGTTGCCGACGTCGTTGGCCGCCTGCAGGCGGATGAAGTTGAGCTTGGCCTGGCGGGCGAAGCCCTCGGCGTCGAAGCCGCTGGCGAGCGCCTTGTCGAGGCCGCTCTGCGCGGGGGCGCTGCCGCCACCCAGGGGGCGAGCGGCTTCGAACTGCTGCGGACGAGCCGGTTGCGCGGCGCCGGCGGCTGCGCCGGCGTACTGCAGGTCACGCGCGGGCTGCTGCGCGGCCGTGTTCGCTCCGCGCCGGAAGATCAGGCGGAAGACGAAGAAGGCCGCCGCGGCGAGCAGCAGGATCATGACGAAGTTGGCGAAGCCTTCGCCGAGGCCGAAGGCCGAGAACAGCGCGGCGAGGCCGAGGCCGGCGGCGAGGCCCGCGATCGGGCCCATCCAGGAGCGCTTGGGCTGCGCGGCCGCGGTGGCCGCGCCGGCGGCGGGCGCCTGCTGCTGGGTCGCAGCGGGCTGGCGTTGCGCAGGCGGCGTG
>NZ_AMXF01000079.1 GCF_000310225.1 Thauera phenylacetica B4P
GTGCGCCCGCGCCGCCGAGCCGATCGCGCTGGGCAACGCGGACGCCGGCTGCGAGCTGCCGGCGCTCGAACGCCAGCTGATCGGCGCGCTGCAGGGCGGCCTGGCGCTGGAGGCGCGGCCCTTCGCCACGCTGGCTGCGCGCGTCGGTCTCGCCGAGGAGGCGGTCATCGCCTGCATCGCGCGCTGGGTGGACGAGGGCCTGATCCGCCGCTTCGGCGTGGTCGTGCGGCACCACGAGCTCGGGCTCGAGGCCAACGCGATGTGCGTGTGGGACGTGCCCGACGCCGAGGTCTCCGCGCTGGGCCGCAGGCTCGCGCAGGAGGCCGCGGTCACGCTGTGCTACCGCCGCAGCCGCGTGCGGCCCGACTGGCCTTACAACCTCTTCTGCATGATCCACGGCAGCGCGCGCGAGGAGGTGCTCGCCGCGCGCGCGGATCTCGCCGTGCGCCTCGGTCTCGACCGCCATCCGCATGCGGTGCTGTTCAGCTGCCGGCGCTTCAAGCAGACCGGCGCACGCTATCTCGACGCCAAGGACCTCGCCCATGTCTGAAGCCCAGCCCGCCGCCTCGGCCGGCCGTCGTGGCGTGGCCGCGAAGCGTGCGCCCGACGACACCGACCGTCGCCTGATCAACGCCATCCAGGGCGAGTTTCCGCTCTCCGAGCGCCCCTTCGCCGAGGTCGGCGCCGCGCTCGGCCTGTCCGAGGACGAGGTCATCGCGCGCCTGCAGTCGCTGCTCGACGATCGCGTGCTGACCCGCTTCGGGCCGATGTACCAGATCGAGCGCATGGGCGGCGCCTTCTGCCTGGCCGCGATCGCGGTGCCGGAGGCGCAGTGGGCGAGCGCGGTGGAGGCGGTCAACGCCTTCCCCGAGGTCGCGCACAACTACCGCCGCGAGCACGCGCTCAACATGTGGTTCGTGCTCGCCACCGAGACGCCGGAGGGCATTGCCGACTGCGCGCGCCGCATCGAGGCCGCCACCGGCCTGGTGGTGCATCTGTTCCCCAAGGAACGCGAGTACTTCGTCGAGATGAGGCTGGAGGCGTGATGGAACGAGGCATGTCGGATAAGGTCGCGGTCGTCGGGGTCGAGCCCCGCGGCCACACAGGCACGGACACGGATGATGCGGCCGGCGCCGAGCTCGACCGCCGCATCGTGCTCGCCACCCAGGGCGGCCTGCCGCTGGTGGCGCGCCCCTACGCTGCGGTGGCCGAGACGTTGGGCGTAGCCGAGGGCCTGGTGCGCGAGCGCCTGGCCGCCATGCTCGCCGACGGCCGCATCCGCCGCATCGGCGCGGTGCCCAACCACTACGCGATCGGCTACACCGCCAACGGCATGAGCGTGTGGGACATCGACGCCGACGTGATCGACGCGGTCGGCGAGCGCGTCGGCGGGCTCGACTTCGTCACCCACTGCTACCGCCGCCCGCGCCACCTGCCCGACTGGCCCTACAACCTGTTCGCGATGGTGCACGCCGCCAGCCGCGAGGCCGCGCTCGAGCGCGTGGACGAGATCGCCGCGCGGATCGCCGCCGAGTTCCCCGGCGCCTGCCGTGGCCGCGACGTGCTGTTCTCGTCCGGCATCCTGAAGAAGACGGGCTTGCGGATCGGCGGCTAGGCGCAGCCGGCGCTCCTGCATGCGCCCGCGCTCCAGCGGCCTGCGCCAGGCACCCTTGACGCGCATCATTTTCATTTGCGGGCGCCTCGGGTGAAATGGCCTCCATTCAGGAGGCTCCCATGTTCCGCATCTCCCAATTCATCCGCGAGCTCGACCACCCCACGCCCGCCGGCCCGCGCCGCAACCCGCCGGGCCCGGTGGTGATCTGGAACCTGATCCGGCGCTGCAACCTCACCTGCGAGCACTGCTACTCGATCTCGGCGGACAAGGACTTCCCCGGCGAGCTGAACACCCAGGAAGTGTTCAAGGTCATGGACGAGCTCAAGGCCGCGCGCGTGCCGGTGCTGATCCTGTCCGGCGGCGAGCCGCTGCTGCGCCCCGACATCTTCGACATCGCGCGCCGCGCCAAGGGCATGGGCTTCTACGTCGGCCTGTCGTCCAACGGCACGCTGATCGACGAGTCCAACATCGACGCGATCGACGAGATCGGCTTCGACTACGTGGGGGTGAGCCTCGACGGCATCGGCCCCACCCATGACCACTTCCGCCGTAAGGAGGGCGCCTTCGTCGCCTCGATGCACGGCATCCGCCTGTGCCGCGAGCGCGGCATCAAGGTCGGCGTGCGCTACACCATGACCGAGGGCAACGCCCACGACCTGCCGGCGCTGTTGAAGCTGGTCGAGGACGAGTCCATCGACAAGTTCTACTTCTCGCACCTCAACTACGCCGGCCGCGGCAACAAGAACCGCGCCGGCGATGCGCACCATCGCACCACCCGCGAGGCCATGGAGCTGCTCTTCGAGACCTGCCTCGAACTGCACCGGCGCGGCATCGACAAGGACTTCGTCACCGGCAACAACGACGCCGACGGCCCCTTCCTGCTGCACTGGGTGCAGCGCCGCTTCCCCGACAAGGCCGCGCACATCGAGGCCAAGCTGCGCCAGTGGGGCGGCAACGCGAGCGGGGTCAATGTGGCCAACATCGACAACCTCGGCGTCGTTCACCCCGACACCATGTGGTGGCACGTGCCGCTGGGCAAGGTGCGCGAGCGCGCCTTCGGCGAGATCTGGAACGACCTGTCGAACCCGCTGCTGGCCGGGCTCAAGCAGCATCCGCGCAAGCTCGAGGGGCGCTGCGGCGCGTGCAAGTACCTGGACATCTGCAACGGCAGCTCGCGCGTGCGCGCCGAGCAGGTCACCGGCAACCCGTGGGCGGAGGACCCCGCGTGCTACCTTCTCGATGAGGAGATCGGCGTGAATCCGGCGGACTATGGCGCCGAGCGCGTCGTCACCACGCCCTGGACCCGCATCGACAAGGTCTCCGCATGAAATTCCGCGCCTCGACCCTGGCCCGCCTGTGCGCGCTGCTGGGCGCGTTCTCCGGCGTACTGCTCGTCGAGCCCGCCGCCGCTTCGCCGGACAAGGCCGCCGCGCAAGCTGCGCCCGCTGCAGCAGCGTCTCCGGTGCTCATCGACGTACCCGCGCTCTACGCGCAGCACTGCGCGGCCTGCCATGCGCCCAACCGCCTCGGCGCGATGGGGCCCGCGCTGCTGCCCGACAACCTTGGCCGCCTGCGCAAGAGCGAGGCGGCGAAGGTGATCGCCGAGGGCCGGCCCGCGACCCAGATGGCCGGCTTCGCCGCGCAGATGAGCAAGGAAGAGATCGCCGCGCTCACCGAGTGGATCTACACCCCGGTGGTGCCCGCGCCGCGCTGGACCGACGAGGACATCCGCGCCTCGCGCATCGTCCACGTCGACCCCGCGACGCTCTCGGCCAGGCCGGTGTTCGACGCCGATCCGATGAACCTCTTCCTGGTGGTGGAGGCGGGCGATCATCACGTCAGCGTGCTCGATGGCGACAAGCTCGAGCCCATCTTCCGCTTCCAGTCGCGCTTCGCCCTGCACGGCGGACCCAAGTTCGCCGCCGAGGGGCGCTACGTGTTCTTCGCCTCGCGCGACGGCTGGATCACCAAGTTCGACCTGTGGAACCTCAAGGTCGTGGCCGAGGTGCGCGCCGGCATCAACACGCGCAACGTCGCCGCCTCGCCCGATGGCACCCACGTCGCGGTGGCCAACTACCTGCCCAACACCCTGGTGCTGCTCGACGGCGACCTCAACCTGGTCAAGACCATCCCCGCCACCGACCGTGACGGCAAGAAGAGCTCGCGCGTGTCGGCGGTGTACGACGCCACCCCGCGCAAGTCCTTCATCGCCGCGCTCAAGGACGTCGGTGAGGTGTGGGAGATCAGCTACACCAAGGCGGTCGAGGACATCCCGATCAGCTACATCCACGACTACACCCAGCGCGAAGGCAGCTTCATCCCGGGTTACCTGAACCCGCGTCGCACCATCCTCGCCGAGGTGCTCGACGACTTCTTCTTCACTCAGGACTACTCCGAGCTGATGGGCGCCTCGCGCGAGGGCGTCGGCCAGGTGGTGAATCTCGACGTGCGCAAGAAGATCGCCAACCTGCCGCTCGACGGCATGCCGCACCTGGGCTCGGGCATCACCTGGGAATGGAAGGATCCCGCCGCCGGGCCGGACGCCAAGCCGCGCACGGTGATGGCGAGCACAAACCTCAAGGCCGGCGAGGTCACGGTGATCGACATGAAGACCTGGGAGGTCGTCAAGCGCATCCCCACCCGCGGCCCGGGCTTCTTCCTGCGCAGCCACGGCAACAGCCGCTACGCCTTCGTCGACTCGATGATGAGCCCGGAGGCCAAGCACATCCTGCAGGTGATCGACAAGCACACGCTCGAGGTAGTCCGCGAGATCACCGGCGAGCCGGGCAAGACGCTCGCCCACATCGAGTTCACCCGCGACGGCCGCTACGCGCTCGCCAGCCTGTGGGAGGACGAGGGCGCGGTGATCGTGCTCGACGCGCAGACCCTGGAAGAGGTCAAGCGCCTGCCGATGCGCAAGCCCGTGGGCAAGTACAACGTCTGGAACAAGATCACGCGCGAGGAAGGCACCAGCCACTGATTCCCCCGGGCCGGGCAGGCGTCCGGCCGCGCGCAGCTTCACCCGCCTTCAACCCCTTCAGCACAAAAGAGAACAGAACATGGCGCTGATCCGCCTCGACGAACCGACCACCAAACGCATTCCGCCCGACACATTTTCGCTGTGGGCGCTCGCCTTCCGTCCCTTTTACCTGCTCGCTGCGCTGTTTGCGGCGATCGCGGTTCCGGTGTGGGCGGTGGCCTACTCCGGCGCGATCGAGCTGCCCATGCCCGGGATCTGGTGGCACGCTCACGAGATGATCTTCGGCTTCGCGATCGCGGTGATCATCGGCTTCCTGTTCACCGCGGGGCGCAACTGGACCGGGCTCGACACGCCCACGGACAAGCCGCTGATGGTGCTCGCCGCGGTGTGGCTCGCCGGCCGCCTGGCCATGGCCTTCGGCAGCGGCGCCTGGGTGGCGGTCGTCGACCTGGCCTTCCTGCCGGTGGCCGCGGGGATGCTGCTGAAGGTGCTGATCAAGGCCAAGAGCAAGCGCAACTACTTCGTCGGCGCGCTGCCCGCCATGCTCGCGCTCGCCAACCTGTTCTTCCACCTCGCCGTGCTCGGCGTGATCGAGGCCGATCCGCTGACCGCCATGCACCTGGCCCTGGGCCTGGTGGTGTTGCTGGAGACCATCGTCGGCGGCCGCGTGATCCCGATGTTCACCTTCAACGCGGTGCGCGGCGTCAAGCAGTGGCGCAACGTGAAGCTCGACTGGGCGGCGGCGATCGCCACCGGAATCGCGCTGCTGCTGTGGGCGCTTGGCGCCGGGGCGTGGGCGGGCGTGGTGTCGCTGCTCGCAGCCGCGCTGCAGGCGCTGCGCCTGGGCGGCTGGAACCCGTGGGCGACGCGCGGCCAGCCCATCCTGTGGGTGCTGCAGCTGGCCTACCTGTGGATTCCGCTCGGTCTCGCGCTCGTCGCGCTGACCCAGTTCGGCGTGCTGCCGCGTTCGGCTGGCGTCCATGCGCTGGCCATCGGCGCCACCGGCGGCCTCATCATCGGCATGATCACCCGCACCGCCCTAGGCCACACCGGCCGCATGCTGACCGCCGGGCGCCTCGAGACCGCCGCCTACGCGCTGGTGCTGCTGGCCGCGCTCGTGCGGGTGCTGACGGTGGCCTTCATCCCCGCGGCGCAGCTCGGCGGCGTGCATGCCGCGGCGACGCTGTGGTCGGTCGCCTTCCTGCTCTACCTGTGGCGCTATGCCCCCTACCTCTGGTACGCGAGGGTGGACGGCAAGGAAGGCTGAGCACCTTTTCGTCGCCCGGAAACGAAACGAGGGGCCCGCGGGCCCCTCGTTTCATGCCGGCCACCGCGGCGCTCACCTGGCCCGGAGCCGCGATGTCCCATGTAGGAGCGCCGGCAGGCGCGAAAGCGGCGATGGAGCCCGGGACCCGCGTCGATCAGCGGACCGCCGGGTTCGCAGCTGCCGCAGCTCCTACAGGCGGTCCGGGGTGCGTGGTGGTGCATGTAGGAGCGCCGGCAGGCGCGAAAGCGGCGGTGGAGCCCGGGACCCGCGTCGATCAGCGGACCGGCGGGTTCGCAGCTGCCGCAGCTCCTACAGGCGGTCCGGGGTGCGTGGTGGTGCATGTAGGAGCGCCGGCAGGCGCGAAAGCGGCGGTGGAGCCCGGGACCCGCGTCGATCACCGGACCGCCGGGGTCGTAGCTGCCGCAGCTCCTACAGGCGGTCCGGGGTGCGTGGTGGTGCATGTAGGAGCGCCGCAGGCGCGAAAGCGGCGGTGGAGCCCGGGACCCGCGTCAATCACCGGACCGCCGGGTTTGCAGCTGCCGCAGCTCCTACAGGCGGTCCGGGGTGCGCGGTGGTGCATGTAGGAGCGCCGGCAGGCGCGAATGCAGCCGTGCCGCTGCGCAACGCGCCCACTTCGTGCGCTGATCTCCTCAACCCAGGCTTCTGCGCAGCCGCCCGATGTCTGGGATGTGGATGGTGCGGCCCTCGACCTGGATCAGGCCGGCGCTGGTGAGCTCGTTGAGGATGCGCGAGAAGTGTTCCTGCGTGAGGTTGAGGCGCGAGGCGATCGTGCCCTTGCTGGTCGGCAGGCGCAGCGACACCGCGCCTTCGGACACCCCGTCGCCCTCGCGCTCTTCTTCGCGCAGCAGGTAGCCCACCACGCGGTCGCGGCCCGAGCGCAGCGAGTAGCTCTCGACGTCGGCCATCAGCAGGTGCAGGCGCTGGGCGAGACCGGCGATGATCTTGCGGCAAAAAACGGGATCGCCCGACATCTCCTCGAAGAAGACCTGCTTGCCGATGTGCAGCAGGGTGGCGTCGGTGAGCGCCTGCGCCATCACGACGTAGGGCTTGTCCATGAACATCACCGCCTCGCCGAAGCTGCGTCCGGCGTAGAGGATGTCCACCACCTTCTCGTTGCCCTCGGCCGAGGTGAAGGCGAGCTTGATCTGGCCGTCGAGGATGAGGTGGAAGCCGAGGCAGGGATCGCCGCGGTGGAAGAGGATCTCGCCGCGCGCGACGCGCACCTCGCGCACGCCACGCGCGAAGCGGGCGATGTCCTCGCAGGCGAGGCCGTTGAACAGCGAGGCGCGCGCGAGCAGACGGCACAGGCGTTCGAGCTCGGTGACCGGGCTGCCTGTGGAGGGGTCGATCTGGAAGGGTCGTTCGCCGACCGGGGTGGCGCTACGGGGCATGGCTTCAGCGCGTGAGCTGGGCGTAGAACATGGGCAGGCGGGCGGGCAGTTCATCAGGCTGGCGGATCACCGCGTAGCCGGCCGGACCGAAGAGGTGCGGCAGGTAGCTCGCGCCTTCGCGGTCGATGGTAACGCAGAACGGCACGACGCCGCGGTTGCGCGCCTCGACCACGGCGACGCGGGTGTCCTCGATGCCGTAGCGGCCGTCGTAGAGGTCGAGGTCGTTGGGCTTGCCGTCGGACAGGATCAGCAGGATGCGGCGCGCGGCGCGCTGGCCGTCGAGGATCGTGGTGGCGTGGCGGATCGCCGCGCCCAGGCGGGTGTAGTAGCCCGGCTTGATCGCCATGATGCGGCCGCGCGCGCGGTCGTCGAAGCGCTGGTCGAAGTCCTTGAGGCGGTGGAAGCGCACGTTGCTGCGCTTGACCGAGGAGAAGCCGCACAGCGCGAAACTGTCGCCGGTGGCGAGCAGGGCCTCGCCGAAGAGCAGCAGCGAGTCGCGGATGACGTCGATCACGCGCGCCTCGGAGGAGACCCAGGAGTCGGTCGACAGCGACAGGTCGGCCAGCGCCAGGCAGGCCAGGTCGCGCTCGCGCTTCTCGAGCGAGAGGTAGAGCTGGTCGGACGGGTGGTGGCCGGTGGCACGGTCGGTGGCCGCGCGCACCACGGCGTCGAGGTCGAGCTCGGTGCCGTCGACCTGGGCCTTGAGCCAGCGCCGCCCCGGGGTGAGCGCGGCGAACTGGCGGTGCAGGCGGCGTGCGGTACGGCGCAGGTGCTCGGGCAGCGGGCTGGGCGCGGCGCGCGGGTCGTGGATCGAGGGCGTCAACTCCGTGAGGCGGACGTGGTCCTCGAGCAGCAGGTTCTTTCGGTAGTCCCACTCGGGCAGCGGGATGCCGTCGCCGAGCACGACGTCGTCCTCGGCGGCCGAGGGCAGGTCGAGGTCGAAGCGCACCTTGGAGGCGACGCGCTCGCCGTCGCGGGTGATCGACAGGTGGTCGAGGTTGGCGGCGGCGTCGGCGGCGTTGTCGTCGGGTTCGTCGTCGGTGCTGCGCTGCACCTTGATGAACTCCGCCACCGACAGCAGGCTCTCGGCGCGGAAGGGGATGATCATGCCGTGCTTCTCGGGCATCTGCTCCTGGCGCTCGACGCGGTGGGCCTGGCGGCTGCTGTCCTTGCCGGGACGGCTGGCGCCGGCCTCGCCGAGCTCGCCGCTACCCTGGCCGGTGCTTCCGACTGTGGCGCTGGCGCGGAAATCGCTCAGCCACAGCAGCACGGGCTGGGTGACGCGCGCCTTGGCGGGCAGGCGGGGCAGGGCGGCGACGCTGCCGGGGGCGTGGAGGGCGAGGCGGATAAGCTTCTCGCGCTCGGCCTCGGGGGGCGGCAGCTTCTCGAGCCTGGGGCGCTGGGCGATCACCGCGTCGACGAGGCGGCGATAGCGCGCCTCGATGCCGGGCCAGCGTGCGAGGGCGCGCAGGGTGGCGGCCTGGTTCTCGCGCAGCTCGCGGGTGGCGGCCTCGTCGATGGGCTCGTCGGGCACCGGCCCGAGCATGGGGTGGCCGTCGCCGTCCTCCGCGGGGGGTGCGGCGGCCACGGCGGCGAGCCAGAGGTAGAGGTCGCGGTTGAGGCTGCGCTCGGGCAGCACGTCGAGCTCGGGCGGCAGGCGCAGCGTGGACACGTCCATGCGCGCCCTCGCGACACGTTCGTCGGCACCGGCGATGCGCTGCAGCAGGCTGCGCCGCGCGCCGTGCTCGTCGGTGGTCGCCGCCGCCAGGCGCAGGCCGGGGTCGCCGCCGAGGGCGCGGAAGAACACTCCCGCGGTCTTCTCGATGTCGCGCAGGCGCACCGCCGCCTTGGGAAAGTGTCCGCCGGCGGCGCGGGTGATGAGGCGGTGCCAGAGCAGGCCTACGGTTTCTTCCATGGCGTCAGCGATCCTTGAGTGCGCGGAACCCGGCTTCGTTCTGGCGTGCCGCCTCGCCGGCCACCCAGGACAGCAGCGGCCCCTGCGGGTTGGCGTGCTGGGTGGTGGCGCAGGCGTCGATGCACTGGCGGCACTGGGTGCAGGTGAACATGTGACGCTTGATGTTGCGCGGGCGCAGCCGCATTGGGCAGGCGGCGTCGCAGGCCGACTGGCGGTCGGGCAGGCAGCTCGAACAGTCGCTCGCGCGCTCGCGCTCGAAGCCGACCACCAGCGCGTCGCGGTTGCCCATCCAGGCCAGGCTCTGGAACAGGCCGACCGCGCACACGAAGCGGCAGAAGAGGTGGCGCGCGAAGAGGAATTCCAGGCTCAGCACCACGGTGGCCGCGGTGAGGAAGATCGTCTGGTTGCGGGTGAGCTCGCCGGCGAAGAGGTTGCCGTACACCTGCGCGGGCGGCAGCAGGTAGGTGAGCAGCACCACCGCCCACAGGAAGGCGAAGCCCACCGCCGCGGGCACGACGACGCCCCACCAGCGCGCGTCCACCCGCGCGGGGCGGCCGTCGGGCTTCCACGCCGGCAGCAGGTGGCGGTCCCACACCGAGGCCTTGCCCGCGGCGCGCGCCATCAGCCGGTTGATCGACTCCACCACCGAGAAGTGCGGGCACAGCCAGCCGCAGTACAGCCGCCCCCACTTCCACGCCGCGCCGATGACCAGCGCGGCGAGCGTGAGCAGGGGGACGAAGAGGTTCAGGATGATGCTGCCGGCCGCCTCGAGCGCCGTCGCCTCGCCGGCGAGGAAGGGGTCGAGGCCGAGCCGCCATTCCATGCCGAGCAGCCAGGCGTGGTCGGCGTCGAGGTCGTAGCGGAACAGGTCGAACACCGGCGCGAAGATGAAGAGCACGAAGAAGCCGACCTGGAAGGCGCTCCGCCGGCGCTGCATCGCCGCCGCGGCGGTCGCGTCGTGCGCCGGGGCGACGGCGATCGGGATCACGCGCTGCGCCTTGGGCGCGGAGGCTCGGGTGTTCATCGCGGGCAGGCCGGCTCAGGACGGCTCGCGTGGCCCGAACACCGGGAAGCGCCAGCTGCGGCCGTTGATCGCGCGCGACAGGCCCATGACACCGAGCAGGATCAGGCTCGAATGCACGAAGGTGAAATACAGGATGCCGATCACCCAGGTCCACGGGTTGTCGAAGCCGCCGAGCAGGAAGATCGCGACGCTGATCACGACCAGCAGCAGCCCGCCCCAGATGCAGGTCCAGCCGGTCTGGCGCAGGTGATTGCGCACCAGCGGGTCGGCGTGCTCGCGGTTCTGATACCACAGCACCATCAGCGCCAGGAATGCGATGCCGGGCAGGAGCATCAGGTTGATCAGGAACAGCGCCTCGGCGACCACCGCGAGGCGCGGGCCGGGCATGACGTGGCGGAGCGGATCGGCGCGCTTGATTTCCATCTCGCTGTCCCGGCCGTCAGCGACCGAAGGTGGCAGCGACCACCTCCATCAGGCCCTCGGCGACGTCGGCGTCGTCGGTCAGGCTCTCGACGATGCCGACCCGGCACGCGGCCACCGGGTCCATGCCGTCCTTGATGAGGAGGGCGGCGTAGACCAGCAGGCGGGTGCTCGCGGCCTCTTCCAGGTCGCGGTCCTTGAGCGCGCGCAGCGCGTTGGCGATGGCGACCAGGCGCCTGGCCAGGTCGGGCGCGCAGGCGGTCTCGCCGATCAGCACCGCCTCTTCCAGCTCGGGGCGGGGGAAGTCGAAGCGCAGGCTGACGAAGCGCTGGCGGGTCGAGGGCTTCATGCCCTTGAGCAGGTTCTGGTAGCCGGGGTTGTAGGACACCACCAGCATGAAGGAGGGCGGCGCCTCGAGCAGCTCGCCGGTGCGGTCGATGGGCAGCACGCGGCGATCGTCGGCGAGCGGGTGCAGCACGACGGTGGTGTCCTTGCGCGCCTCGACCACCTCGTCGAGGTAGCAGATGCCGCCTTCGCGCACCGCGCGGGTGAGCGGGCCGTCGCACCACATCGTCTTGCCGTCGCCGATGAGGTGGCGGCCTACGAGGTCGGCTGCGGTGAGGTCGTCGTGGCAGGCCACGGTGTACAGCGGCAGGCCGAGGCGGGCCGCCATGTGCGACACGAAGCGCGTCTTGCCGCAGCCGGTGGGGCCCTTGATCAGCAGCGGCAGGCGGTTCTTCCAGGCGTGCTGGAAGACCACCACCTCGTCGCCGGCGGACTGGTAGAAGGGAATGTCGAGGTTGGGCGTGTCGGGCTTCATTGGGCGAGTCCCTTGATGTAGGCGATGGCGATGAGGGCCCAGACGACGATGATCCAGCCCATCGTGAGCGCGCGCCAGAGCAGCGGAGCATGGCGCAGCGCCATGAAGTCGAGGATGACCACCGCGCCTTTCCAGAAGGAGATCGCGGCGAGGACGGCGACGCCCCAGGTGCCGGTGACACCGAGCGAGCCCATGCCCCAGGTGGCGAAGGTGGCGAGGATCAGGGTGGCGAAGAGGAGGGTGGAGCCCTTGGGCGTTCCGTGCATGTGTGCGCTCATGGCGGGCTCCTCAGTGGATGACGTAGACGAGCGGGAAGAGGATCAGCCAGACCAGGTCGACCATGTGCCAGTAGGCGGCGCCGGTCTCCAGCCCGTTCATGTCGCCGGGGCGGTAGCGGCCCTGGCGCGCGCCGTTCCACATCGCGATCAGGATCACCAGGCCCAGGATCACGTGCATGAAGTGGAAGAAGGTCAGCGACAGGTAGAACATGTGGAAGGTGCTGCTCGACAGGCTGATGTTGTGCTCGAAGGCCGCAGCGTATTCGGTCAGCTTGACGACGACGAAGCCGAAGCCGGTGAGGATCGCCCCGCCCAGCCAGTTGGCGCACTGGCGCGACGCCTCGGCCTCGGCGGCCTGCACCGCGCGCACCACGAAGTAGCTCGCGGTGAGCAGCAGCACGGTGTTGAGCGCGCCCGCGTTGCGGTTGAGCGCGGCCTGCTCGGCGGCGAAGAGCTCGATGTTTTTGGCGCGCGCGAAGGCGTAGGCGGCGAAGAAGACCCCGAAGGCGAGCAGCTCGGCGAGGATGAAGAACCAGATTGCGAGGTCGCCCGCGAGGCGGGGGCCGTGGGCTTGTGCCGGTCCGCTGGCCGGCATGGAACTCGGCGGAGTGGTGACGGTATCCATGCGGCGCAGTCTAGGCAGAAGGGCGCGGTTTTAACTTGATCGTGGTTAATTGGGATTCGTTCGTGTTCAGCCCGCTGCCGCCAGCCAGCGCCGGGTGACGTCGACCATGCGGCTGGCGAAGCCCCATTCGTTGTCGAACCACACCACGAGGTTGAGCATGTTCGGCCCGACCGTGCGCGTCTGGCTGCAGTCGATGATCGCCGAGTGCGGGTCGTGGTTGAAGTCGATCGAGGCGTGCGCCTCGTCCGAGCAGGCGAGCAGGCCGCGCTGCGGCCCCGCAGCGTTCTCGCGCAGCAGACGGTTGACCGCCTCGGCCGAGACCTCGCGGCCGAAGCTCAGCACCATGTCGATCGCGGAGACGTTGTGGGTGGGCACGCGGATGGCCTTCGCCTGCACGCGCCCGGCCAGCGCCGGCAGCAGGCGCTCGACGCCGCGCGCGAGGCCGGTCGACACCGGGATGATCGACTGCATGGCCGAGCGCGTGCGGCGCAGGTCGGCGTGATGGTAGCCGTCGATCAGCGGCTGGTCGTTCATCGCCGAGTGCAGCGTGGTGAGCAGGGCGTGCTCGATGCCGATCGCGCGATGAAGGCAGTCGAGCACCGGCACCACGGCGTTGGTGGTGCAGGAGGCGTTCGACACCAGCCGCTCGGGTCCGCGCAGCTCGTCCTCGTTGATGCCGAACACCACGGTCGCGTCCACGTCCTCGGCGCCGTTGCCAGGGTGCGACAGCAGCAGGCGCGGGCAGCCGGCGTCGATGAAGCGCTGCAGCTCGCGGCGCCCGCCGTACTGTCCCGAGCACTCGACGACCAGGTCGAGCTCGAGCGCGGCCCAGTCGACTTCCTCCGGCGTGCTCGCGTGGCTGACCTGGATCGCGTGCCCGTCCACGATCAGCTCGCCCTCGCTGCGGTCCACCACGCCCGGGAAGCGGCCATGGGTGGAGTCGAAGCGGGTGAGGTAGGTGATGCTGGCGAGGTCGGCGGGCTCGTTGATCGCGACGATGCGGTAGGGCTCGGCGAGGCCGGCCTCGTGCAGGGCGCGCAGGTAGCAGCGGCCGATGCGGCCGTAGCCGTTGATGGCGATGCGGAAGGGGCGTTCGGCGCGGCTCGGCGCGGAGCTCGGCGCGGAGCTCGGCGCGGAGCTCGGCGGACGGGAGGCCGGGCGCGGGGGAGAAGGCGGGCTGGAGACGTTGGGCACGGGCGGACAGGGGCGAGCGGGGACGAACGGCGGCCTCGGGGCCGACGCCCGGGGAGGGGGACCGTGGGCATGCACCGGGGCATGCATCGGGGCGGGGCCTGCGGGAGTGCGACATTCTAGCGGCCGCCCCGGGCTGCGTGCGCGACGCGCAAAAAAAGAGGGGCGGCTCGCGCCGCCCCAACCCCTTACCCTGGATGTTCCAGGCTTGTTACAGGTCGTGCTCCGTCGGCCTTAGCCGCGGGCTGCCACCGCCTTGGCTTCACCCTTCACGAAGAAGCTGGCGAGATAGACCAGCAGGCCGACGAAGAACATCACACCGGCCCATTCGCGCATCCAGTAGAACAGCATCAGCTGATCCTGGGTGGCCATGAAGGACATCGGCGTGTCGGACACGCGCTGCAGCCAGACCTGCAGGATGCCGGCGGCGGTCAGGAACAGGGTGATGAACACCATGGCGATGGTCATCAGCCAGAACGCCCACATCTCCAGGACCTGCGCCTTCTCGCTGTTGGCGGCGCGGCCGCGCAGGATCGGCATGGCGTAGCTGATCGTCGTCAGCACGACCATCACGTAGGCGCCGTAGAAGGCCATGTGGCCGTGCGCCGCGGTGATCTGCGAGCCGTGGGTGAAGTAGTTGACCGGAGCCAGGGTGTGCAGGAAGCCCCACACGCCGGCACCCAGGAAGGCCATCACGCCGGTACCGAGCGCCCACAGCACGGCAGCCTTGTTCGGGTGCTCGCGGCGACGACGGTTGACCATGTTGAACGCGAAGACGGTCATGGCGAAGAAGGGGATCGGCTCCAGCGCGGAGAAGATCGAACCCCACCACTGCCAGTATTCCGGCGTACCGATCCAGAAGTAGTGGTGGCCGGTACCGATGATGCCGGTCACGAGCGCCAGGGTGATGATGACGTACAGCCACTTCTCGATCACTTCACGGTCGACGCCGGTGACCTTGATGAGCACGAAGGCGAGCATCGCGGCCATGATCAGTTCCCACACGCCTTCCACCCAGAGGTGAACCACCCACCACCAGTAGAACTTGTCGCGGACGAGGTTGACCGGGTTGTAGAAGGAGAACAGGAAGAAGATCGCCAGACCCCACAGGCCGAGCAGCAGCACGATGCTGATGACGGTCTTGCGGCCCTTGAGCACGGTCATCGTGATGTTGAACAGGAAGGCGAGCGCGACGATCACGATGCCGATCTTGGTCAACAAGGGCTGCTCGAGGAACTCCCGGCCCATGGTGGCGAGGATGTCGTTGCCCGTCATGGACGCCAGCGTGCTGTAAGGCACGAGCAGGTAGCCCACGATGGTCAGCGCACCGGCCACCAGGAAGATCCAGAACATCGCCAGCGCCAGCTTCGGGCTGAAGAGTTCGGTCTCGGTCTCTTCCGGGATCAGGTAATAGGCCGCGCCCATGAAGCCGAACAGCAGCCACACGATCAGCAGGTTGGTGTGCACCATCCGCGCGACGTTGAACGGGATCTCCGGGAACAGGAAGTCCCCGACGACGTATTGCAGGCCCAGGATCAGGCCGAAGATGATTTGCCCCACGAACAGCCCGATCGCCGCGATGAAGTAGGGCATGGCGACCGCTTGTGATTTGTATTGCATGGATTATCCCCTTGTGGTCTCCAGAGTTCCGATCAGCCCTCGATGTTGGGCGGCCAGTTGGCGGTGTTGATTTCCGAGGTGTACTTCAGGAAGGCCACCAGTTGGTCGAGCTCTTCGTCGGTGAGGTTGAAGTTGGGCATCTGGCGACGGCCGGGGGCTCCGGTGGGCATGGCTTGCATCCAGCCCTTGATGAAGTCGCCGCCGCGGCGCTTGTAGACGTTGCCGAGTTCGGGAGCGAAGTAGGCGCCCTCGCCGAGCATCGTGTGGCAGCCCAGGCAGTTGTTGACTTCCCAGAGGTGCTTGCCGGCGGCAACCTCGGGGGTGATGGCGGCACGGTTGTCCCGGTTGGGCAGCTCGCGCTCGGTGTCGAAGGTGAGCGCCAGGAACAACAGGAAGAAGAACGTTGTCCCCCCGTAAAAGATGTTCCGCGCCATCGATTTTGTGAAAATACCGCTCATGGAGTACTCCTCATCGCTTGTCTCGTTTTGTCAGGAAGGTCTCAGGTCGCCCGCGTGGGTCAGGGGTACAACTGTCCACGGCAATGCCTATGGTGGGCGGATTGTCACGGCGGGCACCCGCGCGCTCCATGATTTGAATCAAGATGTAGCTCGCGTGGATCTTTTCGATCCGCATGGGCGCTCGATTTGCCGGGTTCCGCAGGCGTCGGGGCCCGCTCGGGTGCGGGGTGCGCGCGCTCGGGCGGTCGGCCACGGGCTGCTCGCGCTGCTGCTGGCGGTGGTCGCGGGCGTGGCGAGGGCCGAGGGCGATGCACCGGGGCCGATCGCGGTCGACGTCGGCCACACGCTGGAGGCGCCCGGGGCGACCAGCGCGCGCGGACGCAGCGAGTTCGAGTTCAACCGCGATCTTTCCGTGCACGTTGTCGATGCGCTGCGCGCGCGCGGCTGGGCGGTGGGCACCATCAACGCCGACGGCCGCATCGCCAGCCTGCGCGCGCGGCCGCAGGCGGCCGGCGAGGCGGGGGCGGCCTTCCTGCTCTCGCTGCATCACGACTCGGTCAATGCCTTCGAGCTGCGACCATGGACGTGGGAGGGACGCGCGCTCGACTACAACGACGCGTTCGCCGGGCATTCCCTCTTCGTGTCGCGCGACAACCCCGACACCGCCATGAGCATCCTGTGCGCGCGAGCGATCGGCGCGCGCCTGCAGCGCATGGGCTTCGAGCCCACGCACAAGAACGGCCGCCGGCGCAGCTACGCCGACCGCGAGCACGCGGTGCACTACTACGACGGGCTGGCGGTGCTGCGCCACGCGCGCATGCCGGCGCTGCTGTTCGAGGCCGGCGTGCTCAAGAACCGCGACGAGGAGCTGCTGCTGCGCGATCCTGCGCGCCAGGCACGCATGGCCGACGCGATCGCCACCGGGCTCTCGGCCTGCCTGCGCAACGGCGCGCCCGCGGACGACGAGGCGGGGGCCGACCGCCCGGATCGCGCCGAGCCGCCCGGGCCGTGAGGCGCAGTCGTGGCGACGAGCCCC
>NZ_AMXF01000080.1 GCF_000310225.1 Thauera phenylacetica B4P
CTGGTCGCGGCGGTGTTCGGCTGGTTCGCCGCGCACCGCGGGCTGGCGCCGCTGCGCCGGGTCACCGCGACCACGCGCGAGCTCTCCGCCGAGCGCCTCGGCGAGCGCCTGGACCCGCGCGACGCGCCCGCGGAGGTGCGCGACCACGTCGAGGCGCTCAACGGCCTGCTCGCCCGCCTCGAGGCCGCCTTCCAGCGCCTGTCGGACTATTCGGCGGACATCGCCCACGAGCTGCGCACGCCGATCTCCAACCTGATGACGCAGACCCAGGTGGCGCTGTCGCGGCCGCGCACGAGCGCCGAGTACCAGGACATCCTCGCCTCCAACCTGGAGGAGTACGAGCGCATCGCGCGCATGGTCGGCGACATGCTCTTCCTCGCCAAGGCCGAGGAGCACGCGCTCGCCCACGCCACCGAGGCGGTCGAGCTCGCCCGCGAGGCGGACGCGCTGCGCGACTTCTACGAGGCGCTGGCCGAGGAGCGCGGCATCCGCATCGAGCGCGCGGGCGAGGCGACCGTGCGCGGCGACCGCCTGATGCTGCGGCGGGCGGTTTCCAACCTGCTCTCCAACGCCCTGCGCCACACGCCCGACGGCGGGCGCATCGCACTGCGCATCGAGTCCGCGCCGGACTGCGTACGGCTCGCGGTGAGCAACGAGGGCGAGCCGATCGCGCCCGACCAGCTCGAGCGCATCTTCGAGCGCTTCCACCGCGCCAGCCCGCGCCGCGACCGCCACGGCGAGGGCGCCGGCCTCGGACTGGCGATCACCCGCAGCATCGTGCGCGCCCACGGCGGGGACATCACCGCGCGCTCGCAGGACGGGCTCACCACCTTCACGATCACGCTGCCCGCGGGCTGAGCCGGCGCGTCCGGACACGCGCGCGTCGATCGAGCGGGCGCCGTGGCTGCGGAGCCGGGCGACTGGCGCGTCCCGGCCCGCGCGCGTCGACCGGAACCGGTGCCAAAAAGGCACTGTTGCACACCGGGCGACAACGCCGCCTGCCCGCGCCACTCCAGCCCGCTCGAATCCGCTCACTCGCACCGACGGAAGGCGCGAATCGCGCAACTCGCGACGCTGAATCTCGCAAATCCCGAGCAGATTGTTGCAAATACAGCAACAAACCTTTGCCCATCCTTGGCTGTTTAAGCCGTGTGAATGCGTCTAAAGTGCAATCAACGCGAACCCCTGGCCGACGTCCCCGATCGAAGGCCGAAGGACGGACCCACATGAACACGCACTACACCGCCACCGCCAAGCTGCTGCACTGGCTCATCGCGCTGATGATCTTCGGCATGCTCGGCTTCGGCTTCTACATGACCGGGCTGGACCTGTCGCCCACCAAGCTGGAGCTGTACTCCTGGCACAAGTGGGCGGGCGTGACGGTGTTCGCGCTGGTGCTGGTGCGCCTGGCCTGGCGAATCGGCCACAAGCCCCCGGCGCTGCCCGCGCACATGCCGGCCATCGAGCGCCTGGCCGCGCATGCGGGCCATCACCTGCTCTACGTGCTGATGCTCGCGATCCCGCTCAGCGGCTGGCTGATGAGCTCGGCCAAGGGCTTCCAGACGGTGTGGTTCGGCGTGCTGCCGCTGCCCGACCTGCTCGCCAAGGACAAGGCGCTCGGCAACCTGCTCGAGACGGTGCATGTCGTGCTGAACTACACGCTGATCGCCGTGCTGCTCGGTCACGTCGGCGCCGCGCTCAAGCATCACTTCATCGACCGCGACGACGTGCTGACCCGCATGCTGCCGCGCCGGAAAGACTGAACGCGCCGCGAACCGCCGCCCTCCCACCGACGACAGGATGCCCCCCCATGAAACGCACCGCCCTCACCCTCATCGCCTCCTTCGCCTTCGCCGCCACCGCCGCCCACGCGGTGGAGTACGGCCAGGTCCAGCCCGACAAGAGCCGCATCGCCTTCGACTACCAGCAGATGGGCGTGGCGATGCAGGGCACCTTCGGCAAGTTCGCCAGCGAGCTGCGCTTCGACCCCGCCGCGCCGCAGTCCGCCTCGGCCCGCATCGAGGTCGATCTCGCCAGCGTCGATACCGGCAGCGAGGAAGGCGACGAGGAGGTTGCCCGCAAGACCTGGTTCGACACCAAGGGCTTCCCGGTCGCACGCTTCGAGTCGAGCGTGGTGAAGACGCTCGGCGGCGACAAGTACGAGGTCGCCGGCAAGCTCACGATCAAGGGCACGACGAAGGACGTCGTGGTCCCCGCCACCTTCACCGCGCAGGGCGACAGCGGCGTCTTCGAGGGCGCCCTGACCATCCGGCGCGGCGACTTCTCGATCGGCGAAGGCGCCTGGAAGGCCTTCGACGTGGTCGCCAACGACGTCGTGATCCGCTTCCGCATCACCGCCGCGGCGCGCTGAACCGGGGCGGCCGCTCGAGCCGAGCGGCAAGCCTGCGCCGCAGATTGCGTCGGCCGCCTCCGTTCCCGCCGATTTTCCACAGTCTTACGTTCCAACCCACCTGCACTTCACATAGGACCTTCACATGAACCGTATCGCCCGCCTGACCGCCGCCATCCTCGTCTCCGCCGCTGCCGCCGCGCCCGCGCTGGCTGCGCCCCAGACCTACGTGGTCGATAGCACCCACACCTTCCCGAGCTTCTCGTACAGCCACTTCGGCATGTCGATCCAGATGTCGAAGTTCGACAAGACCACCGGCACCGTCACGCTCGACAAGGAAGCGAAGACCGGCGCGGTCGACATCACCATCGACATGAGCTCGGTGAACACCGGCTACGAGACCTTCGACGACCACATCCAGGGCGAGGACTTCCTCGACACCGCCAAGTACCCGACCGCCACCTTCAAGTCGACCAAGGTGAGCTTCGACGGCGACAAGCCCGCGACCATCGAGGGCGAGCTGACCATCAAGGGCGTAACCAAGCCGGTGACGCTGAAGGTGAACCACTTCGCCACCATGCCGCACCCGATGCTCAAGAAGGACGCGATCGGCGCCAACGCCAGCACGGTGATCAAGCGCAGCGAGTTCAACGCGGGCAAATACGCCCCCAACGTCGGCGACGAGGTGACCATCACCGTCTCGCTCGAAGCCATCCAGAACTGATCCGCAGGCGCGGCAGCAGGCGCGAATTCGTGCGGTCGGGAACCGAAGCGCGTTCCTTCCCGACCGCCGCCTTCGCGCCTGCCGGCGCTCCTACATGAACCGGCGCGCACCCGACGCGTTCCGCGCCCCTCGACGCCCGACACGAACCGACACGCCCCGGCCTTCCCGCCGCTCGACGCCCGACACAAACCGCCACGCCCCGGCCTTCCCGCCGCTCAACGCCCGACACGAACCGCCACGCCCTGGCCTTCCCACCCCTCGACGCCCGACACGAACCACCACGCCCCGGCCTTCCCGCCGCTCAACGCCCGACACGAACCGCCACGCCCCGGCGTTCCCGCCCCTCGACGCCCGACACGAACCGACACGCCCCGGCCTTCCCACCCCTCGACGGACCACACGAACCGCCACGCCCCGGCCTCCCCACCCCTCGACGGACCACACGAACCGCCACGCCCCGGCCTCCCCGCCGCTCAACGCCCGACACGAACCGCCACGCCCCTGTAGGAGCGGCGGCAGCCGCGAATTCGGCCATCCAGCGACCAACGCGCTCCGCAATCCCCACCGCCGCCTTCGCGCCTGCCGGCGCTCCTACATGAACCGGCGCGCACCCGACGCGTTCCCCGCCCCTCGACGCCCGACACGAACCGACACGCCCCGGCCTTCCCACCCCTCGACGGACCACACGAACCGCCACGCCCCGGCCTTCCCGCCGCTCAACGCCCGACACGAACCGCCACGCCCTGGCCTTCCCACCCCTCGACGCCCGACACGAACCGACACGCCCCTGTAGGAGCGGCGGCAGCCGCGAATTCGGTCATCCGGCGACCGACGCATTCCGCAATCCCCACCACCGCCTTCGCGCCTGCCGGCGCTCCTACATGAACCGGCGCGCACCCGACGCGTTCCCGCCCCACGACGCCCGAGACGAACCGACACGCCCTGGCCTTCCCACCCCTCGACGCCCGACACGAACCAACGCGCCCCTGTAGGAGCGGCGGCAGCCGCGAATTCGGCCATCCGGCGACCGACGCATTCCGCAATCCCCACCACCGCCTTCGCGCCTGCCGGCGCTCCTACATGAACCGGCGCACTTTGCAACCTCCCCTTCACGCAAGCTTCACGACCGCTTCACCCGGACTCCCTAGCGTCTGGCGCATTCGCGCACACAGGGATTCACTTCATGAAGCTCGCCATTTTCGGTACCGGCTATGTCGGCCTGGTCAGCGGCGCGTGCCTGGCCGAGGTCGGCCACGACGTGCTGTGCATGGACGTCGACCAGGCCAAGATCGACCAGCTCCGCGCCGGCACCATCCCCATCTGGGAGCCCGGCCTGCAGCCGATCGTCGAGCGCAACCTCGCCGAAGGCCGGCTGCGCTTCACCACCGACACGGCGGAGGCGGTGCGCCACGCCGACGTGCAGTTCATCGCCGTCGGCACCCCGCCCGACGAGGACGGCTCGGCCGACCTGCAGCACGTGCTCGCGGTCGCCGAGGAGATCGCCCGCCACATGCCGGCCTACCGGGTCATCGTGAACAAATCCACCGTGCCGGCCGGCACCGCCGAAAAGGTGGCCGAGCGCATCGCGCAGGTGCTCGCCGCGCGTGGTGAGGCGATCGCCTTCGACGTCGTCTCCAACCCCGAATTCCTCAAGGAAGGCGCGGCGGTCGCCGACTTTCTCAAGCCCGACCGCATCCTCGTCGGCACCCGCTCGGCACGTGCGCAGGAGCGCATGCGCGAGATCTACGAGCCCTTCAACCGCAACCACGAGCGCACCCTGTTCACCGACGTGCGCAGCGCCGAGCTCACCAAGTACGCCGCCAACGCCATGCTCGCCACCCGCATCAGCTTCATGAACGAGCTCGCCAACCTCGCCGAGCGCCTCGACGCCGACATCGAGGAAGTGCGCAAGGGCATCGGCGCCGACCCGCGCATCGGCTACCACTTCATCTACCCGGGCTGCGGCTACGGCGGCTCGTGCTTCCCGAAGGACGTCCAGGCGCTCGGCCGCATCGCCGACCAGGTGGGCTACGACGCGCCGCTGCTGCGGGCGGTGGAGACGGTGAACCAGCGCCAGAAGAACACCTTGTTCGCCAAGCTCGCCGGGCACTTCGGCGGCCCCGAGGGACTCGCCGGGCGCACGGTGGCGGTCTGGGGCCTCGCCTTCAAGCCCAACACCGACGACCTGCGCGAGGCCCCCAGCCGCAGCCTGATCGAGGCACTGTGGCAGCACGGCGCGCATGTGCAGGCCTACGACCCGGTGGCGATGGACGAAATGCGGCGGCTGTACGGCCCACGCGCCGACCTGGCGCTGGCGAGCAACAAGTACAGCGTGCTCGAGGGCGCGGACGCGCTGGCGATCTGCACCGAGTGGCAGCAGTTCCGCGCGCCGGATTTCGACGAGATGGCGGCGCTGCTCCAGACCAGAGTGATCGCCGATGGGCGCAACCTCTACAACCCGGAGCGCCTGCGTGCAGCCGGCTGGCACTACTACAGCGTCGGCCGGCCTGCGGTGGCGTAGCCGAGACACCGCTTTCGCGCCTGCCGGCGCTCCTACATGAACCAGCGCGCACCCGACGCGTTTCCCGCCCCTCGACGCCCCACACGAACCGACACGCCCTGGCCTTCCCGCCCCTCGACGCCCCCCACGAACCGACACGCCCCTGTAGGAGCGGCGGCAGCCGCGAATTCGGCGATCCGGCGACCGGCGCGCACTGCAATCCCGACCGCCGCTTTCGCGCCTGCCGGCGCTCGTACATCAACCGGCGCACACCCGACGCGTTCCCGCCCCTCGACGCCCGGCACGAACCGACACGCCCCGGCCTTCCCGCCCCTCGACGCCCCACACGAACCGCAGCCCCCTGTAGGAGCGGCGGCAGCCGCGAATTCGGCGATTGGGGACGCCACAGGGCTCGTCTGCCTCAGAATGAGGCAGACGCCCAAAACCCTTGTTTCCCGCGGTCTGCGCGCGGTTGTCCACAGGCTCGCCCACATGCCTTTCCCCACCGGCTGGGGACAAACGCGAGCGCCAGGACGGCTTCTCTGGTTATCATCCCTCCATCCAACCCGAGCCCCCCCCGATGACCGTCAAAGCCTACGGCGCCCACGCCGGCGACCAGCCCCTCGAAGCCATGGAGATCACCCGGCGCGCGCCGGGCCCGCACGACGTGCAGATCGAGATCGCCTTCTGCGGCGTGTGCCACTCCGACCTCCACCAGGTGCGCTCGGAGTGGCCGGGCACGCTGTACCCCTGCGTGCCCGGCCACGAGATCGTCGGCCGCGTGTCGGCGGTGGGCGCGCACGTGAACGGCTTCACGGCGGGCGAGCTCGTCGGTGTCGGCTGCATCGTCGACAGCTGCCAGCACTGCGAGGACTGCGACGCCGGCCTGGAGAACTACTGCGACGGCATGGTCGGCACCTACAACAGCCCGATCGCCGACGCCCCCGGCCACACCCTGGGCGGCTACTCGCAGCGCATCGTGGTGCACGAGCGCTACGTGCTGCGCGTCCGCCACCCCGAGGACCAGCTCGCCGCGGTCGCGCCGCTGCTGTGCGCCGGCATCACCACCTGGTCGCCGCTGCGCCACTGGAAGGTCGGCCCGGGCCACAAGGTGGGCATCGTGGGGATCGGCGGGCTGGGCCACATGGGCGTCAAGCTCGCGCACGCGCTGGGCGCGCACGTGGTCGCCTTCACCACCTCCGAGTCCAAGCGTGCGGCCGCGCTCGCCCTCGGCGCCGACGAGGTCGTGGTGTCGCGCGACGAGGACGCGATGAAGGCGCGGCGCAAGTCGCTGGACTTCATCCTCAACACCGTCGCCGCCCCGCACGACCTCGACGCCTTCCTCGCCCTGCTCAAGCGCGACGGCACGATGAGCCTGGTCGGCGCCCCCGCCTCGCCCCACCCCGCGCCGCAGGTCTTCCACCTCATCATGAAGCGGCGCAAGCTCGCCGGCTCGATGATCGGCGGCATCCCCGAGACCCAGGAGATGCTCGACTTCTGCGCCGAGCACGGCATCGTCGCAGACATCGAGATGATCCGCGCCGAACAGATCGAAGAGGCCTACGAGCGCATGCTGAAGGGCGACGTGAAGTACCGCTTCGTGATCGACAGCGCGAGCCTTGCGGGGGAGCGATCCGCCTGAACGGTCGCGATCATCCGTTGAAGACGCCGTGCTCGATGCGACCAAGCGTATCGAGTGCGGCCTGCACCCTGGGTTTCCGCCCCGAAAAGCAGCGACCACGAGCCGCCGGGCTACAATGCCGCCTACTCGCCCGGAGCACATTCGCATGTCGTATCCCGCTACCGCCGTGGCCATCGTAGCGCTAGCCTTGCTATCGACGACCGCTAGCGCTGAGGTCTACAAATGCCGCATTGATGGCAAGACGGTCTTTTCCGACCGGCCCTGCTCGGCCGATGCCACCAAGATCGACGTTCGCCCGGCAGCAGGACGGGCTCCATCCGCTGAACAAGGCGGTATCACAGACGCCCCTACCGGAGTTCCAATCAACTCATCGACTAACCCCCGCGCGCTCCTCGATCGCATGGAGAGGGAACGCCGCGTTCGCGAGCTCGAGTACGAGATCCAGCGACGACGCAGCAATATCGTTGACGAGCAGGCCGCGATGGAGCGGGAGGTAGCGACGCTCCGGGAGAAGAAGGCACACGCAAACAATAACTTGGCTGGCGCGACCTGGGAAAAGAGTATCAGCGAGGAAATGAGCGCAGTCGTCGCGCGCTACGACGTCCGGATTCGCACCCTTCAGGACGAAATCGATCGACTGGACCGGGACTTGGCCGGCTTGCGCCGCTGAGCCCAATCACGCCTGCAGTTCGAGGTCGGGCCAGGCTTTCACTTACCGGACATCGTGGCCGTCATGTTCGAATCCTGGAACCTCAAGCCGCCCGGATCCACTCCGCGATCGTCGCCGCGGTGGGAATTCTTCCCGACGACACCAGCTTCTCGTTGATCACCAGGCCGGGCGTCTTCAGCACGTCGTAGGCGACGATCTCGCCCATGTCGGTGACCTTGACCACTTCGGCCTGCACGCCGGTGGCGGCGACCGCCTCGTGCACGATCTCTTCGAGCTTGCGGCAGTTGGCGCAGCCGGGACCGAGGACCTTGATGTTGAGCATGATCAGACTCCCTTGAGTGAGGACGCGGTCGCGCGCCGGCTGGCGATCGACAGCAGCACGGCCAGCACCGCGATGAAGCCCGCGAGGTAGAGCGCGAGCGAGAACAGCGCGGCGCCGTCGATCCAGGCGCCGTAGATGAGGCCGGCGGCGGTGCTGAAGAGCGCCACCAGGCCGACGTAGGTGAAGGTCTTCTTGCGGCCGATGATGGCCGAGATGATCAGGATGCTCTGCAGCGACAGCTCGGGGTCGGACATCAGGTAGGCGAGCAGCGGGCCGCGGTGCATGCCCAGCTCGAGGAACATCTTCGCGATCGGCACCTCGACCAGGGTCGGGAAGTACATGAACACGCCGAACACCACGCCCGCCAGGTTGCCGGTGAGCGAGTTGGTGCCGGCCAGCATCTCGATCCACTCCGGGCGGATCAGCACGCGGATCATGCCGACCACGAACACGCCCACGACCAGCAGCGGGAAGATCTGCTTCACGAAGCGCCACGACTCCCACAGCCAGTCGCGCAGCTCGTCCTCGCTCAGGCGGTGGCGCACGATGTGGCCCAGCACCGCCAGCGCGGCGGCGACGGCGAAGAACTTGCCGGTGAGGCCGATGCGCAGCGCGCCGTCCTCCGGCTGCACCGCGAGCGCCGCCACCAGCAGCGTCGCCGCGATCAGCGCCAGGCTGACCCAGGTCCACGCGTTGGCACCCTCGCTGATGTTCTCGAAGCCGCGCCAGGCGGCATAGCCGATCGAGGTCAGCAGCGCGATCAGCACCACGCCCTGCACCGACACGCCCTCCTCGCCCTTGGCGGCGTCGTAGGGCACCAGGCGGTCGAGCGCGGCCTGCCAGCCCTGCGCGTCACCGAGCGGCAGCTGGAAGTTGAGGTAGGTCCCGGTCAGCACGTCGAGCTTCAGCGTACCCGCCAGCAGCAGCGCCACCCACACGAACAGGAACACCAGCGCCATCCGCCCCATTCCCGCGCCCTGCGCGCCGAAGGCGCTGTCGGTGGCGAGGTCGTGGGCGGCATCGTCGGCGCGGAACAGCAGCGCCATGATCAGGCCGATGCCGATGCCGAAGGTGAGCGACAGCACGAAGCGCGCGATCGCCAGATCGGGGCCGATGATGCCGCCGGTGTACACCAGCGCCAGGATGTTGGCCGCCGGGGCGAAGAACAGGAAGGTGATCGCCGGGCCGAGGCCCGCGCCCTTCTTGTAGATGCCGGCGAAGAGCGGAACGATGGTGCAGGAGCACACCGCCAGCAGCGAACCCGCGGCGGCCGCGGCCGGATAGGACACGGTCTTGCTGGAGTTACGGCCGAGGAAGCGGGTGATGGTCTCCTTGGGGATCAGCGCCGACATGGCGCCGGCGATGAAGAAGGCCGGCAGCAGGCACAGCAGCACGTGGGCCGCGAGATAGGCGGCCAGATTGCCCAAGCCGCCATAGAAGACGGGAAGAACCCAGGAAGACAGCGCATCCATGACATGAACTCCAGCGCGAGAGACTTGCATCCCGCCATGCGATCGACTCGGCCCACAGACGAAACCTAGTCGCCTGCGCGGTCGCCGGCAAGCGGCTCCACCCATGAAGACGCACGAGTGGCAAAAAGGATGCAGGAGCGGGATGCGGGCGCGCGCTAGAGCGGTGGGCGCGGCACGAAGCAACACACCTTCCCGTGCTCGTCGAGTTGCACCTGGCAGGCACGTACCAGTTGCGCCCGCAGCCGCTGCCGCGCGCGCTGCACACGCGACTTGGCGCCCGGCAGCGACAAGCCCGCAAACTCGGCGAAGGCCTGCTGCGTCATCCCGCCGATGTCGCAGCGTTCGATCGCCTCGCGGTCTTCCGCGGCAAGCTCGCTCAAGACGCGTGGCAGGCAGGCCGAGAGCAGGTCGACCGGCGCCGGACCCTCCTCGCTCGCGCAGGCGAGCGCCACCGCGCCCGGATCATCGGACAAGGGCACGCTCGCGTGCATGCGCCGCGCGTGGTCGATCACCAGGTTGCGCGCCACCGCGAAGAGCCAGGCGCGTGGATTGCCGACGGCGCAGAAGCGCTCGCGCTGGCGCAGGGCCTTGAGGAAGAGGTCGTGCAGCAGGTCTTCGGCCTCGCCCGGCTGGCGGAGGTGATGGCGCAGGTAGCGCAGCAGCTCGGCTTCATGCGCCGACCAGGCTTCGAGCAGGCAGGGGACGGTCACGCCGGCGCTCCCGCGCGTCGGCTCCACGCCGGGCTCAGCCACGGCCGCCAAGCGGACGGTCGGGGGCCGCCGGGCGGTCGGCCGCGCGTGGAAACCAGTGCCGCGTGCGATTGACGATCGCCACCAGCGACAGCATCACCGGCACTTCCACCAGCACGCCGACCACGGTGGCCAAGGCCGCGCCGGAGTTCAGCCCGAACAGCGAGATCGCCACCGCCACCGCGAGCTCGAAGAAGTTCGAGGTGCCGATCAGGCAGGCCGGGCCGGCGACGTCGTGCGGCAGCTTCATCGCCTTCGCGGCGAAATACGCGACGAGGAAGATGCCGTAGCTCTGCACCAGCAGTGGCACCGCGATCAGGCCGATCACCAGCGGCTGTTCCACGATGGTACGCGCCTGGAAACCGAACAGCACCACCACGGTGGCGATCAGGCCGACGATGGACCAGGGCTTGAGGCGACCGACGAACTCGGCCACCGCCTGCGCCGAGCGCCGCTCCAGCACATGCCGCGTCGCCATCCCGGCCAGCAAGGGCAGCACCACGTAGAGCACCGTCGACAGCAGCAAGGTCTCCCACGGCACCGTGAGGTCGGTGACGCCCAGCAGGAAGGCCGCGATCGGCGCGAACGCGAACACCATGATCAGGTCATTCACCGACACCTGCACCAGGGTGTAGTTGGGGTCGCCCTTCACCAGCTGGCTCCACACGAAGACCATCGCGGTGCACGGCGCCACGCCGAGCAGGATCATGCCGGCGATGTATTCGCTGGCGGACTGCGGATCGACCCAGGGCGCGAAGAGATGCTGGAAGAACAGCACCCCGAGCGCCGCCATCGTGAACGGCTTGATGAGCCAGTTGACCACCAGGGTCAGGATCAACCCCTGCGGTTTGCGCCCGACATCCTTCACCGCGTGCCAGTCGATCTGGATCATCATCGGGTAGATCATCACCCAGATGAACACGGCCACCACCAGGTTCACCTGCGCGAACTCGAGCCCGGCGATGGCCTGGAAGGCCCCTGGCGAAAGCAGCCCGAGGCCGACGCCGGCGAGGATGCCCAGCCCCACCCAGACGGTCAGGTAGCGCTCGAAAAGCCCCATCTCAGCCCTCCGCGGCGGCCGACGTCTGCCCGATGCGGTCGATCTCATGCTGGATCGCGAGGCGGTCGAGCTTGGCCAGCGGCAGGCTGGTGAAGAGGCGCAGGCGGTTGAGGAGCTGGTTCTGCGTCCGGCTGAAGGCGTCGAGCCGGCGCGGCTCGCTGCCCTCGACCTTGACCGGGTCGGCCACGCCCCAGTGCGCGGTCAGCGGCTGGCCGGGCCACACCGGGCAGGTCTCGCCGGCGATCGTGTCGCACACGGTGAACACGAAGTCCAGCTGCGGCGCGTCGGGGCCGGCGAACTCCTCCCAGCTCTTGCTGCGCAGCGCGCCGGTGTCGTAGCCCTGGGCCCGCAGCACCTGCAGCGTCATCGGGTGCACCTCGCCGCGCGGCGCGCTGCCGGCGCTGTAGGCCTTGAAGCGGCCCTGGCCGATCTGGTTGAGGATGACCTCGGCGATGATGCTGCGCGCCGAGTTGGCCGCGCACAGGAAGAGCACGTTGTAGCACTTGTCGGACATGGAAGACTCCGTTTGTCGTTTTGTGCCCGGTTCGGGCGGGGAAAATCCGGTCGTGGCGGCGCCACCATCGACGCCGCACAGCGCAGGCACGCCGCCGCAGCACTCGTCGGTGAGGTAGGCGATCAGCCCGCGCATCAGCCCCATGTCGGCGCGGTAGCGCTGGAAGCGACCCTCCTGCTCGGCCGCGACCAGCCCGGCCTGCGCCAGCGCCTTGAGGTGGAAGGACATGTTGGTGGGCGGCAGGTCGAGCGCGCTGGCGAGTTCGCCCGCCACCATGCCCTGCGGCCCCGCGCGCACGAGCAGGCGGAAGACGTCGAGGCGGATGCCCGAGGACAGCGCCTCGAAGGCGGAAACCGCGGCTTTCTTGTCCATCGATCTTTCTCCAGCAAGGCCCTCAGGGGGCGGCCCGGGCGGAATCTTCACGCGCGAGCGGCAGCGCCAGCGTCACCAGCCAGCAGACCAGCAGCATCACGGCCGAACCGATCAGCGCATACAAGAGCCCGCCCCACTGGTACAGCAGGCCCGACAGCAGCGTGCCGATGAAGCGCCCGAGCGCGTTGGCAGCGTAGTAGAAGCCGACGTCCTCGGCCGCCTTCTCCGAGCCCGCGTAGGCCAGCACCAGGTAGGAATGCACCGAGGAGTTCACCGCGAAGGCGAAGCCGAACAGCCCCAGCCCCCCGACCACCACCCACTCCAGATTCGGCACCTGCAGCCACACCGCCACCGCCAGCGCGGCGGGGATCACCGCCAGCACGGCCGACCACAGGCGCGCGGCCGGCACCTCGTTGCTCAGCCCGTCGGCGCTGCGTTTCACGATCTGCGGCGCCAGCGCCTGCACCAGGCCGTAGCCGATGGTCCACACGGCGAGGAAGGTGCCGACCATGGTGAAGGTCCACCCCGCCGAATAAAGGAACACCGGCACCCCGACCACGAACCACACGTCGCGCGCGCCGAACAGCACCACGCGCGCGGCGGCCAGGGCGTTGATGCCCGGGTTCTTGGCGAACAGCTCGCGCACCGAGCGCGAGGCCTGCTTCTTACCCATCATCGGCGGCAGCGACAGCAGCACGCCGGCCAGCACCAGCGCCAGCAGCCCCGCCATCGTCCACAGCGCACCGCGGAAACCGAGCGTCTCCAGCAGCACGCCGCCGAGGAAGAAGCCGATGCCCTTCATCGCGTTCTTGCTGCCGGTGAACCACGCCACCCATTTGAAGAGCTGGCCCTGACTTCCACCCCGAGCCTGCTCCCTGGCTTCGGCCTGGACCTGGGACTGCGTGATCTTGATCGCCGACTTGCTCGCGGTCTTGGTCAGGTCCTTGGCCACGCCGCAGATGCCCTGCGCCACCACCACCCAGGCCACCGCCATCGCCGCGGTCCACCCGGGGTCGAGCGCCGACAGCAGCACGAAGCCGACGATCTGCGTGACCAGCCCGACCGCCAGCATGCGTGCGATGCCGTAATGCGTCGCCAGCCAGCCGCCCACCAGGTTCGCCAGCACGCCCGCCGCCTCGTAGAGCAGGAACAGGAAGGCGAGCGTGAACGGCGAGTAGCCCAGGCGGTAGAAGTGCAGCAGCACCAGCATGCGCAGCGCGCCGTCGGTGAGCGTGAAGCCCCAGTAGGCGGCGGTGACGATGGCGTAGTTGCGCGCGACGTGGCGCGCACCTGCGCTGGCGGCCACCGCGGGCTGCGCGGGCGGTGGCGAGGAAGAGCCTGGCGCCTCGTTCATCTTCAGAGGCCGACGCTTTCCATGTGGCAGGCCAGGTCCACCATGCGGCAGGCGTAGCCCATCTCGTTGTCGTACCAGGCGTACACCTTCAGCAGCGTGCCGTCGGTGACCATGGTGGACAGCGCGTCGACGATGGAACTGCGCGTGTCGCGGGCGTAGTCGATGCTCACCAGCGGGCGCTCCTCGTAGCCGAGGATGCCGGCGAGCGGGCCCTCGGCCGCGGCCTTGAAGAGCGCATTCACCTCCTCCGCCGTGGTCGCGCGCTGGAGCTCGAACACGCAGTCGGTAAGCGAGGCGTTCAACACCGGCGCGCGCACCGCGTGGCCGTTGAGCTTGCCCTTCAGCTCCGGGTAGATCAGCGCGATCGCGGTGGCGCTGCCGGTGGTGGTGGGCGCCAGGCTCAACAGCGAGCTGCGCGCGCGGCGCAGGTCCTTGTGCGGCGCATCGACCACCAGGTTGGTGTTGGTGGGGTCGTGGATGGTGGTGATCTGGCCGTGGCGGATGCCGAGGTTCTCGTGCACCACCTTGACCACCGGCGCGAGGCAGTTGGTGGTGCACGAGGCCGCGGTGACGATGCGGTCGCGCGCGGGATCGTAGGCCTCGTGGTTGATGCCGACCACGATGTTGAGCACGCCGCCGGTCTTCACCGGGGCGGCGACGATCACCCGCCTGGCGCCGCGGTCGAGGTGGCCCTGCAGCGCCTCGGGGGTCAGGATCTTGCCGGTGCATTCGAGCACCACGTCGACACCCAGCTCGCCCCAGGGGATGTCGGCCGCGCTGGAATGAGCCGAGAAGGACAGCCGCCGGCCATCGATGCGGATCGCGTCCTCGCCCTCGGCGCGGATCTCCGCGCGCCAGCGCCCCTGCACGCTGTCGAAGGCGAGCAGGTGCGCGGTCGCGGCCGCGCCACCCTTGATCTCGTTGAGGTGGACCACCTCCAGGCGGTTGTCCGCACGCGGGTCGTCCGCCTGTCGCTCCGCCGCGCCCATCGCGGCGCGCAGCGCCAGACGACCGATCCGACCCATGCCGTTGATCCCGACTCTCATCTTGCGCTCCAATTTATCAACATTTTTAGGATTGTTGAAGTGTAGACGAGGCGATGTTACGGCGATGTGAAGATTTGGAGACGGCGATGCGAAGGTTTGGAGACGGCGATGCGAGGATTTGGAGACGGTGGGTAGCGGAAGGCCCCATTCGCGCCTGCCGGCGCTCCTACACAAACCACCGCGCCTGCGAAGCATTCCCGCCCCGCCACGCCCCCACGAACCGCCACGCCCCTTAAGAATTCCCGCACTCGACGCGCTACGACCCGCCACACCCCCGACCCGTGCCCGCCCCGCGACACCCATGCACGAACCACCACGCCCCCGACGCATCCCCGCCCGCGACACCCATGCACGAACCACCACGCCCCCGACGCATCCCCGCCCCGCGACACCCATGCACGAACCACCACGCCCCCGACGCATCCCCCTCAGCGACGCCAATGCACGAACCACCACGCCCCTGTAGGAGCGCCGGCAGGCGCGAATGGGCGGTGCAGGATGCGAAGAACTTCCGCCCGGGCGGGATGCCGCCGGGCTAGTCGCCGCTCACCGTCTCCACCCGGTTGCGGCCTGCGCTCTTGGCGCGGTAGAGCGCCACGTCCGCGCGCTTGACGAGGGCGTCGAAGCCCTCGGCCGGCGCCAGCACGACCACGCCGAAGCTGGCGGTGACGCGCTCGACCGGCTCGAAGTCCTGCGCCTCGATGCCCACGCGAAGGCGCTCGGCGGCGCCCAGCGCATCGGCCAGGTCCGACCCCGGCAGCAGCAGCATGAACTCCTCGCCGCCCCAGCGCCCGATCACGTCGCCCACGCGGACGCTCTGGCGCACCACCTCCATCACCCCGCGCAGCACGGCATCGCCCGCGTCATGCCCATGGCTGTCGTTGATGCGCTTGAAATGATCGAGGTCGAACATCACCAGCCCGAGCGGGGTGCCATGCTGGCGAGCACATGCGATCTCCTCGGCGAGACGGCGCGAGAACTCGCCGCGGTTGGTGGCGCCGGTCAGGGTGTCGGTGGTGGCGAGGTAACGGATGCGACGCTCGGCCACCTTGCGTGCGGTGATGTCGCGGCAGATGCAGAAGATGAGCTTCTGGCCGCGGAAGAAGGTGCGGCTGTTGCTGAGCTCGATGTCGACCAGGCTGCCGTCCTTGCGCACCTGCTGCGTCTCGAAGTGGTGCCCGTCGTCGCCGATCTCGCGGATCATGGCGCGCAGCTCCTCGGGGCTGGGCCCATGCGCCCAGTCCCACACGTGAAGCTGATACATCTCGTCCATCGTGTAGCCGAGGAGGTCGGCGAAGCGCTGGTTGGTCTCATAGACCTTGCCGGCCTCGTCGAGCACCACGACACCGTCGCGCGACTGCGCGAACAAGGCGTGCCAGAGCGATTCGCGATCCCGCAGCAGGCCTTCGACGTAGGCGCGCTCGAACACCGCGTCGTCCGCCTCGGCGCGCAGGGCCGGTGCCGGCAGAGGATCGCAGGTGCTGTTCATGAGGACTCGGGTCCGAAGCTTGGCTGCAAGCGGGCCGCCGGATGGGGCCTGCCAGGGTGGGCAAAGTATCCCCCTGCGTGCCCGGGCCGTCGGCTACCTATTTCACACTGCAATGTTTTTTGCCGTTTTTAGCTTTTGCACTTTTTTTGCCGTTTACTCCTGCAGAGCAGCCCCTCGCGGCGCTCAGCCACGCCCCGACTTCAGCGCAACGCGGTGGAGCGAAAGCCGATCCTGCAGGACAATTCCGCGTTCGCTCCCTCCCCGCGGCCCTCCCCGCCCTCCCCTCGCCCCCGCCGATGCCCGACCACACGCCCTCCC
>NZ_AMXF01000081.1 GCF_000310225.1 Thauera phenylacetica B4P
GCCGGCGGGCGTGGTGGCCGGGCCGGCGTCGGCGGTGGCGGCGTGGAGCGGCGCGGCCATCAGCACCGCGAGCGCGCCGGCGCCGAGCACGCGACGCAGGCCGGAGAGCAGGGACGGGACGAGCTGCGGATCAACCGGCACGACGCAGCTCCTCGACCTTGGGCATGATCTGGGTCTTGAGCGACTCGGGAGTGATCGGGCCGATGTGCTTGTAGCGGATGCGGCCCTCGCGGTCGATCAGGAAGGTCTCGGGCACGCCATACACGCCGAAGTCGATGCCGACGCGGCCGTCGATGTCGAGCACGGAGAGCTGGTAGGGGTTGCCGTGGTCGGAGAGCCAGCGCCGCGCACGCTCGATCGCCATCGTGGTCTCGGCCTCGAGTGCCATGCCGCGGGTGCTGATCGCGCCGTCGCCGCGCACTTCCTTGTAGTTGAGGCCGACCACCGGCACCAGCTTCTGCTCGGCCATGCGCACCAGCAGCGGGTGCTCCTGGCGGCAGGCCACGCACCACGAGGCCCACACGTTGAGCAGCCAGACCTGGCCGCGCATCTCATCGAGCGCGAAGCTCTGCTCGGGCTGGTCGAGGCGGGCGAGGCGGAAGTTCGGCGCCGGCTTGTCGATCAGCGGCGAGGGCACCTCGCGCGGGTTGAGGGTGAGGCCGAAGGCGAGGAAGCCGGCGAGGCCGAAGAACAGCAGCAGCGGTACGAGGAACTTGGCTTTCATGGTTTTCCCAGGTGGAACTCAGGCGGCGGCGCCGGCACGGCCACCCACCGCCGCGGCGGCGTCACGCGCGGCCAGGCGGCGGTAGCGGCGGTCGGCTGCCGCGAACACGCCCCCCACGCCCATCAGCAGGCAGCCCATCCAGATCCAGCTGATGAAGGGCTTGTAGTACAGGCTGACGATCCAGGCGCCGTCCTCGAGCTGCTCGCCGAGCGAGACATAGACGTCGCGGAACACGCCGATGTCGAGCGAGGCCTCAGTCATCGGCATGCCCTGGGCGAGATAGACGCGCTTCTCGGGGGTGAGCATGCCGAGCGAGCGGCCGTCGCGGATCAGCTCGATGTTGCCGCGCGCGGCGTCGTAGTTGGGGCCGTCGGCATCCACCGCGCCGCGGAACACGAAGGTGTAGCCGGCGAGCTCGGCGTGCTGGCCTTCCTTCATCTTGACGTCGACGTGGCGGTCGAGGCTGCCCACCATGGTGACGCCGATGATGAAGATGCCGATGCCGAAGTGGGCGAGCCACATGCCCCACCACGATGCGGTGATCGAGCGCAGGCGCGAGCCGGCCGAGGCGCCGGCGCGCTCGCCGAGGCGGCGGGCGAGCAGCTGCAGGCTGGCGAGCACCACCCAGGCCGCGAGCGAGAGGCCGAGCGCGGTGCGCCAGGTCAGGTGATCCACCGCCCACGCGCTGCCGACGCCGATCGCCACGCTGGCGACGAAGGCCGGCGCCACGCGGCGCACCTCGGCGAGGAGGTCGTCGTCCTTCCAGCGCAGGAAGGGCCCGAACGCCATCAGCACCACCACCGGAGTCATCAGCGGCACGAACACCGCCTCGAAGTAGGGCGGGCCGACCGAGATCTTGCCGAGGCCGAGGGCGTCGAGGAAGAGCGGATACAGCGTGCCGAGCAGCACCGAGGCCGAGGCCACGGTGAGCAGGACGTTGTTGGCGAGCAGCGAGGTCTCGCGCGACACCAGGCCGAAGCTGCCGCCGCCCATGAGCTTGTTGGCGCGCATCGCGTACAGCAGCAGCGAGAAGCCGATCACGATGACGAGCAGGGCGAGGATGTAGAGGCCGCGCTTGGGGTCGGTGGCGAAGGCGTGCACGCTGGTGATGACGCCCGAGCGCACCAGGAAGGTGCCGAGCAGCGACAGCGAGAAGGCGCCGATCGCCAGCAGCACCGTCCAGCTGCGGAAGGCGCCGCGCTTCTCGGTGACGGCGAGCGAGTGCATCAGCGCGGTGCCGAGCAGCCAGGGCATGAAGGAGGCGTTCTCCACCGGATCCCAGAACCACCAGCCGCCCCA
This sequence comes from Thauera phenylacetica B4P, assembly GCF_000310225.1. Classification (GTDB taxonomy): domain Bacteria; phylum Pseudomonadota; class Gammaproteobacteria; order Burkholderiales; family Rhodocyclaceae; genus Thauera; species Thauera phenylacetica. The sequence goes on from NZ_AMXF01000081.1 coordinate 2,024, forward strand.
GCCGAGCTCGTAGTAGGCCCAGCCCGAGCCGACCGCGATGCCGGCGGTGAGGAAGACCCAGGCGATGGTGGTCCACGGCCGCGACCAGCGCGCCCAGGCGGCGTCGAGCCGGCCCGAGAGCAGGGCCGCGATCGCGAACGCGAACGCCACCGAGAAGCCGACGTAGCCCATGTAGAGCAGCGGCGGGTGGATGATCATCCCCGGGTCCTGCAGCAGCGGGTTGAGGTCGCGGCCGTCGGCGACGGCCGGCAGCAGGCGCTCGAAGGGGTTGGAGGTGACCAGGGTGAAGGAGATGAAGCCGGCGCTGACCCAGCCGAGCACGCCCAGCACGCGGGCGAGGAAGGCGTCGGGCAGGTGGCGCGAGAACACCGTCACCGCCACCGTCCACAGCGACAGCGACATCGCCCACAGCAGCAGCGAGCCCTCGTGGTTGCCCCACACGCCGGTGATCTTGTACATCAGCGGGGTGGCGCTGTGCGAGTTGCTGGCCGCGAGCTGGACCGAGAAGTCGCTCTGGATGAAGGCCCAGGTCAGGCAGACGTAGCTGAACAGGATGAAGAAGAACTGCCCCTGCGCGGCCGGGCGGCCGACTCCCATCAGCGCCGAGCTGTTGCGGTGCGCGCCGACGAGCGGCACCACCGCCTGCACCAGCGACAGCACCAGGGCGAGGATGAGGGCGAAGTGTCCGAGTTCGGGGATCATGTCACTGGCTCACCGTCTGTGCGGCCTTCTGCGCCTGCTCCACGGCGTGGGCGGCCTCCGGCGGCATGTAGTTCTCGTCGTGCTTGGCGAGCACCTCGGTGGCGCGAAACACGCCACCCTCGAGCTTGCCCTGCACCACCGCGCCCTTGCCCTCCTTGAAGAGGTCGGGCAGCGTGCCCTTGTAGGTGACCGGGATGACCTTGGCGGTGTCGGTGATCGCGAAGCGCACGGTGATGCCGTCGGCCTCGCGCGCGATCGAGCCGTCCTCGACCATGCCGCCGATGCGGAAGGTCTTGCCGGTGGGGGCCTTGCCCTCGGACACCTCGGTCGGCGTGTGGAAGAACACCAGGTTCTGCTGGAAGGCGCTCAGCACCAGGGCGACCGCGGCGAACAGCAGGGCCACCCCGCCGCCGACCAGCATCAGACGTTTGCTACGGGCTTTCATGTTTCCGACTCCATGGCGGGCATCGTGCCTTCGCCGTTACGCTTGCCTGCATCCTTGCCCACCGCGCGACGCCAGCGCAGCAGGCGGCGGGTGGTGTCCTTCCGACGCTGGAACACCAGCACGAGTTCCAGCGCGATCAACGCGAAGGTGAGGCCGTAGCTGCCCCACACGAAAAAGGCGGCGCCGCCCATGTCCCAGAACGCGGACCAGCTCTCCCACTGCTGCATCAGGCACGACCTCCGGCGGTTTGCGAAAGCTTCCCGGCGCGCTCGAGCTCGGCGCCGACCCACTCGGTGTGGCGCTCGCGCTCGAGGATCATCGGCCGCACCCGCCACAGCACCACCGCGAGGGTGTAGGCCCACGACGCCAGCGCCATCACCAGCATGCCGGTGAGCATGGTGGTCGCCATCGACGGCGCCTTGGTGAGGCTCACCGAGGCGCCCTGGTGCAGGGTGTTCCACCACTGCACCGAGAAGTAGATGATCGGCACATTGACCGCGCCGACCAGCGCGATGATCGCGCCCGCGCGGTCGGCGCGGCGCGGATCCTCGATGGCGCGGGTGAGCGCGATGAAGCCGAAGTAGAGGAAGAGCAGCAGCAGCTGCGAGGTCAGGCGCGCGTCCCACACCCAGTAGGCGCCCCAGGTGGGCTTGCCCCACAGCGCGCCGGTCCAGAGCGCCACGAAGCAGAACATCGCCCCGGTGGGCGCGAGCGCCTGGCTCATCACGAAGGAGAGCCGCGTGTTCATGATCAGCCCGACCGCCGACCAGAAGGCCATGACGAGGTAGATGAACATCGACATCCAGGCCGCCGGCACGTGGATGAAGATCACCCGATAGACCTGGCCCTGGGTGGCGTCGGTGGGAGCGACGAAGAAGCCGATCCACAGCCCGATCGCGGTGAGGAGGACGGCGAGCGCCGCGAACCAGGGCGCGAGACGACCGGCGAGGGGGTAGAAATTCTGCGGCGCAGCAAACCGCAGCAGACTGCGACCGCGTTCGGGATTCGTCATGCTTCGAGGCTTCGCTTTCTCGCTCCGCCACACCCGCTCGGGGCGCGGCTGCGTCGTCAATCGGTTGAAATTCTCAGGGCTGCCGCGCACGCCACCGGCGCCAGCGCGAGCGCCCCCGCCAAACCGCCGCCGAGCAGCAGCAGGTGGGCTGCGGCGCCGCTGCCAGACAGCTCGGCCTCCACGGCACCGGCACCGAAGATCAGCACCGGGACGAAGAGCGGCAGCACCAGCAAGGCCAGCAGCATGCCTCCACCGCGCAGGCCGAGGGTCAGCGCCGCACCGACCGCACCAAGCAATGCGAGGATCGGCGTGCCGAGGAGCAAACTTAGTATCAGCACGGGCAGACCGCCTTGTTCGAGGTCAAGCAGCAGGCCCATGGCCGGCGCCACCGCGACCACCGGCAGGCCGGTGCTGAGCCAGAACGCCAGCACCTTGGCCATCACCCATAGCGCAGCCGGCTCGCTAGACAGGAGAAGCTGCTCGAGAGTTCCGTCGCTGTAGTCCTGCGCGAACAGGCGGTGCAGCGACAGCAGGCAGGCGAGGAGTGCCGCGACCCACAGCACGCCAGGGGCGATCGCGCGCAGCTGGTTGGGCTCGGCGCCGACACCGAAAGGGAACAGGCACACCACGATGATGAAGAAGGCGAGCGTGACCAGCACGTCGGCGCGCCCACGCCAGGCCAGCAGCAGGTCGCGCCGCAGCACGGCGAGGAAGGTGCTCAGCATGCGAAGACTCCGACGTCGAGCACCTCGGGCGGGCGTGCGAAGGGCGCGTCCTGGTGGGTGGTGAGCATCACCATGCCGCCCGCGTCGCAGTGCTGCGAGAGCGTGGCGGCGAGATCGGCGACCGCGCGCACGTCGAGCGCGGTGAAGGGCTCGTCCAGCACCCACAGCGGGCGCGCGTTCGACAGGAACAGCCGCGCCAGGCCCACGCGGCGGCGCTGGCCCTGCGACAGCACGCGCGCCGGCAGGTCGAGCTGGTCGGCCAGGCCGATGCGCTGCAGGGCCTGCACGCAGTCGTCCTCATCCACCGCGTCGCCGGCGGCGGCACAGGCGAAGCGCAGGTTCTCGAGCGGGCTGAGCAGGTCGTTGAGCGCGGCGGCGTGGCCGAGGTAGAGCAGGTCGCCGTGGAAGGCCTCGCGCGCGCGCCGGATCGACTCGCCGCGCCAGCGGATTTCGCCGGCCTCGGGCAGCGCCAGCCCGGTGACCAGGCGCAGCAGGCTGGTCTTGCCCACCCCGTTGGGCCCGGCGACGCGCAGCAGGCCGCCCGCCTGGAGGCGGAAGGCGAGGTCGCGGAACAGCAGGCGATCGCCTTTCAGGCAGGCGAGATTTTCGACTTCGAGCATGGGGACGGATTGGAACACAGGCGGCACGGGATGCGCCATCCCGGCACACGCCGGAAAGGCGCGCCCCGCGGCGCACCGCAGGATGCGGGGCGGCGCGGGGCGGGGGACGCGGCGAGGCTCAGTCCTTCTTCACCGGCGGATGCATCACCTCGGGGGCGACGCCTTCACGCGGCGCACCGATGTGCTGATCGACCGGCGGCAGCGAGTGCGCGATGCCCTTGTGGCAGTCGATGCAGGTCTTGCCCTCGGCGAAGCCCGCCTGGTGCATCTGGTTGGAGCGGCGCCCCTGCACCGAGTAGTCGAAGTACTCGAAGTTGTGGCAGTTGCGGCACTCCTGCGAGTTGTTCGCCTTCATGCGGGTCCACTCGTTCTGCGCCAGGCGCAGGCGCTCGGCGGCGAACTTCTCCGGCGTGTCGATGGTGCCCATCACCTTGCCGTAGAGCTCGCGCGAGGCCTTGATCTTGCGGATCATCTTCGGCCCCCACTCCTTGGGCACGTGGCAGTCCGGGCAGGTCGCGCGCACGCCGGTGCGGTTCTGGTAGTGGATGGTGTTGCGGTACTCCTTGAAGACGTTGTCCTCCATCTCGTGGCAGGAGATGCAGAACTTCTCCGTGTTGGTCATCTCCAGGGCCCAGTTGAAGCCACCCCAGAACACCACGCCCGCGGCGACGAGCAGGACGATGGCGCCCCAGCCCGCACCGCGGATGCGCTGCATCAGGCTCTTGTTGTTGTCGGTCATGTCGATCCCCGTATGTCGATTCTTCAGCGCAGGCCTTCCGCGCGCTGGAAGTTGTTGCCGACCAGCGGCTTGGCGTCGGTCTGGGGCACATGGCACTGCATGCAGAAGTAGCGGCGCGGCGAGATGTTCGACAGTTCGCCGCCGTCACGATCCTTGAAGTGGGTCAGGCTCACCTTGGTGGCGCCCGACTCCTTGTAGCGGCTCCAGGCGTGACAGTCCATGCACTTGTTGAAGTTGAGCGTGACCTCGTAACCCTCCACCTTGTGCGGGATCAGCGGCGGTTGCTGCACGTAGTCGCGGTCGATCGGCGCCTGGTCGGGGATCGGCTTGTAGTTGCCGACCTGCAGCTCCTGGTCGGCCACGTCGGCGCCGCGGATGCTCTTCACCGCCTGCGCCATCGCCGCGGGCGGCACCATGGCACCGAAGCCGACAGCGGCGACGAGCGCGAGCACCAGATTTCGGGTTTGTTTTTTCATGACTCGCTCCTGTTGAATCGGGTCGTAATGCGGAAAACGTCCTTGCCGCACACATCCACGCAGCGTCCGCAGGTGGTGCAGTCGGCATCCAGAATGAGGGGATGGTCCTGGCCGACGCCCTTGAGCGCGGGCCGGATGACCTGGGGCTCGGGGCACACGGCGAAGCAGTCCATGCAGTCGTTGCACGCGCTGCGCCTGTCCGCCGAGACCTTGACGACGGCCGCGCGTCCGATCAGGGCGTAGAAGGCGCCCTGCGGGCAGAGGTGGCCGCACCAGCCGCGCGGGGCGATGAGCAGGTCGTAGAGGAAGATGCCGCCGACGATACCCCAGGCCAGGCCGAAACCAAAGATCAGGCCACGGTGGAACATCGACACCGGGTTCACCCACTCCCACGCCAGCGAGCCGGTCGCCGCCGCGATCACCAGCACGAAGCCGAGCAGCCAGTAGCGCGTGCTGCCCGAGGGCACCTTGCCGCCCTTGAGACCCAGGCGCCGGCGCAGCCAGGCGGCGGCGTCGGTGACGAGGTTGACCGGGCACACCCACGCGCAGAACAGCCGCCCACCGAAGAGCAGGTAGAAGGCGAGCACGATGCCGGCACCGAGCAGCGCCTCCTGGTAGGGCCACTGCCCGGCGGCGAGCTGCTGCGCGACCAGGAAGGGGTCGGTAAGCGGCAGCACGCCGAGGGTGAGGCTGGACGACAGGTTGCCCTTGACGATCCACCAGCCCAGCCACGGCCCGACGAGGAAGAGCGCGAGGATGCCGAGCTGCGACGCACGCCTCAGCAGCAGCCACTTGTGCGCCCGCAGCCAGCCCTTGGCCTCCACCGCCTCGCGCCCGGGGCGGGCGACCACGCCGCGCATCGCGGCGCCGCGCACGCTGGTGGGCGGGACCTTGCGTTCCGGCGCGGCGCCGGAGCTCAGTTGCGTGCTCATGGCTTCCACCCCGAGTCGAGACCGCCGCCCGCCGGCTTCGCGGGCGCGTAGTCCGGCACCGGCGCGCCGCCCTGGGGCCCCTGCCCGGGCTCGACCCGGGTGTCGCCGTAGGCCTTGCCTTCGAGGCCGCGCACCGGCAGCTCGACCTGGTCGCCGATCAGCGACCGGCCGGCGGCCTCCTTCTCTTCCCAGCCGCGCAGGTAGTGCTCGGCCTTCGAGCCCTGCGCCAGCTTGATCGGCAGCACCTTGATCGCCGACTCGCCGGGCAGCACGCAGGCCTTCTCGCACTTGCCGCAGCCGGTGCAGTACTCGGAATGCACCGTCGGCAGCAGCATCGCGTGACGGTCCGAGCGCGGGTTGTGGATGCGCTCGAGGGTGATCGCCTGGTCGATGACCGGGCACACCCGATAGCACACGTCGCAGCGCAGGCCGAGGAAGTTGAGGCAGTTCTCCTGGTCGATCAGGACCGCCAGCCCCATCTTCGCCTTGCCGATGTCGACCAGCGTGCGGTCGAGCGCACCGGTCGGACAGGCGACCACGCAGGGGATGTCCTCGCACATCTCGCAGGGGATGTCGCGGGCCTCGAAATACGGCGTCCCCGTCGCCACCCCGTCGCCGAGCTCGGCCAGCTTGAGGGTCTTGTAGGGGCAGTCGCGCACGCACAGGCCGCAGCGCACGCAGGCCGCGAGAAAATCGTCTTCGGGGAGCGCGCCGGGCGGACGGATGGCAGTGGCCGGCAGCGCCGACGCCTGCTTCGCGTACATCCCAGCACCGAGCGCGAGCAGGCCCGCACCGCCGGCGACGCCCGCCGCATCCTTGAGGAAGCGGCGGCGCGAAGCCGGAGCGGCAGGTTCAGCGCGTCCGGTCGATTGCACCTTGTCGTTCATCGCCATCGCGAGCCCCGCCCTCCGCGCGTCCCCCCGGTCGGCGGGGGGCGGGACTCGCGCCTCCTCTCATCAAGCCTTAAGGACCTTCACCGCGCACTTCTTGTAGTCGGTCTCTTTCGAGATCGGGCAGGTGGCGTCGAGCGTGAGCTTGTTCACCAGCCGGCCCTCGTCGAAGAAGGGCACGAAGATCAGCCCGACCGGCGGCTTGTTGCGGCCGCGGGTCTCCAGGCGGGCGACGATCTCGCCGCGCCGCGACACCACCTTGACCGCCATGCCGCGCTGCAGGCCGCGCTTCTGGGCGTCCTCGGGGTGCATGAAGATCTGCGCCTCGGGGACCGAGCGGTGCAGCTCGGGCACGCGCCGGGTCATCGAGCCGGTGTGCCAGTGCTCCAGCACGCGGCCGGTGCACAGCCACATGTCGAACTCGGCATCGGGCATCTCGGGCGGATCCTGGTAGGGCAGCGCGAAGATGATCGCCTTGTTGTCCTTGTAGCCGTAGAACTTCACGCCCTCGCCGGCCTTGACGTAGGGGTCATAGCCCTCGCGGAAGCGCCACAGGGTCTCCTTGTTGTCCACCACCGGCCAGCGCAGGCCGCGCGCCTTGTGATAGACGTCGAAGTCGGCGAGGTCGTGGGCGTGCCCGCGGCCGAAGGCGGCGTATTCCTCGAACAGGCCCTTCTGCAGGTAGTAGCCGAGCTCCTTCGACTCGTCGTTCATGTAGCCGGCCCAGGCATGGCCATTGGCCTTGTCGACATCGGCCAGCGGGAACTTGTCGACCTGGCCGTTGGCGTAGAGCACGTCGTACAGGGTCTTGCCGCGGTACTCGGGCTTCTTGGCGATCAGCTCTTCCGGCCACACGTCCTCGACCTTGAAGCGCTTGGCGAACTGGATGTACTGCCACAGGTCGGACTTGGCCTCGCCCGGCGCCGACACCTGCTGGCGCCAGAACTGGGTGCGGCGCTCGGCGTTGCCGAAGGCGCCCTCCTTCTCGGCCCACATCGCGCACGGCAGGATCAGGTCGGCCGACAGCGCGGACACGGTCGGGTAGACGTCGGAGACCACCACGAAGGCTTCCGGATTGCGCCAGCCCGGGTAGATCTCGTCATTGACGTTCGGCCCCGCCTGCATGTTGTTGGTGGTCGAGGTCCAGTAGCACTTGATCTTGCCGTCCTTCAGCGCACGGCTCTGCGCCACCGCGTGGTAGCCGATCTTGGGCGAGATCGTGCCCTCGGGCAGCTTCCAGATCTCCTCGCTGAGCGCGCGGTGCATCGGGTTCATCACCACCATGTCGGCCGGCAGGCGGTGGGCGAAGGTGCCGACCTCGCGCGCGGTGCCGCAGGCCGAGGGCTGGCCGGTGAGCGAGAACGGGCTGTTGCCGGGCTCGCTGATCTTGCCCACCAGCAGGTGGACGTTGTAGATCATGTTGTTCACCCAGGTGCCGCGGGTGTGCTGGTTGAAGCCCATGGTCCAGAAGGACGTGACCTTGCGGTTCGGGTCGGCGTACTGCTCGGCCATCTTGAGCAGGCGATCCTCGGGCACGCCGGAGAGCTTGGAGACCTTCTCCAGGGTGTATTCCGAGACGAACCTGGCGAAGTCGTCGAAGCTGCAGTCCTTGGCCGCGCCGGTGTCGCCCTTGGGCTTGCCGTCGGCGCCCGGATAGCCGTTGCTGGTGGCCTTGGCCTCGAGCGGGTGGTTGGGGCGCAGGCCGAAGCCGATGTCACCCTCGCCGATCTTGAACTTGACGTTGCGCTCGACGAAGGCCTTGTTGACCTTGCCGCTCTGGATGATGTGGTTGCAGATGTAGTTGAGGATCGCCAGGTCGGTGTTCGGCACGAAGATCATCGGGTTGTCGGCGAGCTCGTACGAGCGATGCTCGAAGGTCGACAGCACGTGCACCTGGCAGCCTTCCTTGGACAGGCGACGGTCCGTGATGCGGCTCCACAGGATGGGGTGCATCTCGGCCATGTTCGAGCCCCACAGCACGACCGTGTCGGTGTTCTCGATGTCGTCGTAGCAGCCCATCGGCTCGTCGATGCCGAAGGTGCGCATGAAGCCCGCGACCGCCGAGGCCATGCAGTGGCGCGCGTTGGGGTCGAGGTTGTTGGTGCGGAAACCCGCCTTCATGAGCTTGGAGGCGGCGTAGCCCTCCCACACCGTCCACTGGCCGGAGCCGAACATGGCGACGGAGTCGGCGCCGTGCTCCTTGATCGCCTTCTTCCACTTCTGCTCCATGATGTCGAAGGCCTGGTCCCACGAGATCGGCGTGAACTCGCCGTTCTTGTCGTACTGGCCGTTCTTCATGCGCAGCAGCGGCTTGGTGAGGCGGTCCTCGCCGTACATGATCTTGGACAGGAAGTAGCCCTTGATGCAGTTCAGGCCACGGTTGACCGGCGAGTCGGGGTCGCCCTGGGTGGCGACCACGCGCCCGTCCTGCACGCCCACCAGCACCGAACAGCCGGTGCCGCAGAAGCGGCAGGCGGCCTTGTCCCAGCGCACCTTGGTGCTGCCCGCGCCGGGCTGCTGCGCCTCGGCGACGACCGGGATGCCGATGCCGGCGGTGGCGGCCGCCGCGGCGATCGCGTTGTTCTTGATGAATTCGCGTCGATTCATGCTCATGTCAGACCTCCGTCAGTTCCAGACCTTCATCGGTGTATTCGTAGGCGATCGTCAGCCCCTGCACCTTGGGGAGCAGGTTCACCGCCAGGATCGAGTCGGTCACCGACCAGCCCGCGCCGTCCTCGATGGTGATGACGATGTTGCCCTTCTCGGCGGACTGCCCGTGCAGCTCGACACCGGGCACCTTCTTCAGGCCCTCGACGATCTCGGGGAAGTCCGCGGGAAAGGCCCGCACGACCAGGCTTGCAATATTCATGTTTCGCTCTCCGTGGGGAGGGGATTGCGCGCGCGCGTGTCGATCGCACGCGTCGGGCACGGGCCGATGCAGGCGCCGCAGGCGGTGCACGCGGCGGCGTCGAGTTCGGGATGGGCGACGCCCCCGAGGCGGGGGCGGAAGCGGATCGCGCCTTCGGGGCAGGACTCCCCGCACACGCGGCATTCGACGCCGCGCACCGCCAGGCAGCCCGCGCCGATCACGGCGACGCGATCCCAGGGCGCGGCGGAGGGGTCGTCGCGCCGCAGCGCGAGGGGTTCGCAGGCCGCGACGCAGTCGGCGCAGAACGTGCATTCACCGCGGCTGAAGTCCACTCCGGGGAAGCCCCCGTCCATGCGCACCAGGATGGTGGTGGGGCAGGCCTCGATGCAGCGGTCGCAGCGCGTGCAGCGCGCGACGAAGTCCTCCTCCTCCAGCGCCCAGGGCGGGCGGAGTGCGGGTTCGACTGCGCGCGTGCGTCCGAAGAAGAAGTTCCGGCGGGAACTCGCCGCGCGCGGAGATGCGGAGGAAGCCAAGGACAATCCAGCAAATTGCGCAGCGGCCATTACAGCCCAGTTACAGGCGTGATTTGTTGATCTCGATCAAGCTGCGAACTTATCTCAGTACGAAACCGGGTCGAGGTCTGCCGGCCCGCTCACACGCGCAGGTGCTCGACCGCCCACACCGCGGCCTCGACGCGCGAGCGCAGCTCGAGCTTGCGCAGGATGTGCTTGACGTGCACCTTCACGGTGCCCTCGGCGATGTCGAGCTCGCGCCCGATCTGCTTGTTGGGGAGCCCGGCGGCGATCTTTTCGAGGATGCGCAGCTCCTGCTCGGTGAGCCCGGCCGCACCCGCCGACTGCGGCCGCGACTCGCCGCGCAGCGCGGCGGCGAGCAGGTGGTTGAGCTGCGGCGGGATCACCACCCGCCCGGCGGCCACGGCCTGCAGCGCCTCGAGCATGGCCTCGGGCTCCATGTCCTTGAGCAGGTAGCCCTCGGCCCCGCCGCGCAGCGCCGCCACCACGTCCTCGCCGGAGTCGGACACCGTGACCATCACCACGCGCGCCTCGCTGCGCGCCGTGCGCAGGCCGCGCAGCATGTCGAGCCCGTCGCCGTCGCGCATGTTGAGGTCGAGCAGGATCAGGTCGGGGCGCAGCTCGCGCGCGAGCGCGAGGCCCTCGGCGCCGCTGCCCGCCTCGCCGACGAGGACGAAGGCGGGGATCGTGCGCAGCAGCTGCACCAGCCCGCGGCGGAACAGCGGGTGGTCGTCCACGATCAGCACGCGACAGCTCTCGTTCATTGGTCCATTTCCTTCTTCGCATCCTGCTGCGCCATCACCGCCACGCTCACGGTGGCGGCACGAAAGCGCACGCACACCCGCGTGCCGCTCGGCAACGCCGGCCCGATCTCGATCTCCCCGCCCATGCTGCGCGCGCGCTCGCGCATGATCGCCAGGCCGTGGTGGTTGCGCGCGTCCGCCGGCGGCGCGCCGATGCCGCAGCCGTCGTCGCGCACCTCCAGCCGCACCTCGCCGTCCGCGCCGCCGCGCAGCTCCACCCAGGCGTGGCGCGCCGCGGCGTGGCGCACCATGTTCGACAAGGCCTCGCGCACGATCTGCAGCACGTGCACCTCCTGGTTCGGGCCGAGCTGGCAGGCGCCGAGCTCCACCGCGAGCGCCACCTCCAGGCCGCCGCGGGTGCCGTATTCGCGCGCGGCGTCCTCCATCAGGGTGGCGAGGTCGGCCGAGAGGCCGAGGCGGAAGGACACCAGCAGCTCGCGCAGCTGGCGATAGGCGGCGCTGATGCCCTCGCGCAGGTCGGCGAGGATCGGCTCCGCCTCGGCTGCACGCGCCGGGTCGGCGAGCGCACGCTGCAGCAGGCTGACCTGGATCTTCATGTAGGACAGCGCCTGCGCGAGCGAGTCGTGCAGCTCGCGCGCGATCACCGAGCGCTCCTCCTGCAGCGCGAGCAGGCGCTCCTGCTCGGTGCGCCGCGCCGCGCCGAGCGCCATGCCCATGTGGCGCGACAGCGCCTCGACGAGCTGGCGCTGCCAGTCCTCCAGGCGCGCGCCGTCGGGCAGCGACAGGCGCAGCATGCCGTAGTGGTGCTCGCGGTCGCGCAGCGGGAAGCGCAGCAGCGTGGGCGACAGCAGCGCCAACGCCTGCCCCTCCGAGCCGGCGCGGCAGGCAGCGCAGGCCTCCTCGCCGCGCTCGGCGCGATCCGGGCACGCCCCCATCGACGAGGCGATCACCGCCGCGGGCGCGCCGGGGCGCGGCTCGATGCAGACGAAGGAGCCCTCCAGCCCGGCGACGCGGTCGATGTCGCGCAAGGTGGCCTCGTAGGCGTCGGGCGCGCTCGGCGCCTGGTAGAGCCGGGCGATGGCGTGGTAGAGCAGCTCCAGCGCGCGATTGCTGCGCTGCAGCTCGGCGGTCTTCTCGGTGACACGCTGCTCGAGCAGGTGGTAGTGGCGGGCGAGCTCGTCGGCCATCAGGTTGAAGGCGCTGCCGACCTGGCCGAGCTCGTCCTCGCCGGTGTAGCGCACGCGCACGCCGAAGTCGCCGCCGGCGATGCGGCGCGCGGCGTCGAGCAGGCCGCCGAGCGGGCGCAGCAGCGCGCGCTGCAGCAAGGCGATCACCACCAGCACCACCCCCAGCGTGACCGCGGCGGCGAGCGCGAGGATGCGGCGCAGCTCGTCGATGCGGCGCTCGTTCTCCTGGCCGAGCACGGCGACCAGGCTATCGACCTGTCCGACGAAGTCGTCGACCCCGGCGAGCAGCGCCTCGATCTCGCGCGCATCGGGCGGCCCATGCCCTTCGAGCGCCTCGATCCGCGGCCTCACCGTGCGCTCCCAGCCCGCCTGCACGCCGCGGTAGGTCGCCGCGAAGAGCTCGCCCGGGGCGGCGTCCCCGAAGCGGCGCAGCGCCGGCTCCTGGAGCTCGCGCTCGATGTCGGCCATCGCCGCGCGTGTGCGCTCGGACACCCCGATGCGGCCCTTGAGCGCGTCGATGGCGATGAGGTTGGCGATGCGCTGGGTGTGTCCGCGCAGGCTGCTGGCGACGTCGATCGCCTGCACGCTGTCGCGGCTGCGATCGACCACCAGGAAGGACGCGCTCATGCCGGCCAGCCCGATCAGCGTCATCGCGACCAGGGCGACCGACACCAGCAGCATGATCGAGCGCCTCACGAGCAGGCGGGGAACCGCCAGGTGCATGTCGAATCTCCATCCGGAAAGGATCCGGGACAACAACGTGGACATACCCCTTCCACTTCGATCCGGGGCCGGAAGACCACCCGTACCGCCCCTTTCCATCCATCTTTCAATCGCTTGCGAAAATCACCGCCTACCTCTTTGGAGGTATGCCTCGAGCACAAGCACGCCCCGCGGCCGGCCACGACGCCATGCAGCGTGGAAACCAGCGGCTAGTCTACCGACTGGAAAACCACGCCGACGTCCGCAGGAGATCCGCATGAGCTGCAGGCCCCCCTCCCTCGCCCCCGACGCCAGCGACCTGCTCGCCCGCTTCGCACCCTTCGACATGCTCGACGCCTGCGCCCGCGAGCGCCTGCTCGCTGCCGCCCGGCCGATCCACGCCGCCCGCGGCGAACTCCTCGTGCAGCAGGAGGACTGTCCGCGCGGCATCCACCTGGTGCTGGACGGGCGGGTGAAATGCTTCGTGCTGTCGCCCTCGGGCGGCGAGAAGATCGTCCGCCTCGCCGAGCCCGGCAGCTTCTTCGGCGAGGAGGCCGCGCTGATCAACCGCCCCCACGTCGCCAACGCCCAGGCGATCAGCGCGAGCGAGCTGCTGCTCGTGCCGACCGCCGCGCTGCGCAGCGCGATGGTGAGCTCGACCGCGTTTTCGGCGTCGATGAGCAACCGGCTCGCGCAGGCAAGCTACGATCTGATGTCGACCATGCAGGTTCAGTTCCAGCTCAGCGGCACGCAGCGCGTCGCCCACTACCTGACCCGGCTCGCCCCGGACGATGCCGAGCGCTGGGAGATCCGCCTCGACATCGACAAGCAGACCATCGCCGCCCAGCTCAACCTGACCCCGGAGACGCTGTCGCGCATCCTGTCGCAGCTCACCCGCGAGGGCATGATCCAGCCGCGCGGCCGCCGCGGCATGGTGCTCAGCGAGCTGTCGCGGCTACGCGACTGCGCGGCGCACTAGGCGGCACCCGGCGGCACCTCGCCCGGCGGCATCCCCACCTCGCGGGGCGTCCCCACCTCGCCGGGCGTCCCCACCTCGCCGGGCGTCGCGAACTCCCCGCCCTGCGCAGCGAGCGCGCGCACCTGCGCGAGATGGGCGGGCACCGCCAGCCAGCGCGCGAGGATGCGCCAGACGTCCGCATCGAAGGCGCGCGGTACGGCAGCGAGGGCGAGCGCGCCGGCCTCGTCCTGCGCGCTGCCCAGGTGGCACCAGCGGTCGAACACCTGCAGCCGGCGCGGGCCGTGCGCGCGCGCCTCTTCCACCACCACCGGCCCCGCCCACGGCCACGGCCTGGCCCCCACGCCGGCGAGCGCGCCGGCGAGACGGGCGTCATGCTCCTCGGGCGTCTCGCGCCGCGCGCACACGCCCGCGCAGCGCCGCGAGGCGTACGCGGTGCAGGGGCCGTTGCCGCCCTCGAGGCCAAGCCGGCGCGGGCACAGCCGGTACAGCATCGCCAGCTCGCGCAGCAGGTTGTCGGCCTCGCGGCGGTTGCGGAAGACGCCGTGGAGCCCGTGCCAATCCGCCGAGTCGGTGCCGGCGATCGCCACCGTCTCGTAAATCGGCGCGCGCCGCCGGTTGGGCAGCAGGCGCAGCGCGAAGGCGGCCGCGGCGGGCTCCTGCGGGCGGTTGTAGGGCGGCGCCAGCGCACGCAGCAGGGCGTTCTCGCGCAGCGAGGTGTCGAGCTCGCCGGCGGTCTCGATCCACTCCACCCGCTTCACCCGCGCCGCCAGCTCGGCGTCGCGCCCCTTGCGCGCGCCCGCGCCGAAGTGCTCGCGCACCCGCGCGCGCAGGCTCTGCGCGCGCCCGACGAAGAGCGCCGGGTC
>NZ_AMXF01000082.1 GCF_000310225.1 Thauera phenylacetica B4P
CTGCCGCGAGACCGGGCGCAGGCTGCGCGTGCTGTGGTTCGACGCCCACGCCGACCTCAACACCGCCACGATGACGCCCTCGGGCAACATCCACGGCATGCCGGTGGCCTGCCTGTGCGGCCATGGCCCCGAGGTGCTGACCGGCATCGGCGGGCATGTGCCGGCGATCACCCCGGACCAGATCCGCCAGATCGGCATCCGCAGCGTGGACGAGGGCGAGAAGCGCTTCCTGCACGAGCTGCGCGTCGAGGTCTTCGACATGCGCTACATCGACGAGATCGGCATGCGCGCGACCATGGAGCAGGCGCTCGCCGGCGTGGACGCGAACACCCACCTGCACGTCAGCCTGGACGTGGACTTCCTCGACCCGACGATCGCGCCGGGCGTCGGCACCACGGTGCGCGGCGGGCCGACCTACCGCGAGGCCGAGCTGTGCATGGAGATGATCGCCGACACCGGGCGGCTCGCCTCGCTGGACATCGTCGAGCTCAACCCGGCGCTCGACCACTGCAACATGACCGCCGAGCTCGCGGTCGACCTGGTCGAGAGCCTGTTCGGCAAGAGCACGCTGATGCGCATGCACCGCCACTACCGCTGAAGCGGGCGCGACGGACCGATCACTTCAGGTTGCCCGAGAGGAACTGCTGCAGGCGCTCGCTGCGCGGGCGCACGAGCACCTCCCTCGGATCGCCCTCCTCCTCGACGCGCCCCTGGTGCACGAAGATCACGTGGTTCGACACCTCGCGCGCGAAGCCCATCTCGTGCGTCACCACCATCATGGTGCGGCCCTCCTCGGCGAGCGAGCGCATCACCTTGAGCACCTCGCCGACGAGCTCGGGGTCGAGCGCCGAGGTGGGCTCGTCGAACAGCAGCACCGCCGGCTCCATCGCCAGCGCGCGCGCGATCGCCACGCGCTGCTGCTGGCCGCCCGACATGTGCGCCGGGTAGGCGTCGCGGAACTTCCACACCCCCACGCGCTCGAGGTAGCGCTCGGCGCGCTCGCGCGCCTCGGCCTTCGACAGCCCGAGCACATGCACCGGCGCCTCGACGACGTTCTCGAGCACCGTCATGTGGCTCCACAGGTTGAAGTGCTGGAACACCATCGACAGGCGCGTGCGGATCTGCTGCAGCTGGTGCGCGTCCTTGACCACCAGCTCGCCCTTGCGGTTGCGCACCAGCGCCACCTCCTTGCCCGCCACCAGGATGCGGCCTGCGGTCGGGCATTCGAGGAAGTTGATGCAGCGCAGCCAGGTGCTCTTGCCCGAGCCGGACGAGCCGATGATGCTGATCACGTCGCCCGAGTTCGCGGTCAGCGAGACGCCCTTGAGCACCTCGTGGTCGCCGTAGGATTTGTGCAGGTCTTCGACGCGGACCTGTTCGACGCTGGCCTTGTGGTTCATGTTGTTCTCTTGCGTGGGCGCCCGCGAGGCGCCCGCCATGTCGCCGCGGGATGCTGCAGCGCGCCGCCGCAGGTCGGCGGTGCCCGGAGCGCAGTCCTCGCGGCGGGGTTGATCAGGACGACCTGCCCGCCCCCGCCTTGCGCGGTGCCAGGTGGGCCAGCCAGCGCTGCTCGGCGAGCTTGAACAGGCCCACCAGCACGAAGGTCAGCATGAGGTAGATCAGGCCGACGAAGACGAAGGCCTCGAAGGGCGCGAAGTGGCGCGAATAGACGTTGCGCGCCGCCCCCGTCAGGTCGACCAGGGTCACCGCGCTGGCGATCGCCGAGCCCTGCAGCATCAGGATCACCTCGTTGCTGTAGGTGGGGATCATGCGCCGCAGCGCCGACGGGATCACGATGCGCTGCAGCGCCTTCAGCCGCGTCATGCCCATCGCCTTGGCGGCCTCGAGCTCGCCATGCGGGGTGTTGCGCATGCTGCCGGCGAGGATCTCCACGGTGTAGGCGCAGGTGTTGAGGCCGAAGGCGAAGAGCGCGCAGAAGTAGGGCTCGCGGAACAGCGTCCACAGCGGGTGCCCGGCCTCCCAGGCCGCGCGCATCCATTCCCACTGCGAGGCGCCGTAGTACACCAGCAGCAGCTGCACCAGCATCGGCGTGCCGCGGAAGAAGTAGGTGTAGGCGGCGACCGGGGTCGACACGAGGCGGTTCGGCGACAGGCGCAGGACCGCGAGCGGGATCGCCGCGAAGAAGCCGAACAGCAGCGCGAAGCCGGTCAGCTGGAGGGTCATCCACAGGCCGCGCCAGAACTCGGGCAGGCTGCCGGTGATGACGCTGAGGTCGAAGAGTTCCATGTGCGCCCCTCAGACCTGGGTCTCGCGCACACCGGCGCTGTAGCGCCGCATGAGCACGCCGAGGCCGTAGCTCGACAGCGCGGTCATCAGCAGGTAGAGCACGCAGACCGCGAGATAGAAGGTGAAGGGCTGGTGCGTCGAGCGCCCGGCCTGGTCGGCGACCCGCGTCATGTCGGAGAGGCCGATCATGGACACGATCGCGGTGCTCTTGAGCAGCACCAGCCAGTTGTTGCCGATGCCCGGCAAGGCGAAGCGCAGCATCTGCGGGAAGAGGATGCGACGGAAGACCTGCCAGCCGCTCATGCCATAGGCGCGCCCGGCCTCGAGCTGGCCCGCCGACACGGCAAGGAAGGCGCCGCGGAAGGTCTCGGTGAAATACGCACCGAAGATCAGCCCGATCGTCAGCACGCCGGCCACGAAGGGGTCGATCTCGATAAAGTCCCAGTGGAAATGATCGATCACCACGTTGAGCAGCACCTGCCCGCCGTAGAACACCAGCAGCATCATCACCAGGTCGGGCACGCCCCGCATCACCGTGGTGTACAGCATGGTCCACAGCCGCAGCGGCAGGAAGCCCGACAGCTTGCAGGCCGCCCCGATCAGGCCGGTCACGAGCGCCAGCAGCACCGACATCAATGCCACCTTGAGCGTGACCCAGGCGCCGGCGAGCAGGCTGGGAGAGTATTCGATCAGGGCATCCATGGCGCACCGACTCGGAAAGGTGAACGCGCACGCCCCCGCCCAGGGGGACGCGCGCCCGGCAGGGGACTGGCGCGGACCGCGCGAACGTGAGCGCCGCCCGTCACGACGCTCAGTTGCCGTAGATGTCCATCGGGAAGTACTTCTTCTGGATGGCCTCGTACTTGCCGTTCGCACGGATCGCCGCGAGCGCCTGGTTGAGCTTCTCGGTGAGGTCCTTGTCACGCTTGCGCACCGCGATGCCGATGCCCTCGCCGATCACCGCCTTCTCCTCGGCGTTACGCCCGAACAGGCGATCGCCGGCCACGTCGTAGCCCTCGCCCTCGGGCTTGGTCAGGAAACCGCCGTAGGCCTCGAGATAGTCGACGAAGGCGGCGTCCAGGCGACCCGCGCGCAGGTCGAGGTAGGCCTCGTCCTGCTTGGCGTAGCGCACGATCTGCAGGCCCTTGCCATCCCAGTATTTGGTGGCGAAGTTGTCCGAAACGGTGCCGCGCTGCACGCCGACCTTTTTGCCCTTGAGCAGCTCGAGTTCGGGGCGCAGCTCGGAGCCCTTCTTCGCGACCAGGGCGAGCGGCGAGGCATAGTATTTGTCGGTGAAATCGACCTTGGTCTTGCGCTCGTCCGTGATCGACATCGAGGCGATGATCGCGTCGAACTTGCGCGAGACCAGCGCCGGGATCATGCCGTCCCATTCCTGCTTCACCCAGGAGCACTTCGCCTTCATCTCTTCGCACAGGGCGTTGCCGATGTCGATGTCGAAGCCCGCCATGCTGCCGTCGGCGGTGGTGAGGTTGAACGGGGGGTAGGCCCCTTCGGAGGCCATGCGGATCTCTTTCCAGTCCTTGGCGAAGCTGGCGCCGGCGTGAAGGGCGAGCAGCGCGCACAGAAGGGCGTATTTTTTCATCCAGAACTCCTCGATTGGTTTGTTTTTGGCTTCTTCGCGCCCGTGAAGCAAGGGTCTCGGACAAGGCCACGGATCGACCGGCCATTGCGCAGGGGGCGAATGGTGGCAAAAAAAGCCCCTCGCCTCAATGACCGCATTCCGCGATGGGCGCCCGTTACGGGCAGCTCGCCCCCCACCAGGCACCTGCACCGTCTTTGCAGCAAGCGTATCACGCCGCGCTGGGCCGCTGGCGCGCGCGCCCAGGCTGGCACGCACCGCAGGTCTGTGGCGTAATGACGGGCCTTGCTCCAGGCGATGCTCCCATGCCCTCCTCCGTCCCGCTCTCGGTGCTCGATCTCGCACCGGTCACTGCCGGCAGCACGCCGGCCGATGCGCTGCGCAACACGCGCGAACTCGCCCAGCTCGCCGACCGCTGCGGCTACACCCGCTACTGGCTCGCCGAGCACCACAACATGACCGGCATCGCCAGCGCCGCGACCGCGGTGGTGATCGGGCACATCGCCGGCGCCACTCGCCGCATCCGCGTCGGTGCCGGCGGCATCATGCTGCCAAACCATGCGCCCCTGGTCATCGCGGAACAGTTCGGCACCCTGGAGTCGCTGTTTCCCGGGCGGATCGATCTCGGTCTCGGGCGTGCGCCGGGCACCGACCAGACGACCGCGCGCGCGCTGCGGCGCAATCTTGCCGGCAGCGACGACCACTTCCCGCAGGACGTGCTCGAGCTGCAGTCCTACTTCCAGCCCGCCAGTCCCGGCCAGGCCGTGCGCGCGGTGCCCGGCGAAGGCCTGCAGGTGCCGCTTTGGCTGCTCGGCTCGAGCCTCTACGGCGCGGAGCTTGCCGCCCATCTCGGCCTGCCCTTCGCCTTTGCCTCGCACTTCGCACCGCGCTTCGTGTTCGAGGCGGTCGCGCTCTATCGCAGCAACTTCCGCCCGTCCGCCCAGCTCGACCAGCCCTGGTTCGCGGTCGCCGCCAACGCGATCGCCGCCGACACCGACGCCGAAGCGGAGCACCTGCTGCGTTCGCTGCGGCTGCGCTTCGCGGCGATGGCACGTGGGGTACGCGGGCAGCTGCAGCCACCGGAGGCCTTCGCCGAGACGGAGTGGTCGCCAGCCGAGCTCGCCTTCGCCGACCAGTCGCTCGCCTGCTCGGCGGTCGGCGCGCCCGACACCGTGCGCCGGCAGCTGGAGACGCTGGTCGAGCGCACCGGCGCGAACGAGCTGATCCTCACCGCGCAGATCTTCGACCACGGCGCGAGGTTGCGCTCGATGGAGCTCGTGGCGCGTGCCTGGGGGCTGCAGGTGGAGGACGCCGTGGCGGGCGCCTGAGCCCGCACCCGCGCGACGGACGCCGGCGGCAGTCGGGGAAGCGCAGGAGCGTCATGAAATAAGAAAGCCGCGGGGCCTTTCGAGGCACCACGGCTTTTTTTTTGCATCCGGCACCGGCCCGCGGGCCGGTCAGGATCAATGCGGGCGAAGGTTCGCCTGGTCGCCTTCCGCGCCTTCGGCCGCCGGCGTGGCGGGCGCCGTCGGGGCAGGCTCCTCGGGCAAGGGCTCGGGCTTGCGCTCGAGGGCGAGCTCGAGCACGCGGTCGATCCACTTCACCGGCACGATCTCGATCGCGTTCTTGATGTTGTCCGGGATCTCGGCGAGATCCTTGACGTTCTCCTCGGGAATCAAGGCGGTGCGGATGCCGCCGCGCACCGCGGCGAGCAGCTTCTCCTTGAGGCCGCCGATCGCCAGCACCTCGCCGCGCAGGGTGATCTCGCCGGTCATCGCGACATCGCAGCGCACCGGGATGCCCGTGAGCATCGACACCAGCGCGGTCGAGATCGCGATACCCGCCGACGGGCCGTCCTTGGGGATCGCGCCTTCCGGCAGGTGGATGTGCAGGTCGCTCTTCTGGTAGAAGTCCGGGTCGATGCCGAGCGAGCGAGCGCGCCGGCGCACCACCGAGAGCGCGGCCTGGATGGATTCCTGCATGACCTCGCCAAGCTTGCCGGTGGTGACCACCTTGCCCTTGCCGGGCAGCTGCACCGCCTCGATGGTCAGCAGCTCGCCACCCACCTCGGTCCATGCGAGGCCGGTGACCTGGCCGACCTGGTTTTCCTTCTCGGCCATGCCGAAGCTGTACTTGCGCACGCCCAGAAACTTGTCGAGGTTCTTGGCGTTGACGACGATCTTGCTGTTGCGGCTCTTGAGCACCAGCTGCTTGACCACCTTGCGGCAGACCTTGGAGATCTCGCGCTCCAGGCTGCGCACGCCGGCCTCGCGGGTGTAGTAGCGCACGATGTCACGCACCGCTTCCTCGGTCACCGAGAGTTCCTCGGGCTTGAGCCCGTTGTTCTTCATCTGCTTGGGCAGCAGGTAGCGCTGGGCGATGTTGATCTTCTCGTCCTCGGTGTAACCCGACAGGCGGATCACCTCCATGCGGTCGAGCAGCGCCGGCGGAATGTTGAGCGTGTTGGCGGTGGCCACGAACATCACGTCGGACAGGTCGAAGTCGACCTCGACGTAGTGGTCCTGGAAGGTGTGGTTCTGCTCCGGGTCGAGCACCTCGAGCAGCGCCGAGGACGGGTCGCCGCGGAAGTCCATGCCGAGCTTGTCCACCTCGTCGAGCAGGAAGAGCGGGTTCTTGACCCCGACCTTGGTCATGTTCTGCAGGATCTTGCCCGGCATCGAGCCGATGTAGGTACGGCGGTGGCCACGGATCTCGGCCTCGTCGCGCACGCCACCCAGCGCCATGCGGATGAACTTGCGGTTGGTGGCCTTGGCGATCGACTGGCCGAGCGAGGTCTTGCCCACGCCCGGGGGGCCGACCAGGCACAGGATCGGCGCCTTGACCTTGTCCACGCGCTGCTGCACGGCAAGATACTCGAGGATGCGTTCCTTCACGCGCTCGAGGCCGTAGTGGTCCTTGTCGAGCACCTTCTCGGCCTCGCCGAGGTCCTTGCCGACACGCGACTTCTTCTTCCAGGGCAGGCCGATCAGGGTGTCGATGTAGTTACGCACCACGGTGGCTTCGGCGGACATGGGCGACATCAGGCGCAGCTTCTTGAACTCCGCCTCGGCCTTCACCAGCGCCTCCTTGGGCATGCCGGCGGACTTGATCTTCTTGTCCATCTCCTCGAGGTCGGCGCCCTCCTCGCCCTCGCCGAGCTCCTTCTGGATGGCCTTGACCTGCTCGTTGAGGTAGTACTCGCGCTGGCTTTTCTCCATCTGGCGCTTGACGCGGCCGCGGATGCGCTTCTCGACCTGCAGGATGTCGAGCTCGCCCTCGAGCTGGCCGAGCAGCTTCTCGAGGCGCGCTCCGGTCTCGAACATCTCGAGCACCTCCTGCTTCTGCTCGAGCTTGAGCGGCAGGTGGGCGGCGATGGTGTCCGCCAGGCGCCCGGCCTCCTCGATGCCCGCGAGCGAGCCGAGGATCTCGGGCGGGATCTTCTTGTTCAACTTCACGTACTGGTCGAACTGGGCGATGATCGCGCGCCGCATGGCCTCCAGCTCGTGGGTCGGCGCCTCGGCGACCGGCACCGGGCGCACGCTGGCGACGAACAGGCTGCGCATGTCCTCGACGCGCTCGATGCGCGCGCGCTGCACGCCCTCGACCAGCACCTTGATCGTGCCGTCGGGCAGCTTGAGCATCTGCAGGATGTTGGCGATGCAGCCGATGTCGTAGAGATCCTCGACCGCGGGCTCGTCCTTGGCGGCGGACTTCTGCGCCACCAGCAGGATGCTCTTGCCGTCTTCCATGGCGCTCTCGAGCGCCTTGATGCTCTTCGGGCGACCGACGAAGAGGGGGATCACCATATGCGGGAAGACCACCACGTCGCGCAGGGGCAACAGCGGAAGTTCCATCGCTTCGTTGGGGAGGGCAGCGGGACCCGACATTTTCTAGGTTTCCTCAAGCAAAAGGTCACACCCATGTGAGGGCGTGACCCGGAAATTCAAGCGGCCGGCTGGAGCCGGCCTCGCCCGATCGGGCGACGGTGTCGCGCGCTCAGTTGGCGCCCGATACCTTCTGCTGCTCGGCGTAGATCAGCAGGGGCTTGCCGCCGTCTTCGATGGTCGATTCGTCCACCACGACCTTGGAGACGTTATCGAGCGTCGGCAGGTCGTACATGATGTCGAGCAACGCCACCTCGAGGATGGAACGCAGGCCGCGCGCACCGGTCTTGCGCTTGATCGCCTTGCGCGCCACGGCGTGCAGAGCGTTGGGGCGGATCTCGAGTTCGACGCCTTCCATCGAGAACAGTTTCTGGTACTGCTTGACCAGCGCGTTCTTGGGCTCGATGAGGATCTGGATCAGCGCCGCCTCGTCGAGTTCCTGCAGCGTGGCGACCACCGGCAGGCGGCCGATCAGCTCGGGGATGAGGCCGAACTTGATCAGGTCTTCCGGCTCGACGCTGCGGAAGGTGTCGGTGAGGTTCTTGCCTTCCTTGCTCTTGACCTCGGCACCGAAGCCGATACCGACCTTCTCGGTGCGGTTGCGGATGACCTTCTCCAGGCCGTCGAAGGCGCCACCGCAGATGAACAGCACGTTGGTGGTGTCGACCTGGATAAAGTCCTGGTTCGGGTGCTTGCGCCCGCCCTGCGGCGGAATCGACGCGACCGTGCCCTCGACGAGCTTCAACAGCGCCTGCTGCACGCCCTCGCCCGACACGTCGCGGGTGATCGAGGGGTTGTCGGCCTTGCGCGAGATCTTGTCGATCTCGTCGATGTAGATGATGCCCTGCTGCGCCTTGTCGACGTCGTAGTCGCACTTCTGCAGCAGCTTCTGCACGATGTTCTCGACGTCCTCGCCGACGTAGCCGGCCTCGGTCAGCGTGGTGGCGTCGGCCATCACGAAGGGCACGTCGAGAAGGCGCGCGAGCGTCTGCGCGAGCAGCGTCTTGCCCGAGCCGGTGGGGCCGATCAGCAGGATGTTGCTCTTGGCGAGCTCGACGTCGTCCTGGCGCGCCTCGATGTGGCGCAGGCGCTTGTAGTGGTTATAGACCGCGACGGCGAGGCTGCGCTTGGCGAGGGCCTGCCCGATCACGTACTGGTCGAGGATGGAGCAGATCTCGTGCGGGGTGGGCAGCGTGCCCTTGATCCCCTGGCCATCGTCCGCGCCGACCACTTCGTCGCGGATGATGTCGTTGCACAGCTCGATGCACTCGTCGCAGATGAAGACCGAAGGGCCGGCGATCAGCTTGCGCACCTCGTGCTGGCTCTTGCCGCAGAAGGAGCAGTACAGCAGCTTCTCGCCGCCAGCCTTCTTGTCCGTCATGTGGGGGTTCTCCAGAAATCAGGTGTCGTCGCGGCTGGTGAGCACCTTGTCGACCAGCCCGTACTCGACGGCAGCCGTCGCCGACATGAAGTTGTCGCGATCGGTGTCCTTCTCGATGCGCTCGAGCGGCTGTCCGGTGTGCCTGGACAGCATGTCGTTGAGGCGCGAGCGCAGGTAGAGGATCTCGCGGGCGTGGATCTCGATGTCCGAGGCCTGGCCCTGGAAGCCGCCGAGCGGCTGGTGGATCATGACGCGCGAGTTGGGCAGGATGAAGCGCTTGCCCTTCTCGCCCGCCGCCAGCAGGAAGGCGCCCATGCTCGCCGCCTGGCCGATGCACAGCGTGCTGACGTTCGGCTTGATGAACTGCATGGTGTCGTAGATCGCCATGCCGGCGGTCACCGAGCCGCCGGGCGAGTTGATGTAGAAGTAGATGTCCTTGTCCGGATTCTCGGACTCGAGGAACAGCAACTGGGCGACGATCAGGTTGGCGGTGACGTCGTTGACCGGGCCGACGAGGAACACCACCCGCTCCTTCAGGAGACGCGAATAGATGTCGTAGGCGCGCTCGCCGCGACCGCTCTGTTCGACCACCATCGGGACCAGGCCGAGACCGACCGGGTTCCAGTCGCTGCTGTGCTGGGGTGTTCCTTGCATCATTCGTCAGACCCTCTGCGACCTCAGGCCGCGTTGCCCATCAGTTCGTCGAACGCCACTTCCTTGTCGGAAGTGTCGGCCTTCGCGCAGACCCACTCGACGACGTTGTCTTCGATGACCACCGCCTCGGCCTGCGCCAGACGCTCCGGTTGAGCGTAATACCAGCGCACGAGTTCCGAGGGATCCTCGTAACTTTGCGCCATCTCCTCGACCAGCGCGCGGATCTGCTCCGGCTTGGCGTGCAGCTCGCTGGCCTTGACCAGCTCGGCCATGATCAGGCCCAGCTTGACGCGGCGCTCGGCCTGGTCCTTGAACCACGACGGATCGACCGGGATATCCTTGGTCTTGAGGCCGCGCATCTCGAGGTCGCGGCGGGCGTTGTCGGCGAGCTGACTGGACTCGGCCTGCACCAGCGCCTTGGGCACCTCGATCGGGGCGACCTCGATCAGCGCGTCCATGACCTGCTCCTTGAGACGGGACTGGATGCGGCGCTTGACCTCGCGCTCCAGGTTGCCCTTGACCTCCTCGCGCAGCTTGGCGACGTCGCCGTCGGCCACGCCCAGCGAGCGCGCGAAGTCGGCGTCCACCTCGGGCAGCACCGGCTCCTCGACCGCCTTGAGGGTGACCTCGAACTGGACCTGCTTGCCGGCCAGGTTGGCGGCATGGTAGTCCTCGGGGAAGGTCATGTCGAAGGTCTTGCCCTCGCCCGCCGCGAGGCCGACCACGGCATCCTCGAAGTCCTTGAGCATGGAGCCGGCGCCGACCACGAAGGGGAAGTCCTGGGCCTGGCCACCGTCGAACACCTCGCCATCCATGCGGCCGGTAAAGTCGATCACGACACGGTCGCCAGCGGCGGCGGCGCGCTCGACCGCCTTGAAGCTGGTGCGCTGCTTGCGCAGCACCTCGATGGTCTTATCGACCTCGGCGTCACCCACGTTCAGCACCGGGCGGTCGATCTTGCGACCGGCGAACTCGCCCAGGACCACGTCGGGGTACACCTCGAACACCGCGGTGAACTCCAGCGTGCCCTCGGCAGCGCCGTCCTTCGGCTCGATGCTCGGGTAGCCGGCGACGCGCAGGCTGTCGGCGCGCACCTTCTCGCCGAAGGCCTTCTCGACCGCCGCACCGACGGCTTCGCCGCGGGCCTGGCCGCCGTGGGTCTGGGCGACGATCTTCATCGGCACCTTGCCCGGGCGGAACCCCGGCATCTTCACCGTCCGCGCCATGCGCTTGAGGCGGGCATCCACCTCTTTCTCGATGTCCGCGAGCGAAACGGAGATGTCGATACGGCGCTCGAGCGCGCTCGGGGTTACCTGGTTCTGCTCCATTGAGTCGATCCTGAGAAGTCTGAAAAACGCTCCCGCCGGGCCTTCGCGTCGCACTCGCGGAGACCGGAGGCGCACTTTGCCAGCGTGAACACATTGAACTGAGTCGGACATTCTAGCACAGGCCTCACGCTTGTTCCGTGCCCGGGAAACGCCCCGAAGCGGGGCGTGACGCAGTCCACGTCCGCTCACGAAAAAACCGCCGCAGGGGGTGGAACTCCCACCCATCATGGGGTTCTCATGTACAGACCCGGTACCCCGTCGCGGCGAGCCGGGCACCGCCGAGCAGGCGGACGACGCAATCCTGCTTCACCTTGCGGCAGCCCCTTTCGCGCCGCATCGCGCCCGACGAGGAGACGACCATGTCCATATTCAACGCCTACCAGGCACGCTTCGAAGCGGCCCGCGAGGAAGAGATGTCCCTGCAGGACTATCTCGAGCTCTGCCGCGCCGACCGCATGGCCTACGCCACCGCCGCCGAGCGCATGCTTGCGGCCATCGGCGAACCGGAACTGGTCGACACCCGGCTCGACCCGCGCCTGTCGCGGATCTTCTCCAACAAGATCCTCAAGCTCTACCCCGCCTTCCGCGACTTCTACGGCATGGAAGAGGTCATCGAGAACATCGTGGCCTACTTCCGCCACGCCGCCCAGGGCCTCGAGGAGAAGAAGCAGATCCTCTACCTGCTCGGCCCGGTGGGCGGAGGCAAGTCCTCGCTCGCCGAGAAGCTCAAGAGCCTGATCGAGCGCGTGCCCTTCTACGCGATCAAGGGCTCGCCGGTGAACGAATCCCCGCTCGGCCTCTTCAACGCCGCCGAGGACGCGCACATCCTCGAGGACGACTTCGGCATCCCGCGCCGCTACCTCGGCGGCATCATGAGCCCGTGGGCGGTCAAGCGCCTGCACGAGTACGGCGGCGACATCACCCGCTTCCGCGTGGTCAAGCTCAGCCCCTCGGTGCTGCGCCAGACCGCGGTCGCCAAGACCGAGCCGGGCGACGAGAACAACCAGGACATCTCCTCGCTGGTCGGCAAGATCGACATCCGCAAGCTCGAGCAATACTCGCAGGACGACCCCGACGCCTACAGCTACTCCGGCGGCCTGTGCCTGGCCAACCGCGGCCTGCTCGAGTTCGTCGAGATGTTCAAGGCCCCGATCAAGGTGCTGCACCCGCTGCTCACCGCCACCCAGGAGGGCAACTACAAGGGCACCGAGGGCTTCGGCGCGATCCCCTTCGACGGCATCGTGATGGCGCACTCGAACGAATCCGAGTGGGTCGCCTTCAAGAACAACCGCAACAACGAGGCCTTCCTCGACCGGATCTACACCGTCAAGGTGCCCTATTGCCTGCGCGTCTCCGACGAGGTGCGGATCTACGAGAAGCTCCTCGCCCATAGCTCGCTGTCCGAGGCGCCGTGCGCGCCCGACACGCTCAAGATGATGGCGCAGTTCGCGGTGCTGTCGCGGCTCAAGGAGCCGGAGAACTCGAGCATCTTTTCCAAGATGCGGGTGTATGACGGCGAGAACCTCAAGGACACCGACCCCAAGGCCAAGAGCTACCAGGAGTACCGCGACTACGCCGGCGTCGACGAAGGCATGACCGGGCTGTCGACCCGCTTCGCCTTCAAGGCCTTGTCGAAGATCTTCAACTTCGACCACCGCGAGGTCGCCGCCAACCCGGTGCACCTGATGTACGTGCTCGAGCAGCAGATCGAGGCCGAGCAGTTCCCGGCCGAGGCCGAGGCGCGCTACCTCGGCTACATCAAGGAATACCTCGCGCCGCACTACGCCGAGTTCATCGGCAAGGAGATCCAGACCGCCTACCTCGAGAGCTACTCCGAGTACGGACAGAACATCTTCGACCGCTACGTGATCTACGCCGACTTCTGGATCCAGGACCAGGAGTTCCGCGACCCGAACACCGGCGAGATCCTCGACCGCGCCGCGCTCAACGAGGAGCTGGAGAAGATCGAGAAGCCCGCCGGCATCAGCAACCCGAAGGACTTCCGCAACGAGGTGGTCAACTTCGTGCTGCGCGCGCGCGCCAAGCACGAGGGCCGCAACCCGAGCTGGACCTCGTACGAGAAGCTGCGCGCGGTGATCGAGAAGAAGATGTTCTCCAACACCGAGGACCTGCTGCCGGTGATCAGCTTCAACGCCAAGGCCAGCGCCGACGAGCAGAAGAAGCACCAGGACTTCGTCGACCGCATGATCGACAAGGGCTACACCGAGAAGCAGGTGCGCCTGCTGTGCGAGTGGTACCTGCGCGTGCGCAAGGCGTCCTGATTCGCGAGTCACGGTCCGGCCCGGCGCACGCCCTCGCGGCGTGGGCACGGGCCGGGCGCGGACACCGGGAGGAGACATGGTCCGCATCATCGATCGGCGCTTCGACAGCAAGAACAAGAGCGCGGTGAACCGCCAGCGCTTCATGCGCCGCTTCAAGCAGCAGATCCGCAAGGCGGTGTCCGAGGCCATCCATGGCCGCTCCATCCGCGACCTGGAGAATGGCGAGCAGATCTCCATCCCCGCGCGCGACCTCTCCGAGCCCTCCCTGCACCACGGCAAGGGCGGCGTGTGGGAGCAGGTCTTCCCGGGCAACGACCAGTTCAGCACCGGAGACCGCATCAAGCGTCCGCTCGGCGGCGGTGGCGACGGCGCCGGCAAGGGCAAGGCGAGCCAGGACGGCGAGCACGAGGACGACTTCGTCTTCCAGCTCTCGCGCGAGGAATTCCTCGACCTCTTCTTCGAGGACCTCGAGCTCCCCCGCCTGATCCGCACCCAGCTCGCCAAGGTCACCGACTACAAGACCCGGCGCGCCGGCTTCACCTCGGACGGCGTGCCCGCCAACATCAACATCGTGCGCTCGATGCGCGGCGCACTCGGACGCAGGCTCGCGCTCGGCTCGCCCTGGACCGCGCGCATCCGCGAGCTGCAGCAGGAGCTCGACGAGGCGCTCGCGCGCGGCGGCGAGGACAGCGAGGAGGTGCGCGGCCTGCGCGAGGAGCTCGCCGCGCTGCGCGCGCGCATCGACCGCATTCCCTTCATCGACCGCTTCGACCTGCGCTACAACAACCGCGTCAGGGAGCCCCGCCCCACCACCCAGGCGGTGATGTTCTGCGTGATGGACGTCTCCGGCTCGATGGACGAGGAGCGCAAGTCCATGGCCAAGCGCTTCTTCATGCTGCTCTACCTCTTCCTCACGCGCAGCTACGAACACATCGAGGTCGTCTTCATCCGCCACCACACCGTGGCCAAGGAGGTCGACGAGGACGAGTTCTTCCACTCGCGCGAGTCCGGCGGCACCGTGGTCTCCAGCGCGCTCGAGCTCATGCGCGGCATCCTGCGCGAGCGCTACGCCAACGGGCAGTGGAACGTCTATGGCGCGCAGGCCTCCGACGGCGACAACTGGGACAACGACTCGCCTGTGTGCGGGCGCCTGCTCGGCAAGGAGATCCTGCCCTGGTGCCAGTACTTCGCCTACGTCGAGATCACCGCCGGCGATCCGCAGAACCTGTGGCGCGAGTACACCAAGCTCGAGGCCGCGCACGACAACTTCGCGATGCAGCGCATCGAGTCGCCGGCCGACATCTACCCGGTGTTCCGCGAACTCTTCAAGAAGACCCTCGCATGAAGACCACCCGCCCCCGCACGCGCGGCCGCGCCGCCAAGGCGCCGCTCCCCTCCGGCTCGGAATGGACCGTCGAGGCCATCGACCGCTACAACGAGGAGATCGCCCGCGTCGCCGCGCACTACAAGCTCGACATCTACCCGGTACAGGTCGAGATCATCACCGCCGAGCAGA
Organism: Thauera phenylacetica B4P; assembly: GCF_000310225.1. Lineage (GTDB taxonomy): Bacteria > Pseudomonadota > Gammaproteobacteria > Burkholderiales > Rhodocyclaceae > Thauera > Thauera phenylacetica. Next base: position 14,893 of record NZ_AMXF01000082.1, read on the forward strand.
TGATGGACGCCTATGCCTCGGTGGGCATGCCGGTCAATTACCACCACTGGTCCTTCGGCAAGCACTTCCTCGCCACCGAGAAGGGCTACCGCCGCGGCCAGATGGGGCTGGCCTACGAGATCGTGATCAACTCCAACCCCTGCATCGCCTACCTGATGGAGGAGAACACGCTCACCATGCAGGGCCTGGTGATCGCCCACGCCGCCTACGGCCACAACAGCTTCTTCAAGGGCAACTACCTGTTCCGCACCTGGACCAACGCCGACGCCATCATCGACTACCTGCTGTTCGCGCGGAACTACATCACCCAGTGCGAGGAACGCCACGGCGAGGAGGCCGTCGAGCTGCTGCTCGACTCCTGCCATGCGCTGATGAACCTCGGCGTGGACCGCTACAAGCGTCCGCCCAAGCTCTCGCTCGCCAAGGAGAAGCTGCGCCAGCAGGAGCGCGAGGAATACCTGCAGAGCCAGGTGAACGACCTCTGGCGCACCCTGCCCGCCCACGACGTGCGCGCCGACGCCCGCGCCGAGGCGCGCTTCCCGCCCGAACCCGAGGAGAACCTGCTCTACTTCGTGGAGAAGAACGCCCCCCTGCTCGAGCCCTGGCAGCGCGAGGTGGTGCGCATCGTGCGCAAGATCGCGCAGTACTTCTTCCCCCAGCGCCAGACCCAGGTCATGAACGAAGGCTGGGCCACCTTCTGGCACTACACCCTGCTCAACCACCTCTACGACGAAGGCCTGCTGGCCGACAGCTTCATGCTGGAATTCCTGCAGTCGCACACCAACGTCGTCGCCCAGCCGCCCTACAACAGCCGCTGGTTCGGCGGCCTCAACCCCTACGCGCTCGGCTTCGCGATGTGGCGCGACCTCCGCCGCATCTGTGAGGCCCCCGACGACGAGGACCGGCGCTGGTTCCCCGAGATCGCCGGCAGCGACTGGCTGGAGACCTTCGACTTCGCAATGCGCAACTTCAAGGACGAGAGCTTCATCGCGCAATACCTGTCGCCCAAGGTGATGCGCGACTTCCGCCTGTTCGCCGTGCTCGACGACGACCACGAGGACAAGCTGCAGGTCTCCGCGATCCACGACGACGCGGGCTTCCGTAACCTGCGCGAGATCCTCTCCGACCAGTACAACCTCGGCGCGCGCGAGCCCAACGTGCAGGTGTGGAACGTCGACCTGCGCGGCGACCGCTCGCTCACCCTGCGCCACACCACCTTCCGCCGCCGCCCGCTCGGCGACGGCACCGACGAGGTCATGCGCCACCTCGCCCGCCTGTGGGGCTTCACCGTGCGCCTCGAGCGCGCGGGCGAAGACGGCAAGATCGAGCTCCTCCACGAGATCCGCGGCGAGACCACCCGCCCGCGCACCCCCGCCTGAGCGCCCCGTTCGCGCCTGCCGGCGCTCCTGCATGGCTCCCAACCCGCGTCGGTTTGTGTAGGAGCGCCGGCAGGCGCGAAGGCGGCGTCGATCCCCCGCGACCCCGTCACCCGCCGCACCGCCCCATTCGCGG
>NZ_AMXF01000083.1 GCF_000310225.1 Thauera phenylacetica B4P
CAAGGGCGGCGTGGTCGACCCGGCGGCGATCGAGCGCGAGCTCGCGCGCATCCCCAGTGTCGATGGCGCGCTGCGCCTGCTGCGCGCCGGCGCGCGCGACGAGGTGGCCGGGCAGCTGCCCGCGCTCGTCGGCGCGCTGCTGCCGCTGCTCGAATTGCTAGAATCCAGGCTTCAATCCGGACTACCGCTCGCAAGACTCCGCGAGTTCCACGACAAGGGCGGGGGCGGATGAGCGGACGGCGGCCGCAGCTGCGGGGCCGTCCGAGAAGGGGTGTGCAAGCGGGTTTCGAGGCGCTGTCCCGGCGCCGAGGGGCCCGCACACGTCGCGTGCAACAACACGATCATTGAAGGCAGACGGGAGAGGAAGCAATGACCGATTACCAGCAGTTCCACCGCCGTTCCATCGAAGACCGCGACGGGTTCTGGGCCGAACAGGCCCGGCTCGTGCATTGGAACAAGCCCGCAGAGCAGGTCTGCGACTATTCCAAGCCGCCGTTCGTCAAGTGGTTCAAGGGCGGCGAGACCAACCTGTGCTACAACGCCGTCGATCGCCACGCCGCCGCGCGCCCGAACGACCGCGCGCTGGTGTACATCTCGACCGAGACCGACGAGGAGAAGGTGTACTCCTTCGCCGAACTGCAGCGCGAGGTCGAGCGCATGGCGGCGATCTACCAGGAACTCGGCGTCCAGCGCGGCGACCGCGTGCTGATCTACATGCCGATGATCGCCGAGGCCGCGTTCGCCATGCTCGCCTGCGCGCGCATCGGCGCCATCCACTCGGTGGTGTTCGGCGGCTTCGCGGCCGGCTCGCTCGCCACCCGCATCGACGACGCCAAGCCGGTGCTGATGGTCAGCTCGGACGCCGGCATGCGCAACGGCAAGCCGGTGCCCTACAAGCACCTGGTGGACGAAGCCTGCAAGCTCGCCGAGTTCCCGCCCGCCAAGGTGCTGATCATCGATCGCGGCCTGGACAAGGGCTTCGCCAAGGTCGCCGGCCGCGACGTCGACTACGCCGAGCTGCGCGCCAGGCACATGGACGCCCAGGTCCCGGTCGTGTGGCTCGAATCTTCCGAGCCGAGCTACATCCTGTACACCTCCGGCACCACCGGCAAGCCCAAGGGTGTGCAGCGCGACACCGGCGGCTACACCGTGGCCCTGACCGCCTCGATGAAGCACATCTTCACCGGCGGCGCGGGCGAGACCATGTTCTCGACCTCGGACATCGGCTGGGTGGTCGGCCACAGCTACATCATCTACGGCCCGCTGCTCGCCGGCATGGCCACGATCATGTACGAGGGCACGCCGCTGCGCCCAGACGCCGGCATCTGGTGGCAGATCGTCGAGAAGTACAAGGTCACGGTGATGTTCTCCGCGCCCACCGCGGTGCGCGTGTTGAAGAAGCAGGACCCGGCCTTCCTCAAGAAGTACGACCTGTCCTCGCTCAAGCACCTGTTCCTGGCCGGCGAGCCGCTCGACGAGACCAGCCACCAGTGGATCATGGAAGAGCTCGGCATCCCGGTCATCGACAACTACTGGCAGACCGAGACCGGCTGGCCGATGCTCGCCATCTGCCGCGGCGTCGAGGACAGCCCGATCAAGCTCGGCTCGCCCGCCTTCCCGGTGTATGGCTACGACCTGCGCATCTTCCGCGAGGACGGCACAGAGTGCGGCGCCAACGAGAAGGGCATCGTCGGCATCCTGCCGCCGCTGCCGCCGGGCTGCCTGTCGACCGTGTGGGGCCAGGACGAGCGCTTCGTCAGCACCTACTTCACGCTGTTCACCGAGCCGGTGGTGTATTCCTCGTCCGACTGGGGCATCAAGGACGACAAGGGCTACTTCACCATCCTCGGCCGCATGGACGACGTGATCAACGTCGCCGGCCACCGCCTCGGCACGCGCGAGATCGAGGAGGCCGTGCAGACCCACCCGGCGATCGCCGAGGTGGCGGTGGTGGGCGTGGCCGACGAGCTCAAGGGCCAGATGCCGATGGCCTTCGCGGTGGTCAAGAACGCGGCCGACGTCGATACCCCCGAGAAGCGCGCCGCGCTCGAGAAGGAGGTCATGAAGAAGGTCGACGAGAGCCTCGGCGCGATCGCGCGTCCGGCCCGTGTGCACTTCATCAACGGCCTGCCCAAGACGCGCTCGGGCAAGATGCTGCGGCGCTCGATCCAGGCGCTGGCCGAAGGCCGCGATGCGGGCGACCTGACCACCATCGACGATCCGAGCACGCTCGAGCAGATCAAGGTGGCGCTGAAGGGCTGAGCGCGACCGCGGCGTTGCGGGCCGTTTCCGGCCCGCATCGAGCAAAGAGGCCTGTGGCCACGGGCGATGCTCCGTGGCCGCAGGCCTCTGCCTTTTCAGGGGTGCGCAGCCGCGAACGGGCTATCCGCCCTGCGCGGCGGGCAAGCCCTGCCGCCCCTGGACGCGTCCGGCCTCCTCGAATCCGCGCCCGATTTCCGCTCGGACCAGCTGCCACAAGGGGTGCAGGATCGGGCGCATGTTGCGGATGATCTCCTCGACGTGCATTACCGACGGGATGCGCCGTCCGCGATGCTCGATCGGCTGTCCGATCTGGATGACCTCCACGCCGAGCTTGCCGAAATGCGCGGCGAGGCGAGGCTCGGTGAGCACGAACACCGTGTCGATGCCGCAGCAGTCGGCCAGCGCCACGGCACCCAGCAGCAGGCTCGTCGGCACGAAGGGGAAGCGCGGCCGCTCCCCTTCGGCAAAGTCCGAGTTGTCGATATGGACCGGGGTGTGCTCCTCGCCGCGACGACGCCGGTAATCCCGGTGCACCGCCAGCCTCGAGATCTCGGCGACGCGTTCGCGCGGAAGCTTGGCGGGGTCGATGATCGATCGATCGAGCACGGAGGCGCAGGCGACCTCGAAGGGCAGGGGCGCTGCAGGGTCGCGCGGGTCGGTGAGGACCACTCGGGCACATCCGACCGGCCGCAGGGGGGCAGTCACGGTCCTGAGCAAGCAGTGGACGCTGTGCGCGTCGAAGTGGTCGATCTCCCGGCCGTCCGGGCGAATGCGCTCGAACTGCAGATCCTCGCAATACACGCTATGACGGATGTGGAAGACCTCGTTCTTGAGGTCCTCATCAAGGGCTGCGTCGACGCGGAAGTACTTGCTGAATCCCTCTCCGAGGTTGACGCGGTCGATGAACTGCATGGTGGTGTGCCTTTTCGATGTTCAGGTTCGCTGGCGCAGCGCTTCCACCAGCTCCGTCCTGGAAACCCGGCGGGCTGGGAAGATCGCGGCCAGCGCAGTCGCGAGGACGCCGATCAGAAAAGCCGTGGCCACGTTCGCGGTGTCGAGGCGGATCATTGCGGTGTATCCGGTGTTGGCGCTCGGTGGTGGTGGCATCGGAATCCCGATCGCGGAGATCGCGAGCGCCAGCCCGATTCCAATGATCGCACCAAGCGTGCCACCGATCAGACCGAGGAAGGTGTTTTCCAGCAGGATCAGGCGGAATATGTCACGTTGCCGGTTGCCCAGGGCCTGCAGGGTGCCGAATTCGCCCAGACGCTCGAAGGCGCTCATGTTCACCGTGTTCGCCACCGAGAGCAGGACCATCACGAGAATGATCACTTGCAGCACCCCGAACTGGCGGTCGTAGAGCTGCAGCGTCTTCTCGTAGAAGTCCGACAACTGCTTCCAGCTGTAGGCTTCGAGCCCGCTGCCGGCGAGCTGGGCCTGGATCGTTGCGAGCGCATCGTCGGTGTCGCGCGTGCGATGCAGGGTCACGACGAGTTGGTTGGCGCCGGCGGTCGCAAGGAGCTCCTGTGCCGTGGAGAGCGGGACACGCACTGCTCGCGCGTCGAATTCGCGCGAGAAGCTCTGGAAGATGCCGACGATCTCGACGTCGACGGTGTTCAGCGCGCCCCCCGCCGTGTTGACGAGCAAGGTCGCCTGATCGCCGACCTTGAGCGCGAGCGACTGTGCCACACCCTGGCCCACGATCATCCCGAAGGCGTCGGCATCGCTCAGAGGCCTCCCGGAGAGCATCTTGAGGAAGCTCCCCAGCCTGGCCTCCTTCTCCGGTTCGATCCCCTCGCCGATGATCGCCAGGTCGCGCTTGCCGTTATTGAGCAGCCCCGAGAAGCTCAGGCGACTGGATACGTCGCGGATCTGGGGCGAGCTCGCGATGCGTGCCGCGATCGGCGCGGGGTCTTCGATGAGGTAGCGGTCCGGCTGGCGATTGCCCTTCTCGCGAAAGTCCTCGCGAAACACCTGCACATGCCCGGTCTCGGACTGGATGATCGCTTCGCCGAGCTGCACGAAGATGTCCTGCACGAAGCCGCCGGACAGGATCAGCCCCGTCACGCCGAAGACGATCGCGGCCAGGGTGATCGCGCTGCGGACACGCTGGCGAAAGACATTACGCAGGGCGAGCTTGTGGAGCATGGTCTCAGGCCTGATGACGCAGCGCGTCGACGATGTTCATGCGCGATGCCCTCCACGCCGAGGGAAGTCCGGCGAGCTGGGTGGTGATGAAGGCGAGGAGGAAGCCGTCGACGGCGAGCGCGGGGGAGATCGCGATTTCAGCGACGTAGCCGCGCGACATCCCCGGCGGCGGCGGCATCGGGATGCCGATCGCGGAGATCAATTGGCCGAGTGCCAGTGCGAGGGCCACGCCCAGGACCCCCGCAGCCAGTCCGAGCAAGGCCCCCTCCCAGATGAACAGTGCGAGGATGCCGCGCCGCCGGACGCCCAGGGCCATCGAGGTGCCGATTTCGGTCGTGCGTTCGATGACGGCCATGGACAGCGTATTGGAGATGCTCAGCACCACGATGAGGGCGATCATGATGCGGACCACGTTGACCTGGGTGTCGAAGAGTTCGACCGTCTTGGTATAGAAGTCCGCGAGCTCGATCCAAGGCGTGACCTCGAACCGATCCGCGGGCAGCCTGCCTCTCAACGCATGCACGGCGGCGTCGGTCTGTCCGGTTTCACCGAGCAGCACCACCCAGCTCGTCGCACCATCGACCCGCATCAGCCGGCGCGCGACCTCGATCGGTGCGCGCAGGGCGGTGTCGTCGTAGGCCTTCGAGGTCGTCTGGAACGTGCCGGCGACGGTCAGCTCGACCGCGTTGACTCCCCCCGCCGGCGTGTTGCCCAGCAGGACGACAAGGTCTCCGGGGTGCACCCCCAGGTTCGCCGCGAGGCCTTCGCCGAGCACGACCGAGTCGGGGCCGCCGGCACGCAGGTCGGTGCCCTCCATGACGGTGATCGCCCAGCTCAGGGGCGCCTCCGCCTCCGGGTCGACGCCCTCGCCGATGAAGGAGATGGTCGTCTCGTCCTTGCTCAACAGTCCGGTGAAGGCGAGCCGCGGTGCGATGGTGCGCACCTCGAAGCCCGCTGCGGACGCGACGACCGATGTATCCCTGTCGAGCAGGAAACTGTAGGGGTCGCTGACGCCCTCGCGGAAATAGCCGGGGCGCGTGATCTGCACGTGGCCGAGCTGGGACTGGATGGCGGCCTCGCGCATCGCCCACAGCACCCAGTTGATGAAGCCCCCTGCAAGCAGGTAGGACACCACCCCGCCGCAGATGATCGCCAGCGCGAGCAAGGTCCTGCGGTGATGCCGCAGCAGGTTGCGAGCGGCGATACGGGCCGGCTGTCCGGCTCTTGCGGTCGATGCTTGCCACATGTGCATGCGCGTATCAGGTTCGGGTTGATATCATAGCTCTTGGGCCCATACTGATGAAGGAACTCATTGATGAGCGGTCTCTTCGCATATGAAACCGCTTTCTCGCGCAACCTCGGTTGGGTCACGCAGGCCGAACAGATGGCCCTGCGGGGGAAGCGGATCGCGATCGCCGGCATGGGGGGCGTCGGGGGAGGGCATCTGCTCGCGCTCGCCCGCCTCGGGATCGGGTCCTTCTCGATTTCCGACTTCGACACATTCGACCTTGCGAACTTCAACCGCCAGGCGGGGGCGTTCATGTCATCGCTTGGCCGGCCCAAGGTCGAGGTCCTCGCGGACCTGGCTGCGGACATCAATCCGGAGTGCGAACTGCGCGTGTTCCCGGAGGGCGTCTCCGGGGACAACCTCGAGGATTTCCTGCGCGGCGCCGACCTCTATGTCGACGCGCTGGACTTCTTCGCGTTCGACATCCGGCGTGCCGTGTTCGCGGCCTGTCATCGCATGGGCATTCCCGCGGTCACCGCCGCGCCGCTCGGGCTGGGGGCCGCGGTGCTCGTCTTCCAGCCCGACGGGATGTCGTTCGAGCAGTATTTCCAGCTCGAAGGCTGCGACGACGAGGAGATGGCGGTGCGCTTCCTGATCGGGCTCACGCCGGCGATGTTGCAGTTCGGCTATCTCGCCGACCCCTCGCGGGTGAACCTGGGCGAGCAGCGCGGACCGTCCTGCGTCGCGGCCTGCCAGCTGTGCGCCGGACTGGTGGCGACCGAGTCGCTCAAGATCCTGCTCGGACGTGGCGGGGTCCGCAGTGCGCCGCGGGGCTATCAGTTCGATGCCTACCGCAACCGCCTTGCGAGGACCTGGCGGCCGGGGGGCAATCGCAACCCCTTCCAGCGCTTCCTGATCTGGATCGCTCGGCGGCAATTGATGAAGATGAAGCAAGCGGAGAGGGCCGATGGCCGATCGTGAAACCCTGATGCGGATTCTCGAGCTTGGTCGTTGGGCACCGAGCGGAGACAACACCCAGCCCTGGCGTTTCGAGATCGTGGACGACGAGCGCATCGCGGTGTATGGCCACGACACCCGCGCGGATTGCGTCTACGACTTCGCCGGCCGTGCCAGCCAGCTCTCCCACGGGGCGCTCCTCGAGACGCTGCGTCTGGCTGCCGGGCGCTTCGGGCTGTCCATGCGCTGGTCCTTGCGTGAGCCGCTGGTCGAGCACGCACCGGTCTACGAGCTCGTGTTCGCGCCCGCCTCGGCAGCGGTGGGCGACGACCCGCTGCAGGCCTGCATCGAGAGTCGCACCGTGCAGCGCCGGGCGATGCGCACCACGCCGCTCGACGACGCCGATCGCAGGGCGCTGGAGGCTGCGGTGGGGCCCGAGTACACCCTCTCCTTCCTGGAGAGCCTTGGCGATCGCCTCGCGGTGGCGCGGCTGCTGTGGGACAACGCCTACCTGAGGCTCACCTGCCCCGAGGCCTACCGGGTGCACCGGTCGATCATCGAGTGGCGCACCCGCTACAGCAAGGACAGGATCCCCGAGGAGGCGGTCGGCGTGGATGCGGTCACGGCCCGGCTGATGGAGTGGGTCATGCAGAACTGGTCGCGCGTCGAGTTCTTCAACCGCTACCTGCTCGGCACGGTTGCGCCACGCATCCAGCTCGACGTGGTGCCTGCGCTGGCGTGCGCGGCGCATGTACTCATGCGGCCGCGGCGGCCGATGGATGGCCTGCCCGACCATGTCGAGGCGGGAATGGCCCTGCAGCGCCTGTGGCTTGCCGCGAGCGCGCGCGGTCTGCTGCTGCAGCCGGAGATGACGCCGGTGATCTTCCGCTGGTACGCGCGCAGCGGCACCCCCATCTCGGCGCGAGCATCGATCGACGAGGGCGCACGCCGCCTGGCGGCGCGCTTCGAGCGCCTGATGGGGGCCGGCGAAGAAGAGCCCTTCGCGTTCTTCTGCCGGGTCGGCCATTCGGCTGCGCCGCGTTCGCGTTCGCTGCGAAAGGCTCTGGATGAACTGATGGTGGGTCCGCGATGAAGCCTCGTGCAACCGGGTGTGGGGTGCGCCCGCGTCCTGCGCGCGCGCGCGCCGGCGTGGGCGGCCGGTGCGGGGACCCCAGCGCATGAGCGCAGGGATCGAAAGCTGCCTGTGGGACGTCATCATCGTCGGCACCGGCATGGGCGGTGCGACCGCGGGGCATGCGCTCGCGCGCCAGGGCCTGAAGGTGCTTTTCGTCGACAAGGGGCGTTCGCCCGCGGCGCCGGGCAGCATCCTCGGTGGCTATCCCGAGGACGAGGTCGGCAGTCCCTTCCCGCCCACGCCCGCCACGCTCGACGGCCTGCGCAGGGGCGGGCGCGAGTGGGAGCGGATCGTCGACGCCAGCGCACCCCGGCGAACGAGCCACATTCCCTTCATCGGCTCGGGGGTCGGTGGCTCGAGCGCGCTGTACGGCATGGCGATGGAGCGCTTCTTCCCCGCGGATTTCGCGCCTGCCGAGTGTTTCCCGGAGGGGGTGGCGGAGAGTACCCTGCCGCGGCGCTGGCCGATCGCCTACGAGGACCTCTCGCCTTACTACACGCAGGCCGAGGCGCTTTATCGCGTGCGCGGGAGCCGCGATCCCCTGCGTGGTGCCGACTTCGCGCCGGCCTATCTCGACCCCGGGATGCTGTCGCCCGGTGCGGACGAGCTCGCGCGCTGGCTGCGCGAGGCGGGGATGCATCCCTACCGGCTGCCGCTCGCCTGCGAGCTCGTGCCCGAGTGCGCCTGCTGCCAGAGCTACCTGTGCGCGCGCGGATGCAAGAACGATGCCGGGCGCATCTGCGTCGAGCCGGCCGTGCGCGATCATGGTGCCAGCCTGATCGACGCGTGCGAGGTCGTCCGCCTCGAGGCGTCGCCGCAGCGTGTGGAGGGGGTGGTGTGCCGGCACGAGGGGCGCAGTTTCACCCTGCGCGCGCGTACGGTGGTGCTGGCCGCCGGCGCGCTGCACACCCCGCGCCTGCTGCTGGCCTCGGCCAATGCCGATTGGCCGCGGGGGCTCGCAAACCGTAGCGGACTGGTCGGGCGCAACCTGATGCGCCACTACGTCGACCTCTACGTGATCCGGCCGCGAACACCGCCGGGCGCGCAGGCAGCCTGGAAAGAGATCGCCTTCAACGACTTCTATCACGACGCGGGCGGGGGCAAGCTCGGCTCGGTACAGGACTTCGGCATGCTGCCGCCGGTGCGCCAGGTGCTCGATGTGCTTGCCGACGACATCGCGCAGCGCTACACGGCGCTCGCGGGGATGCTGTTCCGCCCGTTTGCTCCCCTGGTGGGACGTTACCTCGAGCACCGGCTTGCGGGCAGCCGAATCCTTGCCGCGCTCATGGAGGACCTGCCCTATGCCGACAACCGCATCGAACTCGCCGGCGATGGTGGTGTCCAGCTCCATTATCGGCTGCATGCGACCGAGCGCCGGCGCATCGCGCGCATGCGCAGCACGATGAAAGACTTGCTCGCACCGTTCCGTCCGATGCTGATCAAGCAGGCCGAGAGCAACGAGCGCCTCGCCCACGCCTGCGGCACCTGCCGCTTCGGCGAGGATGCGGGCACGAGCGTGCTGCGGCCGGACAACCGGGCCCACGATATCGATAATCTCTACGTGGTCGACGCCTCGTTCTTCCCGTCGAGCGCGGGCATCAACCCCAGCCTGACCATCGCCGCCAATGCCCTGCGGGTCGCGGAAGCGATCGGCCGGGCCATGGCCCAGGAGCCCGTCTCACCGTGAGCACCGAACTCGAATGCAGGATCTGCGGCTACCACTGCGCCGCCCCCGCCGCGGGCGAACTCGGCGCCTGCCGCGGCAACACCGAGCGCTTCGCCGGCGTCTCGCACCACCTTTGGAAATGTCCGCGCTGCGCGAGCATCCACAACATCGATCCGGTGGACTTCGCCGACCTCTATCGCGACTATCCGCTCAACCAGCGTCGCCTCGATGTCTTCGCGCGCGGCACCCTGCGCAACCTGCTGCGTCGGCTCGAACGCGCCGGGCTCGCCAAGGACGCGTCCATCCTCGACTACGGCTGCGGCAACGGGGTATTCATCGACTACCTCAGGCAGCGCGGCTACACCGACGTCCACGGCTACGACCCTCATGTCCCTGCGTTCGCGCGTCACCCCGAAGGGCGGTTCGACTGCGTGGTCGCCAACGACGTCATCGAGCACGTCGCCGACCCGCGCGCCACGATCGCCGACTTCGCCGCGCTGGTGCGCCCGGGAGGGATGCTCTACATCGGCACGGCGGACTCGGAGCCGGTGCGCATGGACGACCTCGAGCCGCATCTCATGCGGCTGCATCAGCCCTTCCACCGCGTGATCGTCACCGAGCGCTCGCTGCACCGCCTCGCGGCCGAGACCGGCTACGCCATGGTGGCGCACTGGCGGCGCTCGTACATGGATACCCTGCTACCTTTCGCCAACTATCGCTTCCTGGATGAATTCAGCCGCGCGCTCGGCCACGTCCTCGAACGCTCGTTCCACCCTTCCGCGTCGCGGGTGATGTTCCGCCGGCCGCGCCTGTGGCTGTATGCCTTCCTGGGCTATCTGAGCCCTTCTGCGTATGAGCCCGCGGTGCTGCTGCGTCGGCCGCCTGGCGCCGTGGCCGCCATCGAAACCACTGAGGAGTCGCAAGCATGAAGATGAACTGGGTCGAGAAGTTCCTCATGAACAATCCGATCCGCGCAGCGTTCCACGTCCATGTCGAGGCGCCGCTGCTCGAGCGCCTCGGCGGGCGTACCGAGGGGCTGCGCGTGCTCGAGGTGGGCTGCGGGCGAGGCGTGGGGACGGAGCAGATCTTTCGCCGTTTCGGCGCCGCCTCGGTGTTTGCGATGGACATCGACGAGGACATGGTGGCGCGCGCGCGCACCCGGCTGCAGGGCTTCCCCCCCGATCGTCTGCGCGTCGAGGTCGGCGACGTGACGGCGATCGACGCCGAGGACGCGAGCTTCGACGCCGTGTTCGACTTCGCGATCATCCACCACGTGCCCGACTGGCAGGCCGCCGTGGCCGAGATCCGCCGCGTGCTCAAGCCGGGCGGGCGCTTCTACTTCGAGGAGGTCACCCGTCATGCGCTCGACAAGTGGTCCTACCGCTTCTTCATGGAGCATCCCACCGAGAACCGCTTCACCACGGCCGAGTTCATCCGCGAGGTCGAGCGCCAGGGGATGATCGTCGGCAGCGACTACACCGAGCGTGGGGGAGGCGACTTCGTCTTCGGCGTGGGCCGCGTGGCGCCCGCGGCGGGCTGAGGATCTCGCGCGCCTGCCGGCAGTCGAGGCACGCGCCGGCGACCGGAATGTAAAAGGGGGAGGGCTTTCGCCTTCCCCCTTTCATCTAGGCCCGCTTCGGTCGGGTCAAGCCGCCTTGCGGCGACGCAGCGCAGCCAGACCGGCCATGCCCAGGCCCAGCAGTGCCAGGCTGCCCGGTTCCGGAACGGTGCGCTTCACTTCCACGCGGTTACCGGCACGGATGGTCAGGTTGTATTCGCCGGCGCCGAGATCGACCGTCTGAGCGGCGAACTTGGAGAACAGGCTGCTGGCGTACGGGCTCGAAACGGTAACGTCGTCGCCGGGCGAGAGCGCGGTGGCACTGACGTTCAGGCTTTCTTCGTCGAGCGATTCGGTACCACCGAAAATCCCGCCCGCTGCGCCGTTCGGCGTCCAGGCAAACGTCGGCACGAGATCACCGACTTTCGTCAGCGTGATGCTGAAGTCGAGGGACGCCTTGGCGAAGGAGTTCGGGTTGGCGAGGGCCAGGGGATCAAGGAGCGCCCTCAGGTAGGGGTCCGCTTCGAAGTAGAAGCCCAGCGCACAAGTGTTGGTGCCGTCGCCGCAAGAACCGGAGGCGGTCAGGCTCATCGTGAACAGTGCGGACGACGAGTTGTCCGCGCTGGCTTGGCCATAGCCCGTGGAGCCGATGTTGGCCTCGACGCCACTGCGTGCCGAGATGGTGCTGGTCGGCGAGGTCTGCTCGGACAGCACGATCGCATCGCCCCAGGCGTAGTTGCCGGCGCCGGCGCCGACGAGGTCGTAGTAGATGCCGGTCACGTCCTCGTTTGCGCGTGCGATTCCACCGCTCTGCGCAATTGCATCGGGCAGCGGGCCGGTGGCCGAGTTGTTGGTGCCGGAGCCGTTCAGGCTGTACGACGCGGTCGAGGTGGCGGACGGGAAATTAACCGTCAGCAAGGGCGAAGTGAAGTTCGTCGAACCATTGACCAGCGGGTTGATGAAGCCGGCCTGGAGGTTGTGGGTCGACACGGCATAGGCCGCGGCATTGGCGTTGGCCGCCGCGCCGAGGCCAAGCGCCACCAGGCTCGTTGCCAGGATCAGCGGCTTGAATTTGGTTTTCATGATGGAAACCCTCGTAGATCGGTAGTGTTGAATTCAAGCCTCGCTTCCGAAGCTCTAGCTTCCTTAAAGCACATACCGTGCCTGAAATAAAAAATAGCCTTCAAACAATGCTTTGCGGATGATCCCTTGCGATTGTGGGTAATCCGGCCGGGGTGAGTGTAAAAAAAACCGACACTCCTCCTTGCTCTTCGGGGGGCGTCAGGAGGGGGGCGGTGCCCGGTGGCGGCGGTTTTTTGTGGCCAGGCGGACCAGGTGATCGCCGAGAGGGGACTCGCCCTTGCGCTCGCGGTGGGTCGCCTGCAGCAGGTGCGCACGTTGTGTGAAGCCGTCCTCGCCGAGCAGGCGGGTGACTGCGCGTGCGATGAGCGCCGGCGACACCCGGTCGCCGCGCACCATCAGGCCGGCGCCGAAGCCTTCGATGGCCTGCATGTTGAGGAACTGGTCCATGTTTACCGCCACGCCCAGCACCGGCGTGCCTTGGACGAGCGCCTGGTTGGTGGTGGGGCTGCCGCCGTTGCAGATCACCAGCCGCGCCTGTGCGCACGCGGCCTCCCCCGGGAGGAACTCGAACACGCGCGCCGACGAGGCGGCGAGCGCCGCCGGCACCGGCTTGCCGGCCGTGGACACGAGCGCGTCGCAGCCGCAGGCTTCGAGCGCCGCGACGATGGCGGAGAGGGCTTCCACCGCGCCCGAGCTGCCCATGCTCACGTAGACCAGCGGCTTGCCGGTGGAGGCGGTGGCATCGAAGGGGGGCGGTGCGGGCGGCGACCATGCGAGCGGACCGAGGAAGGCGGCGTCGTCGCGTGGGACGAGGTCCGGAAACAGGGAGGGGAAGTTCGCGAACAGGCGCAGGTCGGCGTCGGTGTAGCAGCGCCGCAGGTCGTGACCGAGGCTGGGCAGGCCGTGACGGGCGCGCAGGCGCTCGAGCGGCAGGGTGTGCAGGCGCATCGCGAGCGGCGAGACCGCATCGAACAGCAGGCGGGCGAGCGGGATCGGTGTGAAGCGGGTGAAGGGCAGTACTGGCAGCGTCGCGCGCAGGGGGCGCTCGGGGCTCCAGTAGGCGTCGCAGACGGTGGCGTAGGGGACGCCGCGCAGACGGGCGCTGACCGACAGCGACAGGCGGAAATCGCCCACCACCACGTCGGGCTCGACGGCGTCGATCAGCGCCAGGTCGTCGGCGACGTAGCGCTCGAGCGTCGCGGTGTCGTAGAGCGGCAGGCCACGTGCGAGGCGGTGTGCGAAGACTGCGGAATCCTGGCATGCCAGCGTGCGGATATCCGCGCAGCAGCCCTCGCTCACCCAGGCATGAGACGCCGGCCGGGCCAGCGTTACCTCGAAGCGTGCCGGATCTAGGCTCGCGGCCAGGAGTACCGGGCGTGCGACATGAGCGAGGGTGGCGCCTTCGGCGAGGAACAGGATCTTGAATCGCGTATCGGGCACTCGGATCCTCCGCGGATGTTTCGGAGCCCCGAGGATAGCGCAAGGTCCGGCCTGCCCGAACGAGATGGCGGCGCCTCGATCCCCGAGGACGCCGCCATCGTGTTCAACCAGCCGGGTGTGTCCGCGCCCCGGTGCGGGGGGGGGCGATCGAACAGGCCCGGGGTGTTCGCGACTCACCCGCGACGGCGAAGCGTCCCGCCCCACAGGCCGATCATGCCGATCCCCAGCAGCGCGAGCACGCCGGGTTCCGGCACCTGCTTGAGGTTGCTGGCGGTCGACAGGAAGACCTGCTCGTAGCCGTTGTTGAGCGAGCGACCGACGCAGTCTGCTTGGTCGCCGATGCCCGGATCGCAGCCCATGCGCAGGTTGACGTTCATGCTGTAGTTGGTGATGTCGCCCGCGAACAAGCTCATCAGCTGCGCGTCGAGCTCGGGGAACACGATCGCGTACGCGGCCTGGTTGGCGCCGAGGTTCGCGTCGAAGGACTGGGTCGCGGTCGGGTCGCTGCAGGAGACGAGCGCACCGCCCGCATTCAGACACTGCTTGCCACCGGACAGGATGTAGTCGGTTGCCGCGTTGGTGCCGATCAGCGGATTGTCGAGCGCACCCGCGTGGGTGTACGCGGTCGGATCGCCCAGGAGCGTGCCGCCGCCGCCGTCGGCGATCGTGGCGAACTTGTCGCCCTGGTTGGTGAGATCGAAGACGCCGATCACGTTGCCGGCGGCATCGCGCAGCGTGATCTGCGCCCAGCCCGCGAGGCCTTCGTTGACCGCGCCGCCGCTCTTGATCTGGTTGTTGTTGAAGAAGAAGATCAGGCTGTTGTCGGTGCCCATGAAGCTCTTCAGCGCGCCCAGCGACACGTCCCAAGTGCCGGCGCCGTCACCGGTGAACTCGTTTGCGCCGTTCGGATCGGCGGTGGTGCCGGTGCTGAAATAGGGGATGCCGCTCGAATTCGGCGTGGGGTAGGCATCATCCATGCCCGACGTATTGGTCGTGGCCGGGTTGCTGCTCGTGCCGGTGCCGATCACGGTCAGGTCCTTGATCGCGCCGGGCGTGGAGTCGATGTAATATGGGTTGCCCGGCCCGACGCCGCCGCCGTTGAGCTGGTTGTAGATGTAGGCGTTGTACTGGAGCAGGAAGGAATTGCCGTCGCCGTAGGTGACCCACGGGCACGCGCCGCCACAGGTCAGGTCGAGTGCTGCAGCCGGGGCGGACGCAAGCATGCCGGTACCCAGCAGGCCTGCAAGTGCCATTGCACGTTTGATGTTCATGATGTCCTCCGTTTGAGCAGGCCTTCAGCAGAAGGTCTCACAAGGAGAGCACGCATTTAACGTGCCAGACAAAAAACTCAATAAAAAACAGATATTTGCGATATATGCAAATCGGTTTTGTAAAAAAAACCGACACTTTCGCCCGAATTCGACCGGGAAATCAGCAGGCCACCATGTTGTCCCGGTGCACGAGCTCGGGCTCGTCGAGGTAGCCGATCAGGTTCGCGATCTCCGCGGTCGGCTTGCGCGCGATGCGCCGGCACTCCGATGCCGAGTAATTCACCAGCCCGCGCGCGACCTCGTCGCCCGCCAGGCTGCGGCAGGCCACCACCGCGCCGCGCTCGAAATCCCCGCGTACCTCGACCACGCCCACCGGCAGCAGGCTCTTGCCGCTCTTCAGCGCCGCCACCGCGCCGTCGTCGATGACGAGGTCGCCGGCGAGCTGGAGGTGGTCGGCCAGCCACTGCTTGCGGGCCTGCAGCGGCGTGCTGCTGGCGTAGAGCAGGGTGCCGAGCGCCTCGCCCGCGGCCAGCCGCAGGATGGGGTCGGGCTCGCGGCCGCTGGCGATGCAGGTGTGGGCGCCGCTGCGCGCGGCACGCTGGGCGGCGCGGATCTTGGTGATCATGCCGCCCTTGCTGATCGCGCTGCCCGAGCCGCCGGCCATGGCCTCGTACTGGCGGTCCTCGGCGCGGCCCTCGCCGATCAGCGTGGCGGCGGGGTCCTTGCGCGGGTCGGCGGTGTACAGGCCCTGCTGGTCGGTGAGGATGATCAGCGCCTCGGCCTCGATCAGGTTGGCGACGAGCGCGCCCAGGGTGTCGTTGTCGCCGAACTTGATCTCGTCGGTGACCACGGTGTCGTTCTCGTTGATGATTGGCACCACGCCGAGCGCGAGCAGGGTGGTGAGCGTGCTGCGCGCGTTGAGGTAGCGGCTGCGGTCGGCGAGGTCCTCGTGGGTGAGCAGGATCTGCGCGGTGTGCAGGCCGTGGCGCGAGAAGGCCTTCTCGTAGGCCTCGACCAGGCCCATCTGGCCGACCGCGGCGGCGGCCTGCAGCTTGCTCATCTCGGTGGGGCGCTTCGTCCAGCCCAGGCGCTGCATGCCGGCGGCGATCGCGCCCGAGGACACGAGCGCGACCTCGCGCCCCTCGGCGCGCAGCGCGGCGATCTGGCGCGCCCAGGCGTCGAGCGCGTCCTTGTCGAGGCCGGCGCCGTTGTTGGTGACGAGGGCGGAGCCGACCTTGACCACGAGGCGGCGGGCGTTGCGGAGCTTGGTTCTCATCTTTGCAGGGGGCCTGGGGGCAAAGGGAGGGGGTTGAACGCCCTGTGGGGCTTCGGTTTGGTGGGAGCGGGCCTGGCCGCGAAGGTTGCCTTGCGCGCGGGCAGACCCGCTCCCGGGGAGGTGGGTCAGCTCGAGCGCGGGCGATCTTCGGGCAGGGTGTCCTCGTCGTCGCCCGCGTCGTCGAGGCCTTCGTCC
>NZ_AMXF01000084.1 GCF_000310225.1 Thauera phenylacetica B4P
CGTGCCGCGCTCGCGCGCGAGGGCCTGGCCGTGCCCCGCGGCGGCGGGCCGGGCGCGGCGGGGGAGGACGGTGCGCATGCGCCGGGCGCGGTGGAGGCGAGCGGCGAGACCGCGCGCATCGTCTCCTGCGGCCCGCCTCTGCGCGGACACGAACTGCGCATCGTCGATGCACGGGGACGGACGCTGCCCGAGCGCCAGGTCGGCATGCTCGAGTTTCGCGGGCCCTCGGCCACCGCCGGCTACTACCGCAATCCCGAGGCCAGCGCCGCGCTGTTCCATGACGGCTGGCTGTCGACCGGGGACCACGCCTACCTGGCCGATGGCGAGCTCTACATCACCGGGCGGGCGAAGGAGATGATCATCCGCGCCGGGCGCAACCTCTACCCCTACGACCTGGAGCAGGCCGTGGGCGCGCTGCCGGGGGTGCGCAAGGGTTGCGTCGCGGTGTTCGGCGTTCAACCCGGCGAGCCGGGTCAGGAGCGCCTCGTGGTGGTGGCCGAGACCCGCTTGCGCGACGAGGCCGAGCGCAGGGCGCTGGAGCAACGCATCCTCGCCGAGGCGATGGCGCAGCTCGAGCTCGCGCCCGACGACATCGTGCTCGCGCCCGCGCACGCGGTGCTCAAGACCTCGAGCGGCAAGATCCGCCGCGCCGCGGTGCGTGACGCCTACCTCGACGGCCGCCTGGGTGCGCCCTCGCGCGCCGCCTGGCTGCAGATCCTGCGCCTGCAGCTGGCCAGCCTCGGCGGACGCCTGCGGGCGCTGCCGGACGTGCTCTACGCGGGTTGGGCGTGGCTGGGCTTCGCGCTGCTCGCCCCGCTCGCCGCCCTGTGCATTCTCGTCCTGCCGAGCATCGGGCAGCGCTGGGCGTGCGTCCACCGCCTGGCACGCGTGTATCGCTGGCTTTGTGCCTGCCCCTTGCGGGTGGAAGGGCTGGACCGGCTGCCGCCCGCCAACTGCGTGCTGGTGGCCAACCACGCCAGCTACTGCGACGGGCTGCTCCTGGCTGCGGCGCTGCCGCGGCCGGTGCGTTTCGTGGCGAAGGCCGAGCTGCGCAGCGACCGCGTCCTGCGCCGGCTGTTCGAGCGCATGGGCACGCTCTTTGTCGAGCGCTTCGACGCCAGGCAGGGATCCGAGGATGCGCAGGCGCTCGGCGCGCGCGCGGGGGAGGGCTTGCCGCTGCTGTTCTTCGCCGAGGGCACCTTCGGCCCTCGCGAGGGCCTGCAGGCCTTCCGCCTCGGTGCCTTCCAGGTGGCGGCCCGCCAAGGCCTGCCGGTCGTCCCGGTGGCGCTGGCCGGCACCCGTGCCGTGCTGCGCGACCGCAGCTGGTGGCCGCGGCGCGGCGCGCTCGCGGTGACCGTGTGCGCGCCCGTGGAGCCGCGCGGCGACGATTGGCACGATCTGCTTGCCCTGCGTGATGACGTGCGGACCCGGATCCTGACGCATTGTGGCGAACACGACGCGCTGCGGGGCTGAGAAGGCCGGCGGGCGTCGTCGTCTGGAGGCGGTGGGGCCTTCGCACCTTGCGTGCCGAAAGCGCGACGAGAAGGCGGGTGCTGTCGCGCGAACGATAGCGTGCAGCCTTGACGAGGGGATTCATGGGCGCGCCCGGTCGAAACTGAAGAATTCCAGTTCGCGAAAGTAGTCCGTCAGGGTGTCGAGCTCCAGCGCGGTCAGGCCACGGCCCGGGTAATACACCTGCAGCCCCGCTCCGCTCCGCCCCGGCCTGGCGGATGCGCGGAATGTGGAGCAGCGAGGTCGGGGCGGGCGGGCCGCCAGCTCGATGTAGAGCTCCCGGGCCTAAAGGGCAGCATAGATCGGGGCGGCGCGTCCGCCCGGTCTGAGCGCGCCCAGGGCATCCACTGCGATCTGGCCATCGCAGCTCGGTATCTTCGCCGAATCGGCGTTGTGGGCGAGCGAGAACGGGTTGCCGCCGAGCTACATCCTGCGCAAGCCGCTGTGGTGGCTGGGCGTCGCACCGCTGTCGGAGATGGTCGAGATCCCGCCTGGCCGCTTCACGATGGGCTGCAAGCCGGGGCGGGATGACGTTGAGGGCGGCACCTGCGAGCGTGACAGCACAATCTTTTTTCAGCTGGGTGAGGTGCGTGAGGTGACCCTGGATAAGCCCTTTGCGCTCGGGAAATACGAGGTGACCTTCCTGCAGTACGACTACTACGTCTGGGACCAGAAGCGCAGGGGTCGGGGAAGGCGCTGGAGTATCCCGTCGACGCAGGCTTGGGGCGCGAGGACAGGCCGGTGATCAACGTCAGTTGGTACGATGCGCAGGCCTATCTCGCCTGGCTCGGCGAGCGGGAGAAACGGGACGACAGTATCGCCTGCCGACCGAGGCGGAATGGGAGTACGCCGCGCGCGGCGGACTGGAAACGCCCTACGGCTGGGACGGCACGGCCTTCGATCCCGAGAAGGCCAACTGTTCCGTGCAAGGGAGCGCAGGGCGGACGCTGCCGGTGAGCCGGAAAGAGGGCTGGGCCAACCCCTTCGGCCTGCACGACATGATTGGCAATGTCTGGGAGTGGACCGCCGACCGGGATGAGGGGAACGAGGGTGATGCGAGCCGCGTGCAGCGCGGCGGCTCGTGGGACTACGGTGGCCCAGTCGTCTGTCGCGCGGCCCGCCCGCGTTTTTCGTTGATGGAGATCGAACACCGGCCCCGGCCGGGATCAGACCGCTTCGAGCCGTGCGATCAGCGCCGTGAACGCCGCCTGCATCGCCGCATCCTTCATCTGTGCGACATGGCGGCGCAGGTCGCACAGGGTGGAATCGAGCTTCCAGGCATCGGCGCCTTCACGTTCGACCTCCCGGGTGAGCGCTCGCGACAAGGGGTGGTTGTGCTCGGCGAAGGCGAGGCCGAGCAGCGTCGGCTTGAGCCACTCGTCCGCGCTGCCGCGTTGGCGAGCGCGTTCGCAGGCCAGGCGGGCGACGGCGGCCGCGGCCTCGGCCTGCTCCTCGTCCGGGTCGTCGCCGCGCTCGCGATAGAGCGCGGGGAGGTTGCAGCTGCAGTAGTAGTCGTTGAGATCGAGCAACATCCCGCGTTGGTAGGCTTCGATGGCGCGGTCGAGCATGCGCGGGTCGGGCTTGCCGGCCTTGACCGAGGCGTTGTAGAGCTTCTTGTAGCGTCCGCCGATCAGGCCGCTGCGTTCGCCACTGTCGCCGAAGGTCCGGATCAGCGCCTCCAGCGCGGCGATCGCGTCGGTGTGCGACCCCAGGTAGCTCTGCGCCAGCGCGCGCTGCTCGCGCAGGTAGGCGCTCTTGCGGATCGTCTCCGGCAGCCCGTCGATGAACTGCACGGTCCGGCTCCAGTCGCCGAGCACGTCGCGCACGAAGCGGAAGATCTCGATCGCGGTGGTGTCGAGCCCGATGTCGGCTGGCGGGTTCTCGGCGAGGAAGGCTTCGGCCGCCGCGTTGCGCTCGTCCCGCGGCATGTTCCGGATCGCCAGCATGCGTGCGCGCAGGATCTCGAAGGCTTCGAGCTGGTCGGCCAGCTCCTGCGCCCGGCGGCTGTCGGGGGGAACCTGCGGGTAGCCGCTGATCAGGGAATGCACCGGGGAGCGCCCGGCGCGCACCTCGGGAATGGCCTTCGTCAGCACCTCGCGGATGGCACGCGCGGTGTCGGCATCGACCTTCTCCTGCGGCAGCGGATAGCCGATGCGGCGGATCTGCTGGAGATCGAACACCGGTTTCGCCCAGTCCGCGGCGATCAGCACGCAGTTGTCCTCGCGGGCGGCGTGGCGAACGCCGATCTCGTAGTAGGCGTTGGCGTTGGCGATGCTGACGTCGGCCACCACCAGGTGCGAGAAGAACAGGCGCTCGAGCATCTCCTTGACGATCACCGCGCCGGTGTCCTGGTCCGCACGCACCGCGCGGTAACCCATGGATTCGAGCGCGGGTGCGATCGCAACGCGCCACAAGACGTCGAAATCGACCCTCGGCGGATGCGGCGCGCTCGCACCGGTGTCCTTGGTGCCGAAGGGCATGACCATGAAGCAGATCGGGCGCAGGCTCATTTCGGGCTCCTTCGGCCGGAGAAGGCCGGTCAGCCGGCACGCATCGCGCTGATGATGGAGAGCAGCGCGATGCCTTCGTTGGCCGGGTAGGTGTCGGGCTTGCCATTGAGCCGCGACAGGATGCCGCCCGCGTGGTGGAGGGCGATCACCTTCCAGTCGGCGGCGTTGAAGACCGGGCTGCCGGAGTTGCCCTTTTCGGTCGGCGCACGGTAGTGGAGGCGGCAGGGCGCGGCGCCGAAGAGGTTGTCGCGCGGACCCTCGTGATCGAGCAGCTCGTTGTCCTGGAAGGAGAACTCGAGGCCGCCTCCGCCGGTGTGGCCGATGAGGTAGACGCGGCTCGGGCCATCCTCGGGTCGCACGGGAAGGCGTCTTGCGATCGTCAGCGCTTCGAGGCCCGCGGGCGGCGGGCCGTCGAGCTCGATGAGCGCGGCGTCGTGGCGGTCCACCGGCGAACTCCACACGATGCGCTTCACGCCGTAATGCGGTGCCGCCTCGACCGCCTCGAACACGATGGCGGCATCCTCCGCCCGCAGCGCGCCCGCGCTCCCTTGCGCGTTCACGACGTGGAAGTTGGTCAGCAGCAGCGCGCCTTCCGCGGCGACGCCGAATTCGGCCGGTGCGACCAGGAAACCGGTGCCGATGCGCTCGTCCAGGCCGGCGCGGATCGAGGCCACCGAGGATGCACTGCGCAGCCCGGCCTGCCACCAGCGATAGGATCTGGTGCCGTCGACGCCGAGGATGGCTTCGAGCCGGGCGTTCGGCGCTGCGCCGGCCTGCTGCGATTGCAGGAGCTCGCGCACGGACAGGTCGCAACGCCCGCCCGGCAGGCCGAGCAGGCGGGCCCGCATGGCGTCGAGCAGGACCCGGCTCCGCTCGCCGCACCGGCCGAGCTCCCAGACCTGCTCGAACTGGCGCAGCGTGCTGGCCACGGCGAAGGCGTCGATCGCGTCATGCGCGAGGAAGCGGCGGATCTGCTCTTCGACCTCGTCGAGCTCGCCGAGCGCGAGGTGGGCTTCGGCACGCGTGGCCGCATCCCACGGATCGGCGGTCGGCGGGGTCGCCAGGATGGAACGCGCCAGCGCGCGGTAATCCAGTCTCGGCGCCCGGCGCAGTTGCATGCGCTCGGCGCAGGCCGCGACCGCGACGAGGTTGATGGCATGCCAGGTGTTCGCCGGATCGGCCTCCCAGGGCTTGCGGTAGGCGCGCACGGCGTTCTGGAGCGCGGCGAGGTCGGCGGCGTCCAGGGCCTTGCGTGCATCGATGAAGATCTGCTTGCAGGCGCGCCCGAGCAGGCCGTGCAGCTCGGCCCATTCCCCGCTCCGCGCCTCGACCTTGCGCAGGGCGGCCTGGATGACATCGATGGCTGCGCTGGGTTGGCCGGTCTCGATCAGCGCCTGCGCCTGCAGCCTGCGCACGCGCGCATCCTGCGGGGCGCGACGCGCGACGCGGTCGGCGAGTTCGGCGAGAGGGGCGAACTGGCGCCGTCTGCGCAGACGGTCGAGCAATGCGGCGGCGGTGCGTGACGATTCGCCCGCAGGCGGCCACGGGTATTCGGCCAGCAGCGCTCGGGTGTATGCGATCAAGGCCTCGTCTGTGCAGTGCTCGTCGAGCATGGGAGCGGGCCTCGGACTCAGATCTCGAGCAGCTCGCGCAGGGTCCGGCGCAGTTCCGGCTGGCCGAAGTACTTCACCAGCGAGTGCCGCCACCAGCCCGCGTTGGCGACCTGGGCATCGCGGACGCGTGCCTGGCCGGCACTGCGGAAATCGTTGGCGAGCTTCGGGTCGGCGCCGCAGACGACGTCGAGAGGATCGAAGAAATCCACCCAGGGTCCCTGCAGGCGGCTGGCCGGGTAGCCGTCGCTGCGGGTCCATTCCGGCTCGAGGCAGTCCTGCACTTCGTCGAGGCCGAGCGGGCTCCCGAGGGTGACGAGGGCGTCGACCGACGGGCAGTCGGCAACGCGCTTGAGGCAGTCGTACGCGATGAGCGTGCCCATGCTGTGCGACACCACCACATGACGATCGCTGTCGACCGCCTTCAGGGCCGAGACGAAGCGCCGGCGGATCTCGTCCTGGACGCGATAGCGGACGCCAGCCCGCGGGGAATGCTCGACGTTGAAGAGGTAATGGTGCGCGTCGCGCAACTGCGCCGCCAGGATGCGCTTCTTCAGCCACCAGGGCAGAGGGATGCGTTCGAGCGGGGTGCCGCCCGCCGCGGCCGATTCGGGCGCCTGCCCGCCGGGCGCGTTCTCGGCGGCCACCGCCGCGGCGATCTCGGCATCGCTCAGGGTGGTGAAGCGAGCACGCATCGCATCGAGGAAGGCCTTCTCGCGCGCGTCGGCGGGCACCGGTGGCGGCGGATCGCCGGCGGCATCGACCTCCTGGGGACGGCGCTCGGCGGTGCTCTCGTGCGCGGCGACGTCCGGGTCGGGCTGCTCGTAGAGCACATCGGCCCAATAGACCAGCCGGCTGGTCACGCCCGCGGAGCGCAGGTCGAGCGGGTCGTCGCCCTTGGCCAGCGCGCGCAGCCAGATCTCGTAGAGCTTGTCCGCCTCGGGCTTGTTGGCCAGGCCATGGATGAAGGTGACGTGCGGCATCTGGGGCTCCAATGCTGTGCGGTCTTGAACCAAGCCGACCCGGCGATGCCTCGCGGGCATCCTCTTCATTCAGAATAGGGCATTTCCCGCTCGCGACAAGCGGGTTTCGGCTTCGATCGGTTCAGGTCCGCATGCCGGGAGAGGGGGGTGTCCGGCAATGCTTGCCGATTGCGGATGGCGGCGCGCAATGCGGTGATCAAGGACATCCTGGCGGTGGAGACCCTGGCTGCGACCACGGTGATCTGCACCGACAAGACCGGCGCGCTGACCCGCAACGCCCTCCACGTCGAGGCGCTGCGCAGTCGCTTCGAGCTCGTGTCGACGACCCCCTTCGATGCCCGGAGCAAGTGCCTGTTCGCGACCTGGCGCGACGCGGACCGGCGCTGCCGCACGAGGCGCTGGTGGACGCGCTGCGCCCGCAGGAGGGGGTGTTCGCGCGCATCCTTCCCGAGCGCTGCCGACGAGCTGCGCAAATGGGCTCTGCGTCGCTGGGGCGCGGGGGCTCAGGGGCGCGGCGC
Source organism: Thauera phenylacetica B4P (assembly GCF_000310225.1). Lineage (GTDB taxonomy): Bacteria > Pseudomonadota > Gammaproteobacteria > Burkholderiales > Rhodocyclaceae > Thauera > Thauera phenylacetica. Next base: position 7,134 of record NZ_AMXF01000084.1, read on the forward strand.
CTGTGAGGGTCCGGTCCGCCTCGCGTGCGGACCGGCGGTTCAGCGGATGAAGGCATCGGACAGGGGCGCGACCATCACCCGGTTGCGGCCCGCCTGCTTGGCCCGATACATCGCGCCGTCGGCGCGCTTCAGCGCGCTCTCCAGGCTTTCGCCTTCGGCCAGGCGGGTGACGCCGGCGCTGAAGGTGATCACCACCTTCTGCAGGTCGGCCATGAAGAACTCGCGGGTGAGCTCGCGCTGCAGGCGGATGAGCGCCTGCTGGGCGTCGGTGTCGCCGGTCTCGGGCAGCAGGATGACGAACTCCTCGCCGCCGTAGCGGGCGAGCACGTCCTGCGGGCGCAGGTGCTGGCGGACGACCTTCGCGAGGTGCACCAGGGCATCGTCGCCGACCTTGTGGCCGAGGCTGTCGTTGAGCTTCTTGAAGTGGTCGATGTCGAGCAGGGCGACGGCGAGCCGGGTGCCGCGGCGCTGGGCGCGTGCGGATTCGGTCTGGAACATCTCCTCTAGGCCGCGGCGGTTGAGCGCGCCGGTGAGCTGGTCGTGGCGCATCAGGCGGCTGGCCTCCTCGAGCTCGTTCTGCAGCGTGGCGATGCGCTCCTGCGCTTCGGCGGCCTGGCTGCGGGCGACGATGAGCTCGTCGCGCGAGCGGCGCGCCTCGTCCTGGATGCTGCGGGTCTCGGTCATGACCTCGTCGAGCAGGGGGCCAATCTCGGTGATGTCGTTGGCCTTGGCGATGCGCTGGGCACACTGGCCGATGCGGTCGTGGTAGGCGCCGGTCGATTCGGAGAAGCGCGCGAGCTGGTCGACGAAGCCGGCGAGCATGTCGCGCAGGTGGCGCTGGGACTGGGCCAGGGTGTGCTTGAGCTGGCCCTGCTTGTAGATGAGCTCCTTGAGGCGGCGGCCGGCGTCGTCGATCTTGCGTGGATCGGGGCGGCTGTCGACGATCTCGCGCAGCATCTCGATCTGCCCGGCGAGCCAGCGGTCGTCGAGCACGAGTTCGTCGATGTTGCGTAGCAGCATGCGCAGCAGCTCCAGCATGCCGGCGCGGATCTCGGCCTCGTCGGCGGCGGCGAGCTCGAGCTCGCGTGCGAAGCCGCGCAGGCGCGTGCCGACCTCGCGCAGCCCGGCGGCTTCGCTGCGGCTGGCGATCTCGGCGCAGAGGCTGGCGGCGGTCTCGCGCAGCGGCGGATGTTCTTCCAGTAGCGGCGGCAGGGCCTCGCCCAGGCTGATGGTGACGAGCTCGCGCAGGGCGTCCACGGTGGCGGTGTCGACCGCGGGCGAGACGGGGAATGCTGGCGTTGTCGTGGCTGCTGGCATGGGCTGCCTCGCGGCGCTCGCGCCGGCGCCGGTGCTTGCGGCCTCCGCCGGATCATCCGCGGCGTCGGGGACCTCGACGGCGAGCGCATCGGCGTCGGTCATCGCCTGCGTCCAGCTCCTGAGCAGGCCCTGCAGGCGGGTGTACAGCGCCGCCGGGTCGGCCGCGCCCAGCACGCGGTCGAGGGCCTCGCGCTTGCGTGCGGGCGTCCATCCGGTCTGGCGCGCCTCCCACTGGCGCAGCAGGTTGCCGATGAGCTCGTTCCAGGCCTGCGGCTCGCCCAGCTTGAGGCTGTCGAGGTAGCGCTCGAGCGCGGCCTCGGCGGCCTTGCTGCGACCGTCGGCGAGCGCCTGGTCGAGCTGGTGGCCGTGGCGCTGGCGCTCGGCACTGTCGCGTGGCAGGCGGCGCGCGAGCTTGCGCACGAAGGCCTCGGGCAGCGCGTCCTCGTCGGGGCGCGTGCCGGCGATCTCGTGATAGAGCTTGTGGTAGTTGTCGGGCGTGGGGGCGACCCGGCGCAGCGCGAGCTGGCGCAGTGCTTCGCGGGCGATTTCGGAGGGGTTGCTGAGCGTGGGCATGGTGAGCGGAGGAAGTCCCAGGGTCTGGCGCATGTTTGCGGCATTCTGACAGCAGTTCTTGAGCTTTCCTCGAGCAAGTTGCCAAGAGCAGGCCAAGTGCGAAGTCAGCCTGTACGATCTGCCGATCGGTAGACATTAATCAAATGCTAATATTCCTGGGCGGCCTACACTGAAAATGGAGATCGTTTAAGTGGAGGAAGGGGAAATGGACAAGCGAACATTCGGCTGGCGACGGTGGATCGGCGGGGCCTTGATCCTCGCGGCCAGCATGATGGCGGGTGCGGCGAGCGACCCGGCGGCGGGAGGTCTTCCGGTCGCGGCGGCTGGCGGCAAGGCGGCCAGCACGGCGGATCACAGCAAGTTCAAGGAGCTGCAGGGGCCGTTCAAGACCGGGCCGGAGGTCACCAAGGCCTGTCTTGCCTGTCACAACGAGGCCGGCCACCAGGTCATGAAGAGCGTGCACTGGACCTGGGAGGCGATCAGCCCGACCACCGGCAAGAAGCTGGGCAAGCAGCACGCGGCCAACAACTTCTGCGGCTCCATCCTCTCCAACGAGCCGCGCTGCACGAGCTGCCACGCCGGCTACGACTGGAAGGACAAGAACTACGATTTCACCAACCAGAACAACGTGGATTGCCTGGCCTGCCACGACACCACCGCGACCTACAAGAAGATCGCCACCGATGCCGGCCACCCGCTCTACGAGCCGCGCGAGATGCCCAAGGGGAGCGGCAAGATCGTGCAGCCGCCCGACCTCACCAAGATCGCGCAGGCGGTGGGCAAGCCTGGCCGGCAGAACTGCGGCGCCTGCCACTTCAACGGCGGCGGCGGCGACGCGGTCAAGCACGGTGACCTCGACACCTCGCTGATCAAGCCGCCCAAGGATGTCGACGTACACATGTCGCCCGAGGGCGCCAACCTGTCCTGTGCCGACTGCCACACCTTCAACGCCCACCAGCCCTCCGGCAGCCGCTACGCGGCCACCGCCAAAGACACCAAGGGCCTGGACATGAAGCACGAGGACCACAACCGCGCGACCTGCGAGTCCTGCCACGACCTGCGTCCGCACAAGAACGAGCGCCTCAACAACCACGCCAACCGCGTGGCCTGCCAGACCTGCCACATCCCCGAGTTCGCGCGTGGTGGCATCGCCACCAAGACGCTGTGGGATTGGTCGACCGGCGGCAAGCGCGGCCCGGACGGCAAGCCGCTGTTCATCAAGGACGACCACGGCCACCTGATCTACTCGGCCGAGAAGGGCGACTTCAAGTACGGCGAGAACGTGCGCCCGGCCTACAAGTGGTACAACGGCGTGGTCCATCAGATCTCGATCACCGACAAGATCGACGACAGCAGGATCCTCGAGCTGAACCGCGTCGAGGGCTCGGCGGGCGATCCGAATGCCCGCATCTGGCCCTTCAAGGTGATGGTCGGCAAGCAGCCCTACGACCCGGTGAACAAGACCCTGGTGGTCAACCACGTGTATGGCAACGACGACACCGCGTTCTGGGGCAACTTCGACTACGAGAAGTCGATCAAGGCCGGCATGGACTACGCCGGGCTGCCCTACAGCGGCAAGTTCGACTTCATCGAGACACGGATGAACTGGTTCATCACCCACATGGTGGCGCCCAAGGAAGACGCGTTGAAGTGCAGTGACTGCCACACCCGCTCGGAAGACGGGCGCCTCGCTGCGATCACCGACATCTACATGCCCGGTCGCGACCGCAACGGCTGGGTCGACCTCCTCGGCGGGCTGGCGATCATCGGTGCGATCGGCGCCGGCTCGATCCACGGCATCGCCCGCATCCTCACCCGTCGCAAGGGGCACTGAAAATGAGCGCGAACCGCATCTACATCTACAAGCGCTATGAGCGCTTCTGGCACTGGTCGCAGGCGCTGCTGATCATCGTCATGATGATCACCGGCTTCGAGATCCACGGCAGCTACACGCTGATGGGCTTCAAGGACGCAGTCGATGTTCACACCTTTGCGGCGTGGACCTTGCTGGTGATCTGGGCCTTCACGATCTTCTGGCAATTCACCACGGGCGAGTGGCGGCAGTACATCCCGTCGATGAAGAACGTGTCGGCGATGGTCCTCTACTACACGGTAGGGATCTTCAAGGAGATGCCGCACCCCTTCCGCAAGACCACGGTGCAGAAGCACAACCCGCTGCAACGCCTGGCCTACCTCGCGCTGCTCGCGTTCATCTCGCCGCTGATCTGGGGCTCGGGCCTGCTCTACCTCTTCTATGGCAACTGGGCGCAGCTCGGCATCGACAAGATGTTCTCGCTCGAGGGCGTCGCGCTGGTGCACACCGCGGGCGCGTTCATGATCACCGCGTTCTTCTTCATCCACGTCTATCTGACGACCACGGGCCACACGATCTTCGCCCACATCAAGGCGATGATCACCGGCTGGGAAGAGGTCGACGAGGACCACGCACCGGCCGCGACGGAGCAGGGCAGGCGCGCACCCGGCAAGGCCTGAGCGTTCGCGCCGCATTGCGGCATACGCCGGTACGAAGACGCCCCGCGGCTGGCTCAGCGCGGGGCGTCTTCGTCCGGGAGCTCGTAGTGGTCGGCGATGTAGGCCGGACCCTTCATGACGAACACGATGAAGGCGCCGATCGCCACGGTGAACACCACCGTCCAGTGCAGGATCACCGCCGCCAGCACCCAGATGTCGACCATCTGCAGCGAGCGCACCGCCTCGAGGCTCTCGTCGCCCCACCAGTGCAGGCGGGCGAGCAGGGAGACGGCCAGGCAGGCCGCGGTGCCGACCAGCGCGACCATGGGCAGGCGCGCCAGCACCTTGCGTTCGAGCCCTGCCGGTTCGGTGCGCGAGCCGGGCAGGCGGCGCCAGCGCTTTTCCATGATGCTTCCCCGATGTCTTGTCGTTGCGGCATGGCTGCCGGGTGGCGTGCGGACGCGCCGCTTCACTCCGATCCGATTCCCGCGCGATTGCTGCGATCCGTGGCAAAAAACACCACGCCAGGCAGTAGCCCGGCGGACCGGGGGTAGAATGCCGGCACAGCACCTGCGTCGCACAGCTTGCGGCGCCGCTCCGGAGGCGAGGCTTCCGCACTGCTGTTCAGACACCGACCCGCGTACCAGAGTTCTACCCGATATGACCCTTCAGCAAGCCGAAACCGCCGCACCTGCGACCGCCAGCACCGACGCGCAGGAGCCGGCCAAGCAGCCGCGCATCGAGCCGCGCGCGATCCTCAAGCGCCTGCAGGCCGAATCGCCGGCATTCCGCGACAGCAAGCCGCTGGCGCTGAAGATCGACGCGAGCATCCTCGCCCGCTTTCCCGATTTCGATCGCAAGAACCTGCGCATCGCCCTGCGCATGCACACCGCCTCGACCAAGTACCTCAAGGCGGTCGAGCGTGGTGGGGAGCGCTTCGACCTCGAGGGCAAGGCCTCCGGCGAGGTTACCGAGGAGCAACGCCAGCACGCTGCCACCACGCTGAAGGAGCGCTTCGCCGCAGTGGCCAAGCAGCAGCGCGAGAAGCGCGAGGCCGAGGAGGCCGAGCGCCGCCGTAGCGAAAAGCTCCAGCAGCTGGTGAGCAAGTTCGGGCGCTGAGCCCGGGCGGGCACGCCGGCGCTCAGCGCAGGTCGCGCCGCACCGAGTCGGCCCGCGCCATCCAGATCCCCGCCCCGGCCGCGATCGCCACCGCGAGCGCCCCGCCGGGATGGCCGGTCCCGATCATCAGGCCAGCGAGCAGGCCGAGGGTGAGCAGAACCCGGGAAGTGATGGTTTGCATGGCGGTCTCCTGATTTTTTCGACTGTACGGAATACTGTATATATGAACAGTATCCGACGCAAGTCCACGCGTATGGGAGCGCCTCGCGCGCGTGCGATCCGCCGCAGTGGCGAGCAGGCGTCTTGCGCTATAATCCGCACCGCCTTGCCGGCATAGCTCAGTTGGTAGAGCAGCTGATTTGTAATCAGAAGGTCGTGGGTTCGATTCCTATTGCCGGCACCACAAATTCTCCGAAGCTTGTGCGGCGCAAAAAGTTCTTGCCTTATCGCCGCTCACCGTTTATAGTTCTGTTTCTCCGACGCGGGGTGGAGCAGTCTGGCAGCTCGTCGGGCTCATAACCCGAAGGTCGCAGGTTCAAATCCTGCCCCCGCAACCAAACAAAGCAGAAAGCCAGTCACTTCACGGTGGTTGGCTTTCTGCTTTTGTGCATTGAACGGAGCGCAGGCGGGCCAATGTCCGCCTGCGCTCCGTTCAATGAGCCGCGAGACTTGACCGGGCTGCTGCCGTGCCCTGAGCAGTCACCGGAAACCACAGCGTCACGCAGGTGCCGGCGTCCGGCATGCTCTCCAGGCTCACGCTGCCGCCGTGCAGCTTCATGATCTCCTTCACCAGGGACAGGCCGAGACCGGTTCCGGGGATGCGGCCGGAGCGGTCGCTGCGGAAGAAGCGGTCGAAGGCGTGGGCGATCTCCTCGGCGTTCATGCCGATGCCGTGGTCGCGCACGGCGATGCCCACGAGGGCGAGGCCGTCGGGGTGCTCGCCGAGCACATCGACCTCGATGTCGCCGCCCTGCGGCGAAAACTTCTGCGCATTCGACAGCAGGTTGAGCAGGGTCTGCTGGAACTTCGCACGGTCGGCGCGGATGCAGGGCAGGCCCCGCGGAATGCGGGTCACCAGGCGATGGCTGTCGGCGGGCGCGAGGAAACCGGTCAGGGCTTCCTCGAGCAGCGGGCCGAGCGCGAGCGTCTCGAACTGGAAGCTCTGCGCGCGCCGGGCCTCGATGCGGGCGAGGTCGAGCAGGTCGTTGAGCAGGCTGGTGAGGCGCCAGGCCTGGGTGTGGATGGTGCCGAGCAGCTCGCGCGTCTTGTCGACGCTGTAGCTGCGCATCATCAGCAGCTCGGAGAAGCCCATGATGCTCGCCATCGGGGTGCGCAGCTCGTGCGCAGCGGTGGCGAGGAAGTCGCTCTTCATGCGGTCGAGCTCGACCTCGCGGGTGACGTTGCGGAAGTAGATCACCATCGAGGTGGCGTTCGTCCCGCACGCGCGGAAGCTCTGGTGCAGCGTGCAGCGCTGCGGGTGGACGAGGTGGATGAGGCCTTCCCGGGCGAAGTCGAGCGGCGCGTCGGCGGGCATGAGCTCGAGTTCGTTGCCGGCGAGCGGCGTGAAGGGCTGCGTGGGGTCGGCGAGCTGGGCGAGGCGCTGGCGGAATTCGGCCAGGGTGGAGCCGATCAGCGCGCCGGCAGCGGGGGCGAAGAGGCTCTCCGCCGCGGCGTTGGCGAAGCTGATGGTGGCCTCGTCGTCGAAGCAGACCACCGCATCCGGATTGAGGGTGAAGATCACGTCGAGCCTGGACAGCCAGTCGATCAGGGTGTCTTCGGACTGGCGGCGAGCGGTGATGTCGGCCTGGACGCCGACGTAGTGCGTCACCTCGCCCGAGGCCGGATCGACCACCGGGGCGATTGCGAGCTGGTTCCAGAAGAAGCTGCCGTCCTTGCGGTAGTTGCGCAGCGTGACCTCGCAGGGACGCCCTGCGCCGATCGCGCGCCGCAGCATCGCGACCTCGGGCTGGTCGTGGTCGTCGCCACGCAGGAAGCGGCAGTTGCGACCGATCGTCTCGTCGCGCGCATAGCCGGTGATCTGCTCGAAGGCGCGGTTCACATAGATGGCGGGGCAATCGGGTTGGCGCATGTCCACGATCGAGATGCCGTTGCTGACTGCCTCGAGCGCACGGTCGCGGATCGCGATCGCCATCGCGGCCTCGTGGCGCTCGGTGATGTCGGTGAGGATGCCGCCGAAGCCGATGATGCGCTCGTCGTCGCGCAGGGTGTTGAGCTTCACCGAGAGCCAGCGCGAGCCGCCGTCGCGGCAGCGCACGCGGCAGGCGAAGTCATGGCTGTCGATCTCGCCCTGGCGCAGGGCCACCAGCACCTCCAGGTGGCGCTGCAGGTCGTCGGGATGCATGAAGTCGGGGAACTCGCGGCCGAGGCTGTCCTCGATGGCGTGGCCGGTGATCTTTTCCCAGGCCGTGTTGAGGAAGTTGAGACGGCGGTCCGTGCCGATCTCCACGACGATCTCGCCGAGGCTCTCGATCAGGTTGCGGTGGGCGCGGTCGGCGCGCAGGCGGGCGGTGGTGTCGGTCACCAGCACGATCGCGTGCGTGTCCGTGCCCGAGTCCCCGTCGATGACGCGCGACATGGAGATCTCCAGCGTGGCGCGTGTGCCGTCGGCGCGCCGCCAGGCGAGCTCCGCGGGGGTGTCCGGCGTGGGGCCGGCGGCGCTGCCGAAGAGCAGCTGCGGCCAGCGTGCGCCGAGGATCGCGGTCTCGGCGAGGCCGATCATCGTGAGCAGTGCCGGGTTGGCGTACTGCACGCGAGCCTCGGCTCCGGGCGGGGTGGCGACGATCAGCACCCCGGTGGCGCTGGAGGCGAGCGCGCGCTCCTTGAGGCGGCGCGCGGCCTCGGCGCGCTCCGCCTGGCGGGTGCGCGCCTCCAGCTTCGCGGACAGGCGCTGCTGGGTGTCGCGCAGCCCGTCGATCATCCGGTAAACCGTGTTCGCGAGCAGCTCGAAGCGGTCTGCGTCGTCGGCGCTGGCGCGTGGCGGCGGCAGGGCGTCGAAGTCGCCCGCGGCAACGCGGGCGGCGGTGCGCTCGAGCTCGGCCAGCGGCGCGCCGATCTTGCGCGCGATGCGGCGGCCCAGCAGCAGGGCCAGCAGCAGCACGATGGCGCCGACCACCACCATGCCCGCCAGCAGGCCGCGGAGCGGACGCTGGGCGAGCTCGCGATCGACGACGACCTCGATCGCGAGCGGCAGTCCGTGGCGATCGGAGATCTTGGTCAGGTAACGCAATTCCTGCCTGCCGTCCGAACGTCCCGCATGCACGGCCGGGGTGCCGGCGAGGTCGCGCAGCCGCAGCAAGTGCCTGGGCGCCAGGCCGGCCGTGGTGGCGGCGAAGATCTTCGTGAGGTCGAGCTCGGCGCCGAGGGCGCCCTCGTGGCTGCCGGTGGGGAGGTGGGCGATGGGGGCGGCGATCTGCAGGCGCAGGCCGGCGCCCTCGCGCGCGAGGGCGCGCTGCGTGGCTGCGCGCTCGACTGCGTCCTGCGCGAGGGCGCTCGCGCCG
>NZ_AMXF01000085.1 GCF_000310225.1 Thauera phenylacetica B4P
GGCTGCGCGGCCGCGGTGGCCGCGCCGGCGGCGGGCGCCTGCTGCTGGGTCGCAGCGGGCTGGCGTTGCGCAGGCGGCGTGGCCTGGCGCTGCATGCCGAAGCTGCTGCCACTGCCGAGGCGCTTGGCCTCGGCTTCGGTGGCCGTGAAGCCGAAGGACATCACGGCGACGATCAGGGTGAGGAAGAGCTGCTTCATCTGTCGGGGTCTCCTGGTTCAGATCTTGTAACCGCGGTGCAGGGCAACGACCCCGGCACTCAGGTTGAAGTAGTCGACCCGCGAGAGGCCGGCTTGTTCCATCAACGCCTTCAATTCTTCCTGCCCGGGGTGCATGCGGATGGATTCGGCCAGGTAGCGGTAGCTCTCGGCGTCGTTGGCGACCTTCTCGCCCATCCACGGCAGCAGCTTGAAGGAGTAGAGGTCGTAGAGCGGCGACAGCGGCTTCCACACGCGCGAGAACTCCAGCACGAGCAGGCGGCCGCCGGGGCGCAGCACGCGGCGCATCTCGGCCAGCGCGACGTCCTTGTGGGTCATGTTGCGCAGGCCGAAGGCCACGGTGACGCAGTCGAACCAGTCGTCGGGGAAGGGCAGCTTCTCGGCGTTGCACTGCGCGGCGGGCATCGCGAGGCCGTGGTCGATCATGCGGTCGCGGCCGCGCGCCAGCATGGCGTGGTTGATGTCGGTGAGCCAGACCTGGCCGCTGCGCCCGACCTTCTTTGCGAAGGCGAGCGAGAGGTCGGCGGTGCCACCGGCGACGTCGAGCACGCGGTCGCCCTCGCGCACGCCCGAGACCTGGATGGTGAAGTGCTTCCACAGCCGGTGCAGGCCGAACGACATGAGGTCGTTCATCACGTCGTACTTTTGCGCCACCGAGGAAAACACCTCGGCGACCTTCTTTTCCTTCAGCTCTTCGGCCACGGTCTGGAAGCCGAAGTGGGTCGTCTTGTCGCTCATGATCTGCTCAGTGATGGTGGCCGCAGCCGCCCTTGGTCGGCGGGGGCGGGACCTTGGACGGATCGCGGGTGCCGCCCGCGCGCTCCAGGGCCTCCAGATAGTTGTTCCACAGCTCTTCCTGGCTACGTCCGATCGCGAACAGGTAGTCCCAGGAGTACAGGCCGCTGTCGTGGCCGTCCGAGAAGGTGGGCTTGATGGCGTAGTTGCCGACGGGGGCGAGGTCCACGATGTCCACGTCGCGCTTGCCCTGCTGCAGGGTCTCCTGCCCCGGGCCGTGGCCGCGCACCTCGGCCGAGGGTGAATACACGCGCAGGAACTCGAACGGCAGCTCGAAGCGGCTGCCGTCGTCGAAGGCGACTTCGAGCGTCTTGCGGTCGCGATGGACGATGATGTCGGTGGGCGTCGGGGTGTTTTCGTCGAGTCCGGCCATGGCGTCGGTCCGCTTGCGAGGGGGCCCAATCATACCCGAATCGCCGCTGCGCCGTTTCGATGCCCGGCGGCCCGGGGGGCTCGCGAGCCGGGGCTCAGACGCGCTCGTCGAACAGGCGAGACAGCTGCTCGAGCAAGGCGGCGCCGAGCTCGTCGGCGTCCCGCAGGGTGAGCGCGCGGCGGTAATGGCGGGTGACGTCGTGGCCGATGCCGATGGCCAGCAGCTCGACCGGCGAGCGCTGCTCGATCCAGGCGATCACCTCGTGGAGGTGGCGTTCCAGGTAATCGCCCGGGTTGGCCGACAGCGTGGCGTTGTCCGCCGGCGCGCCATCCGACACGACGACGAGGATGCGCCGCGCCTCGGGGCGGGCGAGCAGGCGGCGGTGCGCCCACAGCAGGGCCTCGCCGTCGATGTTCTCCTTGGGGAGGCCGTCGCGCAGCATCAGGCCCAGGTTCTTGCGCGCACGCCGCCACGGCGTGTCCGCAGCCTTGTAGATGATGTGGCGCAATTCGGCCAGCCGCCCCGGGGCGGACGCCCGGCCGTCGCGCTCCCATTGCTCGCGGGCGCGCCCGCCCTTCCAGGTGCGCGTGGTGAAGCCGAGGATCTCGACCTGGATGCCGCAGCGCTCCAGCGTGCGGGCGAGGATGTCGGCGCTCATCGCCGCCACCGCGAGCGGACGACCGCGCATCGAGCTGGAGTTGTCGATCAGCAGGCCGACCACGGTGTCGCGGAAGGCCGATGCCTTCTCCATCCTGAACGACAGGCCATGATCGGGGCTGACGACGATGCGCTCGAGTCGCCCGGGGTCGAGCAAGCCCTCCTCGAGGTCGAAGGCCCAGTCGCGCATCTGCCTGGCCTGCAGGCGCCGCTGCAGGCGGCTGGCCAGGCGGCCGACGAGTTCGGGCAGACGCGCCAGCTCGCGGTCCAGGCGGGCGCGCAGGCGGTGCAGCTCGGACGCGTCGCAGAGCTCCTCCGCGCCCACGGTCTGGTCGAAGGCCGTGGTATAGGCACGGTAGGACGCGCCCTGGCCCCGCGGAGGCGTGCTGTCGGGCACCGGGTCGCCCGCGTCCGCGTCCGCCCGCTCCGGCGCGCCAGCCAGGTCTGCCGCCGCAGCCCGCTCGCCCTCGCATCGTCCGGGCGTCGCCTGGCGGAGTGCCGGCTGGGCATCCGAAGCGGCCAACCTGCCCGCCCGCGGTTGCTGCGGGGCCTCCTCTTCGCCCGCTGCGGCCTCGCAGCGGGCGAGCTTGCGCTGCTCGCGGGGCTCGCTGCCGGGGCCGCCCAGGTCGAGCGCCCCGATCAGCTCCCGCAGTCCGGCGGCGAAGCTGCGCTCTTCACGAAGGTGCGCACGCAGGGCATCGAGGCGCGGCGCGACCCGGGTGTCGAAGAAGGGGCGCCACAGCTCGACCATGGCCTGTGCCGCCGGTGGGGGCGGCGAGCCGCACAGGCGTTCGCGCGCGAGGACGCGCAGCGCCTCGGCGAGCGGAACCTGTTCCCGGCGGGTCGCGCGATCGAACTTCCTGTCCCGGCAGTGCTGGTCGATCATGGCGGTGATATTGGCATCCACCCCGGGCATCCTGCGCTGCCCCAGTGCTTCGACGCGTGCCTGTTCGATGGCCTCGTAGGCCGCACGCGCGTGCTTGCCTTCCAGCTCGTCCACCGCATGGAGGCGCGCCTCGTGGTAGCGCAGGCGCAAGGCCTGCGCGTCGGCCCGGCCGCGCAGGCGGACAATCTCGGCCATCGTGAGTAGAGACGGTGGCGGGCCGGGCGGGGTGTCGCCCGCAGCGGACGGATTGCCGGCGGCCGGGGCGCGTCCGGCGATCGCACGCATCGTGCTGTCGACCGCCTGCACGAAGACGGCCGTGGTCCCGGTCCCGTGCATCGATCGGGGGTGAGCGCGCGCGTCGGCCATGATGCCGCGATCAGCCCGCGGGCATGCGCGGGTCGAGCAGCTCCTCGCCGAAGCAGCGCTGGTAATACTCAGCGACCATGGCGCGCTCGATCTCGTCGCATCGGTTCAGGAAGCTGACACGGAAGGCGAAGCGGAGATCCCCGAAGATCAAGGCGTTCTCGGCCCAGGTCAGCACCGTGCGCGGGGACATGACGGTGGACAGGTCTGCGTTGATGAACCCGCTGCGGGTAAGGCCGGCCAGCGTCACCATGGCGCCGACGCGGGTTCGTCCTTCGCGGGTGTCGTAGGCGGGCATCTTGGCCACGACGATCTCCACCTCGGCTTCGTGTTCGAGGTAGTTCAGGGTCGCCACGATGTTCCAGCGGTCCATCTGGGCCTGGTTGATCTGTTGCGTCCCGTGATACAGCCCGGTGGTGTCGCCCAGGCCGATCGTGTTGGCGGTGGCGAACAGGCGGAACGCCGGATGCGGGCGGATCACCCGCGACTGGTCGAGCAGCGTGAGCCTGCCCTCGACCTCCAGCACGCGCTGGATCACGAACATCACGTCGGGGCGGCCGGCGTCGTATTCGTCGAAGACCAGCGCGCAGGCATGTTGCAGCGCCCAGGGCAGGATGCCCTCGCGGAATTCGGTCACCTGCTTGCCGTCGCGCAGCACGATGGCGTCCTTGCCGATCAGGTCGATGCGGCTCACGTGGCTGTCGAGGTTCACGCGCACGCACGGCCAGTTCAAGCGCGCGGCCACCTGTTCGATGTGGGTCGATTTACCGGTGCCGTGATAGCCCTGGATCATCACCCGCCGGTTGAAGGCGAAGCCCGCAAGGATGGCCATCGTGGTGTCGGGGTCGAAGCGGTAGGTGTCGTCGCGCTGCGGTACATGCTCGCTGCCTTCGCTGAAGGCCGGAACCCGCATGTCGGTATCCAGCCCGAAGCGCTCGCGTACCGAGCATTCGGTATCGGGCGTTGTCGCGAGGCTCCCTGCGACGGGGGACGAGGTCTCGGTCATGGGGTGTTCCCGGAAGCGTAGGAAGCAAGGGTGGGGCGGGTGAGCGCGCAATCACTATGCGTACGGGCGAATGGCTTGACAAGCGCACGTGCGCGAGTCGCTCGGCAAGCTGGAAACGTCCGGACAGGACTGCCCCGGGCGCACGCTCCGGAAACGGCTGGCGAGCGAGTCAAAATTTTGTTGCTTAAATAGGTGGACTGGTCAACAATTTGAACAAGAACACATGGAGAGTCAATAGAAATGCAACCGCAAGGCGCGACCCCGGTCAGGCAGGCGGCGCTGGTCCATGGCCCCATGGCGGACGAGCTCGGCTTTCACCTGCGCCGTGCCCAGATTGCCGCGTTCAGGCATTTCGCCCATGCCATCAGCGCTGCGGAGGGGATCACGCCGGGCCTCTACGGCATGCTCCAGGCGATCGCCAACAACCCCGGACTGAGCCAGAGCGCGCTGGCGGTCGCCATGGACGTCGACCGTTCCTCGATCGTCAAGGTGGTCGATCAGCTGGAGGAAAAGGGCTTGATCGTCCGCGACGCCTCTCCGACCGACCGCCGGCGCTACCGGCTGCACATGACGGTAACCGGCACGCAGGTGCTAGATCGCATCGAGGATGCGGTCATGCGCCAGGACCGGGCGTTCTCTGCACGCCTCGACGAGGCAGAGCGTGCCACCTTGATCGATTTTCTGAAGCGGCTTTATCAGCCGGACAGTGAACCCCCGACGCTTGCGCGGGAATAGGAGCCCGACCTTGAAGAACATCCTTCGCCTGACCCTCAACGGTCGTCTCCGTGAGGACCTCGTTCCCGACAACATGCTGCTGCTCGATTACCTGCGCGAGGCGGTCGGCCTGACCGGCACCAAGCAAGGTTGCGATGGCGGCGAATGTGGCGCCTGCACCGTCCTGGTGGACGATCGCCCGCGCCTGGCCTGCTCGACCCTGGCCCACCAGGTCGCGGGCAGGAAGGTCGAGACCGTCGAGTCGCTGTCGACCCAAGGCACGCTCTCGAAGCTGCAGGCCGCGTTCCACGAGAAGCTGGGCACTCAGTGCGGCTTCTGCACGCCGGGCATGCTGATGGCCTCCGAAGCGCTGCTGCGCAAGAACCCCGATCCCTCGCGCGAGGAGATCAAGACCGCTCTGGCCGGCAATCTGTGCCGCTGCACCGGCTACGTGAAGATCATCGAGTCCGTGGAGGTCGCGGCGGCGGCGCGGCTGTGCGCGGAGGAGGCGAAATGAACCCGAGGTTCCCCAGGAATGGCACGGTCGGCGCCCGCACACCCTTGGTCGACGGGGTCGAGAAGGTCACCGGCAAGGCCAAGTACACGGCGGACATCGCCGCTCCCGACGCCCTGGTCGGACGCATCCTGCGCTCGCCGCACGCGCATGCCCGCATCCTGTCCATCGACACCGCGGCGGCCGAGGCGCTGGAGGGCGTGGCCGCGGTCTGCACCGGGGCGGAGACTCCGGTGCCGTTCGGTGTGCTGCCCATCGCCGAGAACGAATACCCGCTCGCACGCGAGAAGGTGCGTTACCGCGGCGATCCGGTGGCTGCGGTCGCCGCCATCGACGAGCTCACCGCGGAAAAGGCGCTCGGGCTGATTCGGGTCGAGTACGAAGTCCTGCCCGCCTACTTCACCCCCAAGGCGGCGAGGAAGGCGGGCGCGCTCGCCATCCACGACGACAAGCCCAACAACGTGCTGCGCGAGGTTCACGCCGAATTCGGCGACGTCGCCGCGGCCTTCGCCGAAGCCGACCTGATCCGCGCAAAGACCTACACCTACGCCGAGGTCAACCACGTCCACATGGAGCTCAACGCCACGCTGGCCGAGTACGACCCGGTGCGCGACATGCTGACGCTGAACACCACCACCCAGGTGCCCTACTACGTGCACCTGAAGGTGGCGGCCTGCCTGCAGATGGACTCGGCGCGGATCCGGGTGATCAAGCCTTTCCTCGGCGGCGGCTTCGGGGCGCGCACCGAGGCGCTGCACTTCGAGATCATCGCCGCCCTGCTGGCACGCAAGGCCAAGGGCACGGTACGCCTGCTGCAGACCCGCGAGGAGACCTTCATCGCGCATCGTGGCCGTCCATGGACGGAAGTGAAGATGAAGATCGGCCTGAAGAAGGATGGGAAGATCGCCGCGCTGGCGCTGGAGGCTACCCAGGCCGGCGGTGCGTATGCCGGCTACGGCATCATCACCATCCTCTACACCGGTGCGCTGATGCACGGGCTCTACCACATCCCGGCGATCAAGCACGACGCCTGGCGTGTCTACACCAATCTGCCGCCCTGTGGCGCGATGCGCGGGCATGGCACGGTCGACACCCGGGCAGCTTTCGAGGCCTTGCTCACCGAGATGGCCGAGGAGCTCGGCATCGATTCGATCCGGATCCGCCAGATCAACATGCTGCCGCAGATCCCCTACGTCACCCTGTACGCTCAGCGGGTGATGAGCTACGGCGTGCCGGAATGCCTGGAGAAGGTCAAGACGGCCTCGGGCTGGGAAGAGCGCAAGGGCAAGCTGCCCAAGGGGCGCGGCCTCGGCATCGCGCTGTCGCATTTCGTGTCGGGCACCTCGACTCCGAAGCACTGGACCGGCGAGCCGCATGCCACCGTCAACCTGAAGCTCGACTTCGACGGTGGCATCACCTTGCTCACCGGCGCCGCCGACATCGGCCAGGGCTCCAACACCATGGCCTCGCAGGTGGCCGCCGAGGTGCTCGGTGTGCGTCTCGACCGCATCCGGGTCATCTCCGCCGACAGCGCGCTGACCCCGAAGGACAACGGTTCGTACTCGTCGCGCGTCACCTTCATGGTCGGCAACGCGTCGATCTCCGCCGCCGAGGAGCTCAAGGGCATCCTGGTCAAGGCGGCGGCGAAGAAGCTCGACGCCCGCGAGGAAGACATCGAGGTCATCGACGAGCTGTTCATGGTCTCAGGGAGCCAGGATCCCGGGCTCACGTTCCAGGAGGTCGTGAAGGCCGCGATGGTCGACTCCGGCACCATCACCGTGAAGGGCACCTTCACCTGCCCGACCGAGTTCCAGGGCGACAAGAACATCCGCGGCAGCGCGATCGGTGCGACGATGGGCTTTTGCTACGCCGCCCAGGTCGTGGAGGCTTCGGTGGACGAGATCACCGGCAAGGTCACCGCGCACAAGGTGTGGGTGGCGGTCGATGTGGGCAAGGCGCTCAACCCCCTCGCGGTGGAGGGCCAGACGCAAGGGGGCGTGTGGATGGGCATGGGTCAGGCCTTGTCGGAGGAGACCGCGTATGACAAGGGGCGGATGGTGCACGGCAACATCCTCGACTACCGCGTTCCCACCATGATGGAGAGCCCGGACATCGAGGTGATCATCGTCGAGAGCCTCGACCCCAACGGCCCGTTCGGCGCCAAGGAAGCCTCGGAGGGCATGCTGGCCGGCTTCCTTCCCGCCATCCAGGAGGCGGTGTATGAAGCGGTCGGCGTGCGCGCCACCGATTTCCCGCTCAGCCCCGACCGCATCACCGACCTGCTCGACGCCAAGGAAGCCGCAGCATGAACATCCTCGCCGATTTCCGCACCCAACGCCCCGCGACCCTGGCCGACGCGGTCAGCGCCCTCGCCGCCGAGGGCGCCGTTCCCCTGGCCGCCGGCACCGACCTGCTGCCCAACCTCCGCCGTGGCCTGGGCCGACCCGCAGCCCTGGTGGACCTGACCGGAGTCGATGGCCTGGGCGCCATCTCCACCCTCGCCGACGGCAGCCTGCGCATCGGCGCGGCCGCCACGCTGGAGGCCATCGCTGAGCACGCGCTCGTCCGGGCGAGCTGGCCCGCGCTGTCCCAGGCCGCCGAGGCGGTGGCGGGACCGACCCATCGCGCCGCCGCCACCCTGGGCGGCAACCTTTGCCAGGACACGCGCTGCATCTTCTACAACCAGAGCGAGTGGTGGCGTGCCGGTAACGGCTACTGCCTCAAGTATCAAGGCGACACGTGTCACGTCATCGTGAAGAACGACCGCTGCTACGCCACCTACCACGGTGACGTCGCCCCCGCGCTGATGGTGCTGGACGCCCGCGCCGAGATCGTGGGTCCCGGTGGCCGGCGCAGCGTGGCGGTGGCCGAGTTGTTCAGCGAAGACGGTGCCGAGCATCTCACCCTGAAGCCGGGTGAGCTGGTCGCCGCGGTCGAAGTCCCGCCTGCCGCCGGCTGGAAAGCCGCCTACGCCAAGGCCCGCATTCGCGACGCCATCGACTTTCCGCTCGCGGGCGTCGCGGTCGCCTTGCGCCGTGATGGAGACCTCATCGCCGGGCTGAAGGTAGCGATCACCGGCTCCAATTCCGCTCCGCTGTCCGTTCCCACGGACGCGCTGGTGGGTGGGTCCTGGAACGCCGAAGCGGCCGCGACCCTGGCCCAGCTCGTACGGAAGACTTCGAACGTGCTCAAGACCACCGTCGCCGGCGTGGGCTACCGGCGCCGGGTGCTGCTGGCGCTGGCGCCGCGGACGGTCGACGCGCTCTGGCAGGGAGGCTGAACCCCGGGAGGCCGGTGCTCCGACCCCGTTCGCCCCGCCCCGCGCCTCCCTGTCCGGTTCGGTCAGGGAGGCGCGTGGGTATTGCGCATTGCGCTTCGATGACGTGTCATCAAAGCGTCAAGGAGCTGCAATACACTTCACGGGCATTTTTCAGGGAGCACAGGCATGCCAGCGAACATACTGCTCGTGGAAGACGAGCCGGCGATCCAGGAGCTGATCGCGGCGAACCTCGCCCGCGCCGGCCATCACGTGGTGCGCGCCAACGACGCCGAGAGCGCGCAGCGCATCGTGCGCGAGGCGCTACCCGATCTGGTGCTGCTGGACTGGATGCTGCCCGGCGCCTCGGGCGTCGAGTTCGCTCGCCGGCTGCGCGCCGACGAACGCACCAGCGACATCCCCATCATCATGCTGACCGCGCGCGGCGAGGAGCAGGACAAGGTCAGCGCGCTCGAGATCGGCGCAGACGACTACGTCACCAAGCCCTTCAGCCCGCGCGAGCTGGTCGCGCGCATCAAGGCGGTGCTGCGCCGGCGCGCGCCGCAGACGACCGAGGACGTGGTCGAGCTCGGCGGCCTGCGCCTGGACCCCGCCACCCACCGCGTCAGCG
This sequence comes from Thauera phenylacetica B4P, assembly GCF_000310225.1. GTDB lineage: Bacteria > Pseudomonadota > Gammaproteobacteria > Burkholderiales > Rhodocyclaceae > Thauera > Thauera phenylacetica. The sequence goes on from NZ_AMXF01000085.1 coordinate 9,411, forward strand.
CGGGCGAGACCGCGCTCGCGCTCGGGCCCACCGAGTTCCGCCTGCTGCATTTCCTCATGACCCACCCCGAGCGCGTGCATTCGCGCGCCCAGCTGCTCGACCAGGTGTGGGGCGACCATGTCTTCGTCGAGGAGCGCACCGTCGATGTGCACATCCGCCGCCTGCGCTGCGCGCTCGAGCCCAGCCTGCACGATGCGCTGATCCAGACCGTGCGCGGTAGCGGCTACCGTTTCTCGGTGCACACTACGCAGGCCGCCGCCTCCTGAGCGCTTCGCCGCTCCGCTCCCAAGTGATCCGCCGCCCGCTCAGCTTCGTCACCCTCGTCATCGTCCTCCCCCTGGGCACGCTCATGGTGCTCGCGGCGCTGGCGGTCGCCTACCGCGGCAGCGCCGCTGCGCTGGCCCTGCTGGTGGTCGGGCTCGTCGGCTGGGCGATCATGCTGGTGCGCAACCTGCGCCTGCTCGTCACCTGGGCGCGCCAGCCCGTCGGCACCCCGGTGCCGCAGGCCGAAGGGCTGTGGGGACGCATCTTCGCCGAGGTCGGCGATCGCCTGCAGCGCGAATGCGAGGTCAAGGAGCGCCTCTCGGCCGAGCTTGCCCGCTTCCAGCAGGCCGCGCAGGCGATGCCGGAGGGGGTGATCTACCTGGCTGAAGACGACGCCATCGAGTGGATGAATCCGATGGCCGAGCAGCACTTCGACCTCGATCGTCGCAAGGACCTGCGCATGGCGCTGCCGGGTCTGGTACGCCAGCCCGAGTTCGTCGCTTATCTCGCCGCGCGCGAGTACGCCGAGCCGCTGGTGATGCGCTCGCTGCGCCGGCGCGAGCGCAGCCTGCAGGTGCAGGTGATCGCCTTCGCCGGCAACCGGCGCATGGTGCTGTCGCGCGATGTCTCCCAGCTCGAGCGCCTGGAGACGATGCGGCGAGACTTCGTCTCCAACGTGTCGCACGAGCTGCGGACGCCGCTCACCGTGGTCGGCGGCTTCCTCGAGATGCTGATCGACGGCGTTGACGACTTCACGCGCGACGAGGTGCTGCAGTACCTGAGTCTCGCCAGCGAGCAGTCCTCGCGCATGCAGCGCCTGATCGAGGAGCTGCTGACCCTGTCCGCACTCGAGACCGGCGCGCCTGCGCCCGCCGAGGAGCAGGTCGACGCGCAGGCGCTGGTGCGCGACGTGGTGCGCGACTGCGAGCTGCTGTCGGCGGGCCGCCACGAGGTGAGCCTGGTGCTCGAGGGGGGCGGCGAACTCCTCGGCAGCCACAAGGAGCTGCGCAGTGCCTTTTCCAACCTCGCCAGCAACGCGGTGCGCTACACGCCGGCCGGCGGCCACATCGAGATCGGTTGGCGTGCCGGCGCGGGCGGTGGCGAGTTCTGGGTGGCGGATGACGGCATCGGCATCGACCCGGTGCACATCCCGCGCCTGACCGAACGCTTCTACCGCGTGGATCGCGGGCGCTCCCGCGAGACCGGCGGCACCGGGCTCGGCCTCGCGATCGTCAAGCACGTCACCACTCGCCACCAGGGCGAACTCTCGATCGACAGCGAACCGGGCCGGGGCAGCCGCTTCGTGCTGCGCTTTCCGCCAGTGCGAATCAGGCTGGGCTGAGCTCCTGTTCGACCGCCTCGAAGCTGCACTGGTCGAAGTTGGCGCCGCGCATCAGCACCTTGAGCAGGCGCACCTGCTGGCGCTCCCCGCCGTCCTGCACATCGAGGATGCGGTCCTTCTTGAACCAGGTGGGCGGCAGCACCAGCGCGCCGGCGGTCTTGAGCGCGGGCGAGGGTGGCAGCATGAAGGCCTGGTGGAAGGGCTCGCGGGATCCCGCGCGCGCGATCGTGCGTCGCACCCCGACCACCCGTGGCACCCCGGGCAGCACGTTGATGCCGACTTCGAGCGTGCCGTCGGTGCGGTACATCAGCCAGCTCAGGTCGGCGATCAGCAGCTGGTCGGCGTCGGGCGGGCGGATGCCGACCAGCTGGTGGTGGTCCAGGCGTGTGCCGTCGCCGCTGCGGCGCAGGCGGAAGCCGCCCACCGACTGGTCCATGAGCTCCCAGCGCTCGCACTCCATGCCCAGGTCCGCCGCCTGCGCCTCGCGCCGCCGGCTCTCCGAGGTGCTGCCATCGACGGTGGCCACGCGCTCGCCGAAGGTGAGCAGGGAGATGTCGTCGCGGAAGGCGCGCGGGCGCTGCTCGGTGACGGGTTGCTGGAAGAGCTCGCCCTTGATCGCGTAGCCGATCGCGAGCCAGTCGCCGGTGAAGTCGATCGCTCCGGATTTCTGCCGGCGTGGAAAACGTCGTCCGGAAGCGGCCAGCCCCCAGGGGCGGTAGAGCGACAGCAGCAGGCGCGCGCTCGAGCTGGCCGAGCAGTCGTTGCCGAGCCCGAGCGAGGCGGGCGTGACGCCGCGCTTGAACTGCGCGAGGACGGCCTGGATCTGGGTGGCGAGCCCGCTGCCGTCGAAGCGCAGCACCGTGGGTGTGCGCGCCAGCAGGCCGAGCGGGCGCAGGCCGCTGTCGCCGTCGGTGTCGATGCCGTAGCTACTGGGCTTGTGGCCTTCGATGCCGGCATCGAGCGTGCAATAGGGCGCGAAGCGCTGCGCCCAGCGCACGACCCAGTTCAGTTCGCGCTCGCCGCGGCCATAGGGGTTGGCAAGCTCGACGAGCTGGGTGGCGACGTAGGCTTCCTGGGCGCTCTGTGCCCGCCACACCTCGTTGAGCGGATCGGTCACGCGCACCTGCGCCATGCCGTTGCGCACGGCGTCGTCGTAGGCCACATGCACCGAGCGCCACAGGCCCTGCGGGAGCTCGAGGTGGGCACGGTAGTACTCCACCAGCACGAGACCCTCGTAGAACACCCGGCGCTGGGCGAGCAGCGCACGCTGGTCGTCTAGCGTGCCTTCGCGGGCGTCGGCGTCGGCGATGCGCGCGTACGAATGCGCCACCGCCTTCCACAGCGCGACCACGCGTTCGAGCGCTCCGCCTTCGCCGGTGCGTGCCGGCCCTTGCGGATGGATCGCATACACGTGCGCCATCTCGCCCTGCACGAAGGCGAGCGTCTCGCGCGCCGCCTCCAGCACCTCGAGGTGCTGGTTGGGCGCAGGCGAGGCCTCGAGCAGGCCGTTGACGATGCGGGTCAGGCTGGCATGCGTGGCGCGGAAATCGGTCGGGTGCAGCTTCTGCAGCAGGGCGAGGCAGACTGCGGGCTGGCTGTAGTCCATGGCTTCGCGCGTCCTCAGTCCGGTCCGCCGGGGTGCAGCGCGCCGTCGATCGCGCGCGCGAGCGGGACCGCGTCGGCCGCGGGGTGGACCACGCCTTCGCGCTGCGGCGCGCCCCACACCGACTCGGGGAAATGGCGATCGTCGCGGTAGCGCGGGATCACGTGCCAGTGCAGGTGCGGCACCATGTTGCCGAAGCTGGCGAGGTTGATCTTGTCGGGGTCGAGCAGGTTGCGCAGCGCGGCCTCGGTGGCCATCACCACGTCGAGCAGGTGGCGGCGGTCGGCGGGCGAGAGGTCGGTCATCTCGGCCACATGCTCGCCCCACACCACCCGGCAGAAGCCCGGATGGGCGGCATCATCGACGCGGATGACGCGGCAGCGCTCGTCCTCCCAGAGGGTGAGTTCGGACGGCAGGGCGCACAGGGGGCAATCCATGAGGGCTTCTCGGTCGGCTGCGGAGGGTTCGACGGGCTTTCAATCTAGGCCCGAAAACAGGAGGTGGGCGAGGAACTGTTACGCACTCGCGCTGCGGTCGTCGCCGCGACGTGGGTAATCCTGCGCCACCGTGGCGGTTTCGCCCAGCGTGACCGTCTCGCCGTCGCGGAAGGCGACCAGGTTGCCCGGCGGGATCTGTGCCCAGTGTTCGTTATCGGTGAGCGGCGTCGTGGCGATCACCGCGACGCGGTCCTGCGGACCGGTGAGGCGGCGGAAATCCACCGTGAGGTCCTCGTCGGCGAGGTGGGCCTCGGCGAAGGGCGCGCGCCGGACGATGTAGCACAGCCGTGACGAGCAGTGCGCGAACAGCCAGTCGCCGTCCGAGAGCAGGAAGTTGAATTCGCCGCGGCTGCCGATCTCGCGCGCGAGCTCGCGCAGCGCCGCGTGCAGCTCCGCGGGCGCGGGCTTGCCGGCCGGAAAGCGCGCGGCCAGCGTGTCGAGGAGGTGGCAGAAGGCGAGCTCCGAGTCGGTGCTGCCGACCGGCAGGAAGCGCCCCGAGAGCCGCGGCGCAAAGTCCTTCAGGTTGCCGTTGTGGGCGAAGATCCAGTAGCGCCCCCACAGCTCGCGCTGGAAGGGGTGGGTGTTCTCGAGCCGGATGTCACCCTGGGTGGCCTTGCGGATGTGGGCGATGACGTTGAGCGAGCGGATCGGGTAGCGATTCACCAGCTCCGCCACCGGCGAATGCGCGCTCGGCGCCGGGTCGAGGAAGACGCGCACGCCGCGCCCCTCGAAGAAGGCGATCCCCCAGCCGTCGCGGTGGTGGTCGGTGAGTCCGCCGCGCGCGCGGAAGCCCGCGAACGAGAAGCAGATGTCGGTCGGCACGTTGCAGTTCATGCCCAGCAACTGGCACATCGTGGAACCCTCCGTTCGCGGCCGCCGTCCCGCTCAGGCGCCGAGCTTCTTCCTCAGCAGCTCATTGACCTGGGCGGGGCTGGCCTTGCCCTTGCTCGCCTTCATGACCTGGCCGACCAGGGCATTGAAGGCCTTCTCCTTGCCGGCGCGGAACTCCTCCACCGACTTCTGGTTGGCGGCGAGCACCTCGTCGATCATGGCCTCGATCGCGCCGGTATCCGTCACCTGCTTCAGGCCCTGCTTGTCGATGACCTCGCCCGCCGTCACCCCCTCGCCGTTCCACAGCGCCTCGAACACCTTCTTGCCGATCGCGTTGGAGATCGTGTTGTCGGCGATGCGCGCGACCAGCCCGGCGAGCTGCGCGGGCGACACCGGCGACGCGGAGACGTCGAGCTCGGCCTTGTTGAGGCGCGCGGCGAGGTCGCCCATGACCCAGTTGGCGCAGAGTTTTGGCAACTGAGTCGCCTGCGCGGCGCCGGCGGCCGACACCGTGGCCTGGTAGAAGTCGGCGACTTCCTTGGACGCGGTGAGCGTGGTGGCGTCGTAGGCCGACAGGCCCCACGCGTCCATGAAGCGCGCCTTCATCGCCCCCGGCAGCTCGGGCATCCCGGCCTGCACGCGCGCCTTCCACGCGTCGGAAATCATCAGCGGCAGCAGGTCGGGGTCTGGGAAGTAGCGGTAGTCGTGGGCGTCTTCCTTGCTGCGCATCATGCGCGTCTCGCCGGTGTCGGGGTCGAACAGCACGGTGGCCTGCTCGATGCGGCCGCCGTCCTCGAGGGTGTCGATCTGCCACTGCACCTCGTAATCGATCGCCTGCTGCAGGAAGCGGAAGGAGTTGAGGTTCTTGATCTCGCGCCGGGTGCCGAACTCGGTCGCTCCCTTCTTCCGCACCGACACGTTGGCGTCGCAGCGGAAGGAGCCCTCCTGCATGTTGCCGTCGCAGATGTCGATCCAGCGCACCAGCGCGTGCAGCGTGCGGGCGTAGGCCACGGCCTCGGCGGACGAGCGCATGTCGGGCTCGGAGACGATCTCGAGCAGCGGCGTGCCGGCGCGGTTGAGGTCGATGCCGGTCATGCCGTGGAAGTCCTCGTGCAGGCTCTTGCCCGCGTCTTCCTCGAGGTGGGCGCGGGTCAGGCGCACGGTCTTCTCATACGCCGACTCGCCCTCGCCGACGCGGATCGTGATCTCGCCGCCCACCACCACCGGCAGGTCCATCTGGCTGATCTGGTAGCCCTTGGGGAGGTCGGGGTAGAAGTAGTTCTTGCGCGCGAACACGCTCTTCTCGGCGACATGGGCGCCGATCGCCAGGCCGAAGCGGATCGCGCGCTCGACTGCGCCGCGGTTGAGCACCGGCAGCACGCCGGGCAGGGCGATATCCACCGCGCTCGCCTGGCGGTTGGGCTCGGCGCCGAAGGCGGTGCTGGCGCCGGAGAAGATCTTGCTGGCGGTGTTGAGCTGGGCGTGGACTTCCAGCCCGATGACGACTTCCCAATCGGATCGGCTCATGGTGTGTTCTCGTGTCGCGTGTGGCCGTGCGCTCAGTGGCACTGGCCGTTGGTCCGATCGACGATGATCGGCCACAGGTAATCGAAGGCGCCGCGGGTGCAGCGGCTGGCGCAGTTGGCGAAGCCGACGGTGACCGCCTTGCCCTGCTCGAAGATGTCCACCGTGCAGCCGTCGGGCGCGCGCAGCTGCACGCTCGGCTTCTCGCGCGTCTGCGTGAACGGGCCGTGGAAGCTGCAGCTGCCGCGGCGCGGGATGTCGACGTCGGCGTTGAAGGCCTTCACCTTCGACTGCGCCACGTCGAGCGTGATGCGCGTGGTGTAGCCGGCCTCGTCGCGGAAGCGGCAGTCGGCGCGCACGTCGAGCGGACGCCACGGCATCGGGCGCAGGCGCTTGCCGGCCGAGCTCGGGCTGGCGAGCACCTCGTCGCTGACCGGGGCGTCGGAGGGCGGCAGCACCGGCAGCGCGCAGGCGGACAACAGCGCGGCGGCGGCGAGCGCGCCGAGGCGGCCGCCGAGCCT